>WQYP01000044.1 GCA_009781185.1 Phycisphaerales bacterium | reverse complement strand
GCCGCCACCGGATGCACTGCCGGACGCTCTCTCGGCACTCGAAAAGTGGATTCACCGCCCCGACGACCTTCCACCTCTCATCCGCATCGGCCTGGCCCACGCACAATTCGAAACCATCCACCCATTCCTCGACGGCAACGGCCGCATCGGACGCCTGCTCATCACGCTGCTCGTCGAGCATTGGAAAATCCTGCCAGTCCCACTGCTGTATCTGAGCGTCGCGTTCAAACGCCACCAGCAAGAGTATTACAATCGCCTCACCGAGATCCGCACCCTCGGCAACTGGGAAGGCTGGACAGAATTCTTCCTCGACTGCGTGGCCGAAGCCGCCGCCGACGCCGTCTCCGCAGCACAGCGGCTATTCCTCCAACTCTCCCTCGACCGCGCCGCGCTGGTGGCCGCTCCCCAAGCAACCGTACCGGCCGTCAAACTGCTCGATCTGCTGGCAGCCAATCCCGTCATCACTTTGCCGCGAGCCGTAACGCTCTTGAGCGTCACCAAACCCACCGCCATCAAAGCCCTGGCCACACTGAACAAACTCGGCATCCTCCGCGAAACTACCGGCAAACAACGAGACCGCGTTTACGTTTACCATAAATATCTCCAAATCCTCAAACAAGACACGTAAAGCTGTTGTGCGAGTTCGACTTGAGCCGAGCGATTCGCCGGGTCACTGCAATGGCGAACGATTGGAACAATTGGGGTAAGTCCCCGTCAGGCCAATCGAAAAAAAACTTTCTTTTTTGAGCACACGGTCCATGCCAGCCACCATAACTAAAGATAGATGATTCAGTTGCGGCGAGAGAATGGCTCTGTGCTCCGTAGACCGGGCACAACGCACACTTTCTCACCCAATGCTCGGGGGCAACCCCTTTTGACTTGGAAGGAGCGTAAACCGCGACTACGAGCCAGAGCTATTTTCCCGCCGCAAAACCCGTTTACATCCCGACCGTGTTTTCTTCTGGTGCTGCCAGTTCGCGCGAGGTATACGTTCATACTCGGGGCGTAAACCATCTCATGACCAATTCTGGTCGGCCACACCTGTCGTTGGTTGACGACGGTTTTGTGTGGTTTACGACGGTTTACGTGTGGTAAACCATCAATGACAACTGATTTGCTGCTCTTCGAGCACTATTGTTTGCCTCGAAACGGCGAATGCTGTGGAGGGGCAGGAGCGGACAGCCGCCAATGGATGTCGCATCAGGGCCGCGGGAAGCACGCCAGGACAAGCCTGTCATGCCTTGGGGCAAGCCCTTCCCGCTTTTCGCCCTGTTGCTCCGCCGTTTTCTTGGGCCGCTGACGCGGCAGCAGTTGTCTCGTTCGCCGAGACCCTGCGTCCGCAAGGCGAGTGGCCAGTCGCTACGCTGGCCTGTCACTTCCCTTGCATTGGTCGCATGGTCCCGGCTCTCTCGGCGGAGATCGCTTCGCTACTTTTCCGTCCCAAAAGGAGGGACGGCGTTTGTTCTCAACAGCAGAGTGTAAGAACCAAACGCCGCCCCCCCCTTTCCGGGTTGGTGGTTTTTTAGGGAGAAAATATGGAAATGAATAGAGCTAAAATGGAAATGAATATAACCAAAGACGAGAAAATCACCGCCACTTCGCCACAGATTTACGTGGCGTCCCTGGCCGATTACAACTCCGGTCGTCTTCATGGACGATGGATCGCTGCCGACCAATCGGCCCACGTCATCCGCGAGCAAATCGGCCAAATGCTGGCCGAATCCAAAGAACCCATCGCCGAGGAATGGGCGATCCACGATTATGCCAACTTCGCGGGCCTGAGCCTCTCGGAATACGAGGACCTCGACAAAGTCGCGGAACTGGCCTTTCTGATCACGCAGCACGGCCCGCTCTTCGCCGCCCTGGCGTCCCACTTCGGCGGAACCTCCGGCATCGCCGACGCCCGCCGTTACATGGAAGAAGGTTATCAAGGCGAATACGACAGCCTGGAGGACTACGCCCATGAACTCACCGAAGAGTGTTGCGGCGACGTGCTCAAAACCCTACCGGACTTCATCCGCCACAACATCGACTGGGAGGCCATCGCCCACGACATGGACCTGAACGGCGACGTGATCACCTTCGAAATCGACGGCAGAACCCACGTCTTTAACGCCCACATTTAACCGCCAAACCGCCGCCCCACCAGGGGCGGCGCTACACCCCAAAAACGCGACAACGGACACGCCGGTACTCGCAAGCGAGCACCGACGTGACTGTGTTATTGGGGACATGGCACCTGGTTACACCAGGCTTTGCGTCCATTCCAAACAGCCGGAGAAACCGGGAAAACGGGGGTTACCCGCTCTGTCTCAACCCTCTGGTACACAACCATCCGAGCCGCGACCATAAGAAAGCGACAAGCGTTATTTTCTCATGTTCGCATGAGTCGCTCCCTGCGTTCGCGGCTCGGATGGAAGGTTGGAACAAAGCAGGCTGACCTCATTCACATTCGAACCCGTGATTCGCGAAGCACGAGTCTGGAACCGAGATTGTCCCAGACCCGTAGCTTCCGATATCTCAGCCACCCGCCTCTCACAGTCCATCACCTTCCATACTTTTCATATTTTTCTTCACCTCATCCATTTTCTTTTCATGCTCGTGAGCCGCTTCGTCCTGTTTTTTTTCTTGCTCGCTCTCCTGCCGATCGGTGATGTCGTTGATCAAGCGATCCGCCATTTTCTTATTGCACACGCTGTATCCGGTAAACCGTAAAGATTGATTCTTGTCTATAATCTTCCAAACATCCGACTTGATTCCCTTCTCCACCGCATCTGGTTTCGGATCCCTGGCCAACGTGACCGGCAACCCCGCAAAACGCGATATCCTCTCCACCGACTGCCTGTACCTTTCCGCCGACCGACTGTCTCGTGGAATCGGAAGAGCATTATTCGGTATCCAAACCCCGGAAAGTGAAGCATCCACGCTCACATCATCTTTTTCCCAATGCAACAAAACATCATGGTCACCCACTAATCGTACTACAGGTTCTCCATACTTTTTTTGCAAGTTGTCAACGATCGCTTGATTCATCAGTTGCCTTGCTTCCAACTTCTGCCGGAAGAGTTCGATCTCCTCCGGCTTTGAATATCGCGACAGTTGAGCGCCCTCACCCTCAAACTTATACGTACTCTTCACCGCCACAAAGTACGAGTTGACAAACATCAAACTACGCTCGATCGTGAACTGTTCTTTCTTTTCAAGCCATTTGAACTGCAGCATGGCCATGTTACTCCCTTCATCCAGTTCTCCATGCGCAAGGCGTGAAGCATTCTGCTTTTGCGCAAAGACAATCTTCGCCCCTTCACCTTTAGTCTGCTGCTCCTCCGTAATCGCAATCGTAAATCGGTCCTTGCCCATCGGGAGGTAAGGCGCTTTCACTAAAAGATCCTGGCGGATTACTTCACACGGCAATTCCATGACAAGGTAGTCCTCACGTGGTTTTGGGCGAGATATCACCCCCATGGTAGTCCGTATTTTCTCGACCTCACCCTCACCAGGGTGTTCGTATGGCAACCCCACTGTCACTTTGCCCGCATCGATGTAATACAAAAACACGATACCTTCTGTTGTATAGTATTTTGGGATGACTGCGTTACCTTGTTGTTCGTAGACCATGGCGCCACCAAGCGGCTGCGGGTCATTTATATTTCCCACATTATTTCCCCCTCCCATGAACGTTCCCCATAAAGGCTGTACCCTATTCACATGGCTTGGATTGCCTGAAACGAAGGTAAACTCTCCCGGAGGATTCTGCTTGCTCATCGAGAGGATATGCACCTTGCCCGACAGTTTCGGAAAAACCAGCAATTTCTGCAAATCATACTTCCCCCATTTAAGCGACCTGTAGCCGTAGAGCGAGTCTTCCACCGCCTCGCCCTGGAGTTTCAGCGATGCCTCCACCTGCGCCTGTTCGTCATCCACCACCCACTTCGCATAGTTTTCAAACTTCTCTTTGAACGCCCGCACATTCTCATTTCCGCTCGACTGCTCCGTTGCGCTCGTCTGCCCCGCATTGGCATCTTTTTTATCATTATCTTGTGCGGGCTTTTTGGCATGGTCTGCCGCTGATTTTGCCTGGTCCGCAATTTTGGCGGCTTTGTCCAAACCCTTCATAATTTTGTCTAACTGTCCGAAAGTCACCTCGCCTGAAAACGTCACCGCGAGTACGAGAACTGATTTGCCAACGAGATTCAATGGCCGCATAGGCTACTCCTGTTGAAAAAACTCCACAAAAAAAGCCCGAATCCACCGTGGATTCGGGCTAATCCGTATCTTTTTGACGCTCTGGCAATAAAAAAGGGACGCTTGCCATGCGTCCAGGTAAAGGCTCTGCAAGGGCCCATATAGAAACACACACACAAGCATCCCGAAGGATGCCTTGGTGAATCTATATGGGGAACGATTTGAATCTTGCAGATTTTTACCTGTTCCCAAGTGATGACGCCAGCCTCCGAGGTGGCGTGTTTGTTTGCTGCGGTGGCGTTTTCCTCCATTAAGGGCGAGCGAAATCGGCGGAGTGTTTCCACTCCACGGCACGAATATGAAAATATTTTACATTCGGGCGGCGGAAAATGCCAAGACCACGCTCAACCGGGGAAAACGGAAAACGCGGAACAAGCTGAGCTTATTTCAGTGAGGCTTCGGCGTGTGCGTCGAAGGCGGCGAGGGCTTGTTGGATTTCTGGAGGGGTTTGGGCGATGTGGAGATTTTTTGCCAGGTCGGGAGGGAAACCAGCTCGCTTGGTTAGATCGCGCAGGGTTTCGAAATACGTGGGACAATAACGGAGATTGCCGCTCTGCCAATCGCAGGATAGGTGAACCTGGCTTACGTAGAACTGATCTTGGGTTCCGGGTGGTGGTTTCGTTTCCCCAAGCACAGAGAGCGAGGTAAACCACGCCATCGCCGCAACTCGGATTTTGAAAACATATTTGAACGTAATCGAAAACCTGACATTCTAAAAAAGGAATAACAACTATGTCTCGGATTGAAATTTTATACCGAAAAACCAGCAGGAAGATAGCCCTCGCGTGTATGTTGTGTTTTGCATTTCACGTCGGCGTGTGGATAACCACACCGTCGCAGGCGCAAGTTCCAGCATCAGATGAAGACGAGTTCGCCTTGCCAGCGGGCCTTCAACCAGCGACCCCATCAACACCAGCGCAACCTCCAGTCGCCCCGCCGGCTACGCCAACCACACCGGAGGCTCCATCGTCACAGCAGCCCTTGCCTCCGCCACCTGGACAACTGCCCACGCCACCTGCGCCGCCTGCGTTGCCAACACCTCCCGCGCTGCCTACGCCCCCCCAGCCGGACATAAATAAAACAAAATATGACGAATTGATAGGGGAGGGCAGGGGCAGCTACAACGCCGGTGACTACGCCGAAGCAGTCACGGCCTTCAGACGGGCTCTACGTATACCGGGATACTCCGAGGACAAAGAGGCGATGCGAGGACTGGCTGCGGCCAGGAATATGGAGGCAGGAAAGCGCCTATACGACCAACAAAAGTATCAGGATGCAGCGGAAGCGTTCCGCAAGGCGAAAGATTATGGCGACCCCGAAGGATTGTTGGCCGACGCAGAAAAAAAAGCAGAACAACAGAAGAAACAACAAGAACAGAATGCCCTGGCTGCCAACCAAAAAAAATACAACGCCGCAATGACTAACGCGGACAGATATTTGGCGGCAGGTCAAACGGCGAATAACTGGTTCTGTGACAAAGATTATAGTGATGCAATAAAATGGGCCCGAACAGCGCTTACGGTGCCCGGATACGGACACGATCCAAATGGCAAAGCCAAGGAGATAATAGATAAAGCAAATGAAGAGTTAGAGAAATTCAAAAAGGTGAGGTTTCTTCTCAAGCCCCCAAGAGACGCCAGACGCATACATGTGCAAGAGGAACCTTTCAACTGATGGTCGTAACGACGGCAAGCGTCACGCGCTGGCGAGCGTCTGAGCAGAATGTTTCCGTTGCCAGATCAAAAATTCCGCCTCCGCTGCCACGGCGATTCCGTTTTACACACTGGCGAAACTCGCCGATAGCCAGAACATGACACAACAAAAAAAATATCGTCGGCCAGACCGCCACCGAGAAAATGTTCGCTGACATTCAGAAAAAACTCGGCGAAATTGAAAAAAAGCAGGATATCCTCGCCGAACTGGTCCTCATACCTGCAATGGAGAATTTGGAAAATTTTGACAAACGGCTGATGAGCCTTGCCGACAGATTGGAAACCGCCGTTGTCCCAGCAGTGAATTTGCTCACGGAAATAGCCCAAGTCAAACGTGCTCGCATCCTCGCCAAATTGTCTCCCGCCTTTGCTCAAAGGCCGACCGATCCCTCCGATTATTCCAACTGGCGCACGGTCACTCAAGTTGCCAAACTGCTGGTCAAAGACATGTCCTGTGATAACCTGCGAACTGCTCGATCGCGAGTATCTATCGCTGTGAGCCGAGGCTTTATCCGCAGCAATGATCTCAAAGGCAGCAAACGTCTCCTCGATCCAATGAGCGTAGACGCATGGCGTCTTGCACAACGCGACAAGCTCTCCGACGCCGCCGACGAAGATTCCTGATAACACTGTGCGAAGTCGCCACCTCGCTTACAATGTCCCGGCTATGAATTATTTTTGGTCTTTTTTCCTCGTGTCACTGGCCGGATGGATGAACCGCCAGCAACAGGACATGATCGAGTATCTCAAGGAAGAGAACCGCATCCTGCGGGAAAAGCTCGGCAACAAACGCATCCTCCTCGATATCTCGCAGAAAAAGCGTCTCGCTCGCCTTGCGATCAAAATGGGGAGCGACGCACTGCGAGCTTGCGCGACGCTGTTCTCACCAGATACATTGCTCCGCTGGCATCGCTGGCTCATCGCCCGAAAGTACGACGGCTCCGGCAAACGCGGCCCCAAGCCGAAGAAAGCCAACCAAGTTCGAAACCTCGTCATAAAGATGGCACAGGAGAATCCAGACTGGGGTTACGGCCACATCCACGGTGAACTCATAAAACTGCAAATTAAAATCTCCTGGCAAACCGTCCGCCGCATCATGCGGGAGGAAGGTTTGCTGCCCGAACCCAACGAGCCTCGCCGCATGTCATGGAAGACGTTTCTCAAATCGCATTTCCAGAGCATGGCCGGCTGTGATTTCTTCACGGTGGAAACGTGGACGCCACGCGGCCTCATCCGCTTCTATGTTTTCTTCGTGATCGACCTTTGCTCGCGGCATGTAAAGATTGCTGGCATCACCCATTCGCCAAACGAGGAATGGATGTTGCAGCAGGCCCGCAACCTGACCGACTCGGAGAGCGGGTTCCTAAAAGGTAAACGCTTTCTCATTCACGACCGCGATCCGCTCTTCACCACCAAGTTCCGCAAGACCATGCGGCAAGGTGGTGTGCGTACTTTGAAAATGCCTCGCCGAAGTCCAAATTTGAATGCCTATAGCGAGCGGTTCGTGCAAACTATAAAAAATGAGTGTACAAACAAGATGGTCTTCTTCGGCGAAAAGCACCTGCGATACACGTTGGACGAATATCTGGAACATTATCTTAAAGAGCGTCCGCACCAGGGCGTAGGCAACCAAATTTTGACCGCTCCGGCCCAAGCCCCACCAGACCGAGGCCGTGTATACTGCCGAGAGCGGTTGGGTGGTCTGCTGAAAAGCTACTACCGCAAGGCTGCATGAGCCGCCGGACGAATTATGTAGGGCCGCTGGGAACGTCACAGGAAGTAACCCCGGCGTTCCCCCCCGGCAAAGCCGCCCGAAACTGCCATAGGAGGCGACGCAATGTGGCGAACTGAATTAGGCGAACAAACCCTCGTAGGAGCGGAGCGAGAGCTTTTTTCCCGCATGGCTTCGTATCTCTGGAACGAACTGGAAATTGAACTCGAAGACTCTGATTACGAGGCGTCCACCGGCATCGACCAGTTCGACCGTTTGAGTATCGGGCAACGCTTCGTCGTGCTCGCCGAAATCACCGCCGGCCTGCTGGACCGCAAGATACGGAGCGTCCCACTCACCCAGGCCAACGAAGCCGCCATTGCAGCCGTTTACTGGCTGGGCAGTACCGAACTTGTAAATTGCGAGTTGTACCCCGACTTTCGCCATCTTGTACGTGCCACAGCAATCCAGCACCACATTCCTGACGTTCCCTCATTGCGAGCTTGCGATTGTGAGTATGAGGAAGTGGTATTTGAATACCTGCGAGACTTACTGTTGTGGGACACCGATTTTGCGATGGAGGGTTTCGCGATAGACCTGCCCGCAGCCGACAGCAAAAAACTCCATGAAGAAATGGGGATCGCAGAGAGCTATTACACGTCCATCGTACCTGACCCGCGTGATGTTCGTCCGCATCAACGTGTACTCGAAAAATATCTTTGTCGAAAGGTAAAGAGTTACCTGCCAAACAAGAGGAAGGGTTCACGGCAAGGGAAGAAATAACTGTGCGAGGGGAGGGGAGTGGGGATGTGGTAACGAAAGCAAGCCCACCTCATGCCATTCCAAACATGTCTCAATTCAATGAATGTATTCCATCGTCGATTGAGCGATGGGCGTCAATATATCAAACATGGAGCATAGATAGTATAAGAAAACAGGTGAAAATGGATGAAAACAGAAGAAAACGGATGAAAGTTTGACAAATAAAAACCCTGTTTTATACTATAAAAATAGAACATCCCGGTTATCTGGACCAACTCATAACCCGGAGGTCGGAGACCAAATCGACCGAACTAAAAACCGAATCCACCCGCCTCAACGACCGCCTAACCGAAACCCCCGCCCTCAACTCCCCCGGCAGCGACCTCGGCAAAACCGTCCTCGAATCCTTCGATTTAGCCCAAAACGCCGCCGAAACATGGAAAGTTTCTGGAGAAGCCGTCAGACGCGAGATCTTGGTTCGGATTTTATTGAAACGCACATTGAGCGACGTAAGTCTAGTAACCACAAAGAGAAAGCCCTTCGACGTTTTCGCCAAAGGGCTTGTTTTCGAGGAAAGCGGAGGCGGAGGGATTCGAACCCCCGGACGACTTACGCCGTCTCCGGTTTTCAAGACCGGTGCAATAAACCGCTCTGCCACGCCTCCCTGTTGGTAATATATCGGGAATTTCGCCGTAAGTCGATGGTTTTTCAGGCACTTGAGTATCATCGCTCCCCTTTATTTTTTCAGTGTCTAAAATCGCCAAAAATCATTCTGCGGTGCTTGTTGTGTCAAAGGAAGTGTCAAAGTGAATTCGGGGTTTATTTGCCGGAGGCGGATCGGTAGATCAGCCGTCCGTGCCTGTCTTTCGGAGTTGTACGGCTTGGGTTGTGGGCACTGTTGGCTTCAAACTGGGGAGAGCATTCACAGCTTTGCTTGTGTCGTGTAGACCGATGTGGGAATACACTCCCAACGTCAGTACCGGCGTTGAGTGTCGGGCTAATTCTTGTGCCATCTTTACGGTTACGCCGGATTTTACCACTCGCGTGATGTACGTGTGCCGAAGGGCGTGAAAGTCGGCCACGCATCCACTGGCGTCTTTAGCAACTAAAAAATCCGACTCGTCCCGCTCTCTACGAAGCTCCGCATTGTCTTTTGCCTCGTCCAGCCAAGCCTTGCGAGCCGCTGCCATATCACGCCGAAGCATTTTCGCCAAATGCCATTTGCTCGGTAGCGTGGCGAAAGCTGGAGCATCCATCGGTTTTCCTTTCAACCAAGGGCCAAGCACTTCGGCCAGTTCATTACTGATCGGTTGTTCGTCTTGCCGTCGGCGTTTGGAATATCCCGCCTTAATCGTCACCGTTGGCGAGTCCGTGTCCAGTGAAAAACTCATCGGCGTCAGAC
The DNA here is from genome assembly GCA_009781185.1 of Phycisphaerales bacterium. Classification (GTDB taxonomy): domain Bacteria; phylum Planctomycetota; class Phycisphaerae; order WQYP01; family WQYP01; genus WQYP01. The sequence continues at coordinate 17,642 of WQYP01000044.1, read as the reverse complement.
TGCGTAACTCATTCGCTCGGAATCCTGTGCCCAGTGCCAGACAATACAGGATAGTCCGATCCTCGCCGCTCATGCCGAAAATAGGTTTACCGATCTTCGCCGTGCCCATTAACCAGCGGCATTCTTCATCGGAGAGTGCCCGTCGATTATGCCGCCGATCTGTTTGGACGTTGAAAGATTTTAGGTGAGCCAGGGCGTCTTCTGTTGCTCGCCGATCCGCGACCATCCATTTACTGAAGCTCTTGACGGCACGTAGAGCGTGATTGCATGTCTGAAGCGAAAGGCCGGGCGTTTTGGCATTGCCATCACGCATCGTTGCGAGAGCACGTTGTACGTGTGATGGTGTCAGGTCCGCAAGATATTTAGATTTGGATATAGCAACGATGCGTTCTACATCCGCCTTATAGCGTAACACATGGCCGGGTGTGTTCCCCTTGGCTTGCAACATTTTTTCCCAATCCGCCACATGCTCCGCCAATAGCTTACCAGCAGAGGCGAAACGACCATTCAGCAATCCCATCTTTACCATGCGGACTTGTAGGTTTTTGGGTAAGTTCTGTGCCCAGCGGACAAGGGAGGCGTCGGGCGTATCACCACAGGAGAGCACGGCCATTAACTCCTCGAATCGTCGTCCCATTGTTTCGGATTGGCGTTGACTGGGAAGTGCTGGCAATCTGTATCGCCGTTGGTTCCAGAAGAAATCCAGCCACCAAGTAGGCGATTTCTTCGACCGACCATCCATCTTGTATGTGGGTTTATAAAGTTTCATCGTTTCACTCACCTTTCGCTTTTGTTTTGTCATTTTTTTCTACAGGACGACCGCGGCCGGGAGCCTCACTCGCCAGCTTCCGCAATTTGTCCAAATCCATCGTTACCTTGGCTCCCAACACCTTCCCCAACGCATCAAGCGTTTCTTGTGATAAGCCACATCTCCCGGACATGAAGTTAGACAGACTTGCCGGGCTTATCCTCGCCAGCTTGCATATGCGATGCCAACTTATTTTGGCTTCTGCTTTGGCTTCTGTAATCAGCTTGCGTATTTGATCTGTGATCTTTATGGGTTCCATATTACGGTATACCCACAAAAGATTTATCAATTCTAAATAGTTTTGAGGAAATGAAAATTATCTTCGTTTATGGTTATCTATTTGATTTTTTAAGAATTTCCCATCGCTCCCGATTAGGACTTCCGGCAGCTATCCAGCGGCGAAGCTCGTCCAAGGACCAGACGCATCGCCCACCGAGTTTGATAAACGCGGGGACTTGTCCCGTCTGCCCCATGTTCCGCCAGAGCGTCAAACCAATACCGCAAAGCGCTGCCGCTTCTTTTGCACCCACGGCCAGCGGTTCTACCGGTGCAATGTCAGCCTTGAACCGCTCGCCATGAGTAGCAGATGGTGTACCGGGTGGACGCCCACGACGTTTCGGTATGGTCGGGATTTCACTCATCGTCTCCCCCTTCCCGTCCTCAGTACCCACCGGATGCTGCGATCTTGTCAGCCGTTCTATTATCCGGTTCCATGCGGCTTGAAACTGCCCCTTCCCTTCCGCCGCTTGAATCGAGAATGACATAGGCTGGGTTGTGTGATTATACGTGTTCACGGATACCTCCGATGGTGCCGATAGACGGCTTGTTAGGATGATCTCACCCACAAATCGGGATTCAGGTCATCACCGAGTGATTGCCGAACCAACATGAATCCGGCCTACTTCTTTCTATACTGTTTTGTGTTTTCAAAAAAAATATTTTTTTCATCAACACATAGCTTTGCTCCATATGTTTTTTCCGCGAATATGATCGCCTTGGAAGGTCTGGGTAGGATGCAGGCTGGCCGGAGGGTAGGTAGGAGGTATTTCACCGAATAGGTGGAGGCTCCATTGTGGATAGGACATGCTGGCTCCCCAATAGCTTGATGCCCCAAAGCGACTCCCCAATTTATATTTTTACTATAACTTTTTTTTCACAGTGAAATAGGATGAGATTTGCTTCTTTCGACCGCACACGATTGATTGTGCGGCGAGAATAGCGAACCATCGCCCAGTTTAGGAAACTCTCGCTCAATGATCCATTGGCTCAAATAGGTCATGCCGAGTGCGATTTGTCATTGTGCCAAGCGGTGTTTATTTGTTTCCGATCCAGTATTCGGAATTAGGGAGTTTTATCCGTAGATCGTATAGCTACTGCCATTCGCCCAAGCCAAAGCGATTCTCCCTCTCGTATAATTCTTTATAGGATTCTTTCGCAATGGCGTGGCATGGGTAATCCTACGTGGTATTTATCTCAACCTCTTGTGCGTCTCGCTCGGATAGGTTCATCTTCTACGTACTGGCTGAGAATCAGCCGTTACGATAGAAATAGAACCTCTGTTTGGCGAAAGGCACATCGTGTATTCGCTATCGCCTGTTGGCGGTGGCGGTTTCTCTCGACTTCTGAATTGCACGTTGTGCAAATAGGTTTTTATCCGTGTAGGAAGCGACATCGCCAGCGATATGCAAACCCAGTTTTTATTCTTTCGTAGGTGATGGCATCACGGTCGTTATAGCCGTCGTTCTCTTTATCACCGAATTAGCTGGTCCACGAAGTGGCTTATATCGCCTTGTGCCTCATAGGTTTATTGCGGTCTCGCAAGCGATTCGCAGCATCCCTTGGCATCATCAGCTCTATTTACTCAAATAAGTTTTTATTTCTCGTTTTACCTCATTTTTAACAGTTTTCAGCTCTGATAGTTTCATACACAGAAATTTCATACTCAGAAGCCTTGTTTCGCTTAAATTAAAATCAAAAAATCAGAAAATATCGTTTAAGTGAAAATTGGTAAAGAATAAAGAGGATATATTCTATTCTCCCTATTCTTTACTCTTAATTATGTGTCCTTGGTAAAGTAGTTGTTCTTAAAAATATAGTCTTCGTTGTTGTTGTTAGTAGTAGTATAGCAAGAAGAAGCTGTCTGAGTTACCCTAAAGGAAGGGGGGAGGGGGGGGAGAGTTGTCCTCGCCAAACAAAAACCAAACCTTTCCACGACCGGAATGCGGAGCACATTTTTTCATGCTCACGACAGATTCGCTCGCGTGGAATAACCAGAATTTTTTCACATACGGACACCTCCTCCCTTTATCTTCGCAAACTTGTCGCCATATCGCATCAGACTGACATCCACTTCGCAACCCGGAATATCGACCGTGCACCGCGTGGAATTTTCTGCCAATCTCAGCATCGCGATTGGATTGGGCGTTTTGAACAGCGACTCGGTCTCGGTCTCGGTGTCGGAAGGCAATAAGTCAACGTCGGAAGGCAATAAGTCGGGGTAGTGAGACTGCGTTATAACCATTGGCTCGCGAGCTAACCGTAGATACCATTGAGCGAGGTTATACCGCTTGTCGGGATATCGGCGGCTGCTTCCTCTGCGAACGATGCGGATAATGAGGCTTGCCTTGCGGCTCGTTTTATATATCTCCGCAACAACACGACAGTGTTCGATGTCTTTGTAGTGTTCTAGCCAACGGCAAATCCGCATCGCATCCCTCACCGCGTCATTGCGGTAGAAGAGGTGAGTGTCTGCGGGAACGATGAACCTGATCCAGTTGAAGGGACCATCCAGAGAACAGCGGATTTTCGCAAGCCAGAGTCTGGGGTTGGTTTTGATGAAATTCAGAGCCTTCTGAGTAGACTCTTCATCCGTGAGGGGTGGGCCGGGGTCCAGCTTGATTACGTTGCCCTCTTGTTCTGGCATCATTTGAGTTTCCATTCGATGACTCCGATCTTCTATCCTCTATACTGCGTCTGCCGACGCTTTCTGAAGCCTTTTAAGCCTCCATGCGTTGTAGGATGCCAGAAACTTCGCCACAATAATTCGCCGTTGCGAAGCTCCCATCCCTGTCCCGTGCCCGAAGATCATTCTGGCACAAAACAAAGCTGTCTCTACTTATAGATTATTAAATCACTTTTGCTTATACCGCCCCCGCCGCCCAATTCTTCTCCACAACCGGCTAAAATTGATCGCTCTTGTGGATATTCCTTCTACCTTATTAGAGTCACCGTCACCTTCAGCTCGCCCTTGTTGTCTGACACGTCCGTATCGTTGGGACCGAGGAATAGGGTTCTGCCATTCCCGTCCATGCAAGCGACGGTTGATTTTCCCAAACACCACGCTTCGCCGTTCTCGTCCCATTTCGCGATCAATGCTCCCGTATTGAACTTACCGATCAGCTTCTTTTCAATCCCGCCTGCATCGCTGTTCCCAAGGGACGGCCCCATCGACCAAACCCCGGTTGCCGTCCTGATCTCCAATACCTGGCCCCTCTTGATTTCTCCGATTTTCGTCCATTGCTTATTTGCCGGAACCGTGATCGTCACCGGCTTTCCCAGCACAAATGCTGACTGGGCATTCTGAGGATCGGAAGGAACATCGGGCTTCAGAGTCAGCGTCACCTTCAACTCCCCCTTACCTTCTTTAGGTCGATATGGGCCAAGAAACAATGTCCCATCACTCTCCACCGTGCGGGTAGATGTTTTTCCCATGAAAAAGTATTTCCCTCTGTCGCCCACTTTTCCTATTAAGGCTCCCCTTTGGAAAGTGATTCCTTCGGGATGTTCCGCCGTCCATGCCGTTGTCCAACGTCCCGCACAACCATCAGCGTCATGCTCGGTTCTTTTAGGGTCCGTGGTATCGCTGTTCCAAACTCCTTCTGCCGTGATCTCAAATACCTGTCCCTTCTTAACTTCTCCGACTTTCGTCCACGGCGTATTTGCCGGAATCTTCACTGTCACCGAAGTCTCTTTTATAGGTGGCGGCTGGGGAACTCTCGCTGATGTCGGCTGTTGTACTGGCTGGAGAGCACCGGAGGTACGAAGGGTTTGCACCTTCACCGTTACCTTCAACTCGCCTTCGTTATCGCCCACACCTCTATCATTGGGGCCGAAATAGAGCATCCCGTCTTCTTGCACGATAAATTCTTTATTGGCTCCCACCACAAATGGTTGACCGTTCCCAATCTTTCCTACCAACATGCCAAATGGTCCCTCCACTCTATCCCTCGTTGGAAGCGGTAGCCCATCAGGGCCGGATTCTCGTGTCTTATCCCTGCTGTTCATGCTCCATCTACCAGTTGCGGCCACCGTCACCACTTGTCCCTTTTTCACCTCCACCACCTGAGTCCAGTCTTTGGTTGCCGGAATTGTGCCATTCACCGATCTTACTTGTACAAGTGCCTGTGGAGCCTGTTTGATTGTGACCTTGACCTGTAGTTCGCCGGAATTGTCATCTGGAGAGCCCTCATTGGGACCGAGGAAGAGAGGGCCACTTTCGGTCACTTGGATTTCAGCCTTTGTTCCCACGGTAAACCGCGTTCCATATTCGCCGATCTTCCCGATCAAGGACATGTGCGGCAATCCTCTTGTGTGTGGGTGGTTATCATTTCGGCCGGAGGCGTCCACTAACGGGCCGTTCGGACTACCCCTCCACTCTCCCGTAGCGGTAATTTCCAGCACTTGCCCGACCTTCACGTTCATCACTTCTGTCCAAGCCACGGTCGCTTTGACTGTCACGGTTTTAGATGCTGCCGCCTTAACGAACGAAGAGCTACCCGACGAGAGAGGTGCAAAGTCGGCAATCCGTTTCTCCACTCTGGCTTTCGCCAATCCTGTCAGATCGGCGACGCATTTACGATAGCATTCTGCCGCGTGGAGTCGGATGTGCTCTTGTGCGATGCCTTTTTCCTTTTCCGCCAAATCCCACCATGCGTCGCCGATGGCTGCCAGATCGTCTGCGGTTCCCTCGCCCTTCAACTCCTTCTGTACCAGCGTCTTTAGCTGCTGGTCAGAACCTTGCGACAATAGCACGAGCCCCTGTTCCCATTCGCCCTTTTGAAAACATCGAAACTTGCCCACACGAAAACTTGCACCCGGATCGTTTGGCGACTTATCGAGAATCGCCAGATCACTCTTGATGCTGTTAAACTCAGCTTCAATCTCGCGGACTCGTTGTAGCGTCGATGTTGCCTGTCTTCTCAGAGGTATATCACTCGTCCCCGTCGCGGCGGATGAAGATGATTCTGCCACAGCCTTCGCAACGTCGTATCTATCCGCATCAATAGCACGATCCACGATCCCTTGTGTGCTGGTCACGAAAGCCACTCGTTGATCCACGCTTCTGAGTGATTTCAACGTATCCGTGGCCGTGTCCGCCAGCATCTTCAGCTTATCAATCTCGAAATCCTTCCCGATCGTTTCCACCGCCATCAGCCCCAGTTCTATATCGCCATTCTCTGCTGCAATGTTCTTGACCAGTACCAGCATGGCGTATCGGTTATCGCTGTTCTTCTCTTCGCCGCTGAGTTTACCGAGTTTCCGAGCGATAGCGATTCGATCCGCTCCCGTTTTGGCTTTGGATAACTCGTCACCGTAAACCTCATTGACGAGCTTTGCGGCTCTCGTTATAGCCGCCGCATTAGGCGGAGCGATCTTCTCTGCTGACGTATTCTGAGCGAGCACACCCTGAGCCCACACCACAGAAGCCACAAGTAATAGGATCATCCAATGAAATCCAAATCTTACAAAACTCATCATTGTCTTCCTTTTCTATTATTTTTATATATGTTTTTTATTCAACAGCTTATAGCTGAGGATTCGTTCTGCTTATCGGCGAGTGGTTTTTAGTCATTATTTTTGCCGTCCGATGCTGATAGGTACAGGTAATGCCTCTGATAGAAAGAATTGATAGCCATGTCTCGGACGCAATGGAGTAATTGGGCTGCGGCGAGTGTCAAGATGCCGGTCCACACGAAGGCGATAAGAAGTCCAATGCCCATTTTGGCGGATGATTTGGCTTCGGCCCCGTACATTTCGGCCTCGGCCTGAGCGTTGGCCGAGTCTCTGGCCCTGACTTCATAGCTACGGTCAAAATTTCTGCTAACAGAGGTTGCTTCGTTCTGGTAATAGATTGATTTGTTCAGGTAATAGATAGAGCAAGTAAGCCCAACGATGAGGCACAAGACGCCGAAGACGATGTTAAGCCCACCGCTCCACCAGAGGATGCGGGCCAGATATTGCAACGCTTTATAGTTCGGAATTTCTGTCACAATCTCTCCTGCACCCTCTTCTTGTAGAGTGGCCGATTCTGATGGAGTTGTCGGTTTTTGTGGGGTTTCCGAAGAGAAAAAGTGGCAAAGCCTGAAAATAAAGCGTGGTAAAATTGTCAGTTTTTGTAGAGTTGTAGAAGAGGATTTCGGTTTTTTGCGTTTCCGTTTTTGTGGCGGCTGTGTAGATGCTGATCGGACAATATCTTCGAGATCACTCATAATGCCTTGCTTCCCTTCTGTTCTGGCTGATATCTGCCGATGATTCCGCCGACCAAGGAGCACACCTCCTCTGCCAGTTCTTTCGGTTTTAGAATCTTCGCTCGCGGTCCCCACCCCAAGGCCCACCACTTGACCTCCTCTAACCCTGACACCATCGCTCGGAAAATAGCTGAACCATCCTTCTGTCGTTCTATTTCCTGAGTATGGTGCCAGCGTGTTTCCGCCACCAAATCCGCTGCTTCCGGTGCGAACCAAATCTCCACATGCCAATCCCGATCCCCACGATAGACCGTCCACGCATTGCCCAGCAGTTCTCGTAGCGAACAATTCGTGTTGACGGTGACTGGCTTTTCTAGGAGTTGCAATTCCTGAAATTTCGCCAGCCGAAAGAGTTTCGTTTCTGAATCCTTATTATCGTGAGCGGCGAGATACCATGCCTGACCAGCCAGAAAGCACCGCTTGGGTTGTAGGCTGACTCGTACAGGTTTGCTTCTGTGCGGGCTGAAATATCGTCCCCTGATCTGCTGCCGTTGTAGCAAGGCCGTCTGAATCGTGGTCATCACCCGTCGGCAATGTCCATGCTCGGCAATATTCAGGCCGAGGATGTCAAAGAACTCACTGGCTTGGCGAATCAAATCTTGCTGCTTGCTCGGTAGCGTCCCCAGCAGACGATCCCGAACAGCACAAACCTCTTCTAATAACGGGATGCTACTGCTCTCCGTCGCTCTGGCGATGATCGCCAAATCGAGACATTCCTGATCCGTCAGTCCCACATGCGGGAACCACCATTTTGAATGTATCCGGTAGCCGCCACCTTCTCCGAACTCCGGATCGTAATAAAACGGCACCCCCGCCAATTCGAGAATCGCCATGTCCCGATAGATATTCCGTTTTGACGTTTGAAAATACTTGGCGAGCTTCCGGGCATTAAAGGAGGTGGCCCCCGACTTAATCAGAGGGATGATCTTGAGCAGACGATGTAGACGCTTTCCACGCACAGAACCTAATACCCCGAATGCAATCGGGAGTACTATGATTTTGCCCCCCTGACATTAAAGTGGTCAGTCCCCCTCAAAATTCTGTTATTTTTTATAAAATACTTTTCTGCGAATAACGGTGATTCTAAGAATTTAGCTGATTCTGACGCTGCTGATTCTGAGGTTGTCCCCTCCCCGCACACATCCGTTATCTCTTCGCCGCCAGGAGCGGAGACTTATGCAGCGTCGCTCTTTGTAGCTTGGATCATCGCCAAAATACCAGCTCAGAATAGATTGGGCTGATTGTGTTCAAATCGGGGTTTGAAGCGGTCAACTGTCAAAGGGCATGTCACGATCACTTTTCCTTGTGATCGTAACTGTCAGCAAATACGTTGTTTACGAAATCTCGACAACCGCTTTCAAGACCGGTGCAATAAACCGCTCTGCCACGCCTCCCTCCCCGCAATATAGCGTGTTTTTCGCCATAAGTCGATGGATTTGCAGGCTTTTTCACGCACTTGCGTCGCGTCGCTCGTGTTCATGGCCATGTTGTCCGAATGCGTTAATTCTAATTCGCTTTCAAATTGAGACTAGAGCATTTTTCATGTGGTCGTGGCGTGATGACATGCGCAGGAAGCGAGAGCCAAAGCCCCGCATTGCCATGCGGGGCTCCAAAACGCTACGGTCGAGTGAAAAATGCTCTAACAATCCAGGGCCATGCCGTGAGGCTTCGAAGGGCGGCATGGTCTGACGCCAACCGGGGCAACTCGCGGGCAAGTTGCTCACGAACTCCATCGAGACTCGCAAAGACGCGATTGGGAAAGGCCTTCTCACGAAGTTCGTCCCAGACATGCTCCTGAGGATTAAGCTCCGGAGAATACGGCGGCAGGCGAATCAATCGCATGTTCGACGGAACTTTCAAATCCTTGGACACGTGCGAACTCGCGCCATCCACCACCATCACCACGAACTCCCGGCGGTGTGCCCAGGAGACTTGCCTGAGAAACTCGCCCATACGCTCCGTGTTCATCTCGCGGCAGACCATCCAGTCCAACTCCCCCTCCTTCGGACTGATCGCCCCGTACACATAGACATATTCACGCTCATAATCATTATCAATGATTGGGCGACAAGGAATAGGTGCCCAGCAACGCCGGATACGTACCATCCGACCGAATCTCGCCTCATCCTGGAACATCAGCCGCACGCGACGACCTCGCACGTTTTCCCGCGTTAGAAGCCCTTCCAGCACCTTCGGCAACTTTTTTCCAGTCCGCCTGAACACACGGATCGTTCTTGGGATGACGCGTGTCCGGGGCCACCTTCCGCCAGCCGTGACGAGCCAGCATGCGGTAGACCACCGACGCTCGCACCGGACGACCCAGCTCCTGCGACAACGCCGCACGCAACGGAGAGACCACCAGCATTTGGCCTCGCTTTGCCTGCTCCATCCAGGGTTTGAGAAAAGTCCGCTCGCGTTCCAGACTCATCAGCTCGCGACGACGACCGCCCCACGACCGAGGCGTGACGGCATGGCCCCGCTCCATCTGGCTTTGTCTAAATCGGGATTGAAGCCTGGGGACCGTCGCCCGGGAGACGCCCAGCATCTGGGCTGTTTGTTCCAGCGTCGCGTTCATCGTCGCTGGCAATAAAATGGACTGGGCCATGCGTAACTCCTCTCGCGTCGTTGCCCGCTTGAGAGCCGTCCGTGCCTTGTCCACCCATTCCGAATCAATACGTCGTGATCTTGCCATACCGCATAGTATACAAGATTAGGCTCAATTTGAAAGCGAATTGGAATAAATAGAATTTGCGTCGGCAGTGTGCCATGCATGCGACTTCGGTGACGTTGCCACCGGCATCGCCGGCATAGATGCCGTCGTAGCCGCCGAAGGCGTCGGCTTGTAGGTAGACCTGATTCTCTTTGCCCCAGCCTTTCAGGAAGTCGATGGATTTTAAGGCACTTGAGCATCATCGCTCGTTTTCATTTCCGCACTTTCCAAAATCGCCAAAAGTCATCTTGTGGCGCTCGTAGTGTCAAAGGAAGTGTCAAAGTGAATTCGGGGTTTATTTGTGGGTGATGGAGTCAGCCGTGCCAGTCTTTAAGGATCAACTTCTTGGTCAGCAAGGCCGGAATAGATTGTGACGTTGTGGTAGCCCCTTCAGAATCTAATTGGGGCCGATTTTGGTTGCTCTGCATATTTGCGAAAATCTCCGATAGTGCCAATGGCCCACCCGGTTATTATCTCACCCACAAATTGGGGTTTAGGTCATCGCCAGACGGTTGCCAACTTTCTGACAGACCGAATCCACAATGAGTCCGGCCTTCTTCTCTCTATACCATCGGTGATTCTCTTTTTTAAAAAAATATAAAAAACCGAACTTTGAATTATAGATGTTGCTAGTCTGGGCAGGATGCAGGCTGACCGGGGGTAGGTGGGGAGTATTTCACCGAATACGTGAAAATGCCGTTGTATCGTGTTTTTAGTTTCGAGCCAGATGTCACTGACGGCACTCATCGTCAAACAATGCGACGATATCCATGGTGGCCTCCGTGCCGTAAAACCCTGTCTTCCAGACATTCACAAGGGTTTACGTCGGCCGAGGCCGCCGCTTTTATTCAATTCTTACGCCGAACTCACGTTATTTACAGTCCACTTCCACATCATTAATATGCATTCCCGTATTATTGTTCAAAGGAGCTTTCATGATCACTCGCCGCACGTTTCTGGGCCAAGCTCTCATCGCTTCCGCTCTCACCGCGTTCCTGGCCGTCACGCCAACCTGCAACACTTCGCCCCCTCCCCCCTCCTCCTCTGCCGCTCCTCATTCCGCCGCCAATCAGCGTCTCAACGTCCTGCTGCTCACCGTCGACGACATGAACTACGACACGCCCAATTTCGCCGGCGGCATCGCGCCGGACGTGACACCGAACCTCGACGCTCTGGCCAAACAATCGCTTCGTTTTGTCAACGCCCACGTCACCGTTGCCGTCTGCCAGCCTTCTCGCCAGACGCTCATGACCGGCCGTTATCCGCACCGCTCCGGCTCCGTCGGATTCGTCCCGATCAATGCCGATTGTCCTACACTCCAGGAATCCCTCAATGCCGCCGGCTACGACCTAGGCATCATCGGCAAGGTCAGCCATCTCCGCCCCTACGAAAAATATCACTGGGACTACCGGCAGGACGCCGACGATCTGAACATGGGCCGCGATCCGCAGCGGTATTACGAAACCGCCAAGGAATTCTTCACCAAAGTCAAAGCCGACAACAAGCCCTTCTTCCTCATGGCCAACTCGCACGACCCACACCGCCCCTTCGCCGGCTCCCTCCGCGACATCCAATCCAACCTCGCACCGGCCACCCTCAAGCGAGCCAGCGGCGAACCCGGCGACGCCGTCACTCCCATGAAACACCCCGCCCCCGCCCGCATCTACAAACCCGAAGAAGTCCGCGTCCCCGGCTTCCTGCCCGATCTCCCTAACGTTCGCAAAGAGGTCGCCCAATACGCATCCTCCTGCCATCGTGCCGACGAATCCATCGGCGCCGTCCTCCGCGCCCTGAGGGAATCCGGCCTCGAGGACAACACCGTGATCTTCTTCCTTTCCGATAACGGCATGTCCTTCCCCTTCGCCAAACAAAACTGCTACCTCACCAGCACCCGAACTCCACTCTTCGTCAAGTGGCCCGGCCACACCAAGCCCGGCGTCAACACCCAGGACTTCGTCACCGGCATCGATTTCATGCCCACCGTCCTCGACATCGTCAACGTCCCCGCTCCCGCCGGCATGGACGGCCGTTCTTACGTCCCGCTGCTCAATGGCCAAAAACAGGAAAACCGCAACAACGTCTTCACCGTTTACGATGCTGCCGTGAATCCCAAAAACTCCTTCCCCATGCGCTGCGTGCAGGACCAGCATTTCGGCTACATCTACAACGACTGGGCCGGCAAGAGCACTTACACCGCCGATGGTTTGTCTGATCTCACCTTCAACGCCATGAAAGAAGCCGCCAAAACCGACTCCGCCATCGCCAACCGTGTCGAGTTCTGCCTGCATCGCGTCCCCGAAGAGCTCTACGATCTCGAGCACGATCCCGCCTGTCTGCACAATCTCATCAACGACCCCGCCTACAAATCCCAAGTTGCCAGTTATCGCCAGCAGTTGCTCACCTGGATGCGTGACGTGAAAGACCCCTACGCCGTCCCCTTCGAAAAAGTCGTGAACCCGTAATCGGCTGAATGAAGGATACACCTCGTGACAAAACTCACCGTTCTGGATACCACAATTGCGTACTACTCCCGCAACGAAAATGACTATATCTGCCTGACAGACATGGCCCGGTATCGCGATGCGGAACGCACCAACTACATCATCCAAAACTGGATGCGGAATCGGAGCACCATCGAATTCCTCGGCTTATGGGAGCAGTTGAACAACCCGGATTTTAAAGGCATCGAATTCGATGCCTTTAGAAATCAGGCCGGACTCAACAGTTTCACGCTCACACCCAAGCTATGGATTGAAAAAACCGCCGCCGTGGGACTTATTTCCAAAGCCGGACGCTACGGCGGCACTTACGCACATAAAGACATCGCCTTTGAGTTCGCTTCCTGGCTGTCGGTAGAGTTCAAGCTCTACCTGATCAAGGAGTTTCAGCGTCTTAAAGAAACGGAAGCCGCTCAACTTGGTTGGGACATCAAGCGTAATCTGGTCAAGATTAATTATCGCATCCATACGGATGCCGTAAAACGGCACCTGATCCCGGCGGCTGTGACCGAGGCGCAGGCCGCGTTTGTCTATGCTTCGGAAGCGGATTTGCTGAATATGGCACTGTTTGGCATAACCACCGCTGAATGGCGGCGTACCAACCCGGACAAGGATGGCAACCTTCGCGACTATGCCGATGTTGCGCAGCTTGTTTGTCTTTCCAACCTGGAGAACTTGAACGCCTTGTTCATCAAGGAAGGCTTACCGCAATCCGAACGCTTGATCCGGTTAAACGTCATCGCCATTCACCAGATGACATTGCTCAGCGTGGATCCGGTCGTAAAAAAACTTGAGAGGGAGGAAGGCGACAAACGTCCATTGAGCGGCAGCCCCCATAAAGAGAAACCGGCAATCACCATTCGACCGCTTGATTTGGCGGAGATGGCTGTCAGCGCCGAGATTTTACGGGAAAGTTTCGGCACGGTTGCGGCGGAATTCGGCCTTACCCCGCAAAACGCGCCGACCAATCCGGCGTTTTCCCGAAAAGAAAACTTGGAGGCGGATGATGCCGATGGATGCCGCTGTTACGGGCTTTTCATCGGTGATGATCAAGTCGGCTTCATGGAGCTTAGGCCAAAAGACGCGACATGCCACGAACTGAGAAAACTCGGGGTTCGCCCTTCATTCCGTCATGCCGGCTACGGACGGCGTTTGCTTGATTATGCCAAAGAACAAGTGGCGAAATCCGGAGGAAGGGCAATCGTCATCGGAATCATCGAAGAGAATCTCGTCCTCAAGGATTGGTATATGGCCAATGGTTTTGTCCATACGGGTACGAAGATATTCCCTCATTTACCCTTCACAGTCGGTTATATGGAATTTCAAGTATGATGACTCGCTGTTTCTTGCTCGCTGCTGCCGCCACAGGCCTCGCCACTTCCCTGTTCGCGCAAATACCACCCGCTCCCCCCAGTCAAACCCAAGGATCGCAATCCTTGGGCTTAAGCGCACCACTCAACATCCTGCTCATCACCGTCGACGATATGAACTATGATACGCCCAACATCGTCAGGGGTGTTGCCCCCGACGTCACGCCGAACATTGACGCCCTGGCCAAATCCGGCCTTCGTTTCGTCAATTCCCACGTTACCGTCGCCGTCTGCCAGCCGTCTCGCCAGACCCTCATGACCGGCCGTTACCCGCACCACTCCGGCTCCGTCGGCTTTTACCCTATCAACAAAGACTGCCCTACCCTCCAGGAATCCCTCAAGGCCGCCGGCTACGACCTGGGCATCCTCGGCAAAGTCGGCCACCTCGCCCCACCGGAAAAATTTCCCTGGGACTACCAGCACGACGCTTACGACCTGGGCATGGGACGCGACCCGTCCATGTACTACAAATACGCCAACGAGTTCCTCGCCAAGGCCAAAGCCGACAAGAAACCTTTCTTCCTCATGGCCAACTCACACGACCCGCACCGCCCCTTCGCCGGCTCCGTCGGCGATAAAAACGCCAACGAACACCCCGCCGCTCCACCAGCACCCGGCGTCATCGACAAAGGCGACGGCTCACGCCCAAACAAACATCCCGATCCCACACGCATCTACAAACCTGAAGAAGTCCAAGTCCCCGGCTTCCTCCCCGACCTGCCCAAAGTCCGCGAAGAACTCGCCCAATATGCCTCCTCCTGCCATCGCGCCGACGAAACCGTCGGCCAAGTCCTCAAAGCACTCCACGAGTCCGGACTCGAAGACAACACCGTCGTCTTCTTTCTCTCCGACAACGGCATGTCCTTCCCCTTCGCCAAATCCAACTGTTACCTCACCTCCACCCGCACCCCACTCATCATCCGCTGGCCCGGCCGCATCAAGCCCGGCACCGTCGATTCCCAAAACTTCGTCGCCGGCATCGACTTCATGCCCACCATCCTCGACATCCTGCACCTGCAAAAACCCGCCAACATGGACGGATGCTCTTATCTTCCGCTTCTCGACGGCCAAAAACAGGACGGCCGCGACCACGTCTTCACCGTCTACAACGAAACCGCTGCCAGAAACAGTTACCCCATGCGCTGCTGCCAGGACGCCCATTTCGGTTACATCTACAACCAATGGGGCGGCACCGGCAAAGAATACAAAGCCGACAACATCACCGGCCTGAGCTTCCCCGCCATGCAGGAAGCCGCCAAAACTGACCCCAACCTGGCCAAACGCGTCGAACTCTACCTCCATCGCACCCCCGAAGAACTCTACGATCTCCAGCACGATCCCGCCTGTCTGCACAACCTCATCAACGACCCCGCCTACAAATCCACCGTCGCCAGTTACCGCCAGCAGCTTCTCACCTGGATGCGAGACGTAAAAGACCCCTACGCCGTCCCCTTCGAAAAAATCGCTCACCCATAATCTTTAGCCGGCAGGCTTGCCTGCCGCTCCTTTGCCAGGAGAGCTCATGCACGATTTAATCCGCGAAAAAATCGACAACTGGGTAAGCGATTTTTGTCAAACCGACGCCATTCGCCGTTTCACGCCGAACATCCGCGAAGTCGCCGAGGAAATCCTCACCACCTTCCTGCTGGGCGCCTGCGATCCCCGCGGCATCGAGCCCGGCGACATCGAACAATCCGACATCCGCGACTCGCTCTTAGGCCCCGTCGCCAAGCTCGCCATTGCCGACAAACTCAAACCCGAAGTTCCCGAGCTTTGCGGCGCCCTGCTGAGCACCCTTGAAACCCAGGGCCGTCTCTCCGGCGGCTGCGGCCTGGGCGCCTACGCACATGCCCTCCGCGAAGCCTACCTCCAAGCCTCCTCCGGCAAACAAAAACCTATCACCCGTCCCGGCAGCAAAATCGGCCGCAACGACCCCTGCCCCTGCGGCAGCGGCAGAAAATACAAAAAATGCTGCATGCTCAATTAAGTATCTCCCAACCACTTAACGACTTGACGATTTAACGATTGACGACGGTAATGCTCTTCCCCTGCACGCTCGCTATTTTCGGCCCCCTCGACTGCGTCATCGTCGCCGCCTATTTTCTGCTGGTGATCCTGGTCGGCTATGCCGTAGCTCGCAAGGACACCGCGGCTGGCGAGTTTTTCCTCGGCGGCCGAAACCTCCCCACCTGGGCGATCGCCTTCTCCCTCGTCGCAACGATGCTCTCGACGGTCACCTTTGTCAGCGTACCCGACACCGCCTTCGCCGGAGACATTTCCTATCTCATCCTGAACCTCGGCGGCTTCATCGCCACCGTCATCGTCGCCTTCCTCTTCGTCCCTCGCCTCTACCACGCGGGCACCGTCACGATTTACGGCTTCCTTGCCAACCGTTTCGGCGAGCCCGCCCGACTCGCCGTCAGCTCCGTCTTCATCTTCGGAAGAATGCTCTCTTCCGGCGCTCGCTTATTCGTGGCCGCCATTCCGCTGTGCCTGCTGATGTTCGGCGCCAAAGCCCCCACCTTCCCTGAGATGGCTCTGGCGATCCTGCTCATCGGTGCCGTCGGCACCGCCTATGCCGTCAAAGGCGGTGTACGGGCCGTCGTCTGGGTCGACACCATCCAATTAGCGATCGTCGTAGGAACCGCCATCATCTCCGCCCTGTTCCTGATGCAAAAAATCGGCCTCTCCCTGCCGGAAATTTTTCACGTACTCGCCCAGCCGACCGCCGACGGCGGAGGCCCCGGCAAACTCCATCTCCTGGACTGGTCCCGCGATCCCGCAAAACCCTACACTTTCTGGACCGCCATCTTCGGCAACACCTTCCTGATGATCGCCGCACTCGGCGTCGACCACGACCTCGCCCAACGATTCCTCATCTCCAAATCCCACACCAAAGGCGCCCTCTCCGTCATCGCATCGCAATTCATCAGCATTATCGTCGTATCCATGTTTCTATTCCTCGGCCTGCTCCTGTACATCTTCTACCGCCGCCCCGACATCGTCGGCGTCGCGCACCAGGCAACCGAAAACGGCTCATCCATCTACCCATGGTTCCTCCTCCACGAACTCCCCACCGGCCTCGCCGGCCTCTCGATCGCCGGTTTCTTCGCCGTCGCTCAAGGCTCACTCGATTCCGCCATGAACGCCCTCGCCTCCAGCATCGTGGCTGACGTCTACATCCCCTTAAAATCCTCCTATAGCCCCGGCTTTAGCCGGGATTTGCCTCGCGCCCCCAAACGCACCGTCGCCGCCGTCGGAGCTTCCTTATGCCTTTTCGCCCTGCTTTGCGCCTGGACCTACGATCCGCAAAATCGAACGCTGCTCGATTTCGTCCTCGGCCTGATGAGCTTCGCCTACACCGGTATGCTCGGCGTCTTCCTCACCGCCCTCTTCACAAAACGAGGCAATTCCACATCGGTATTCGCCGCCCTGATCACAGGCGCCGTCACAGTAGCCCTTCTGCAAGACCGTGCCGTCGAAGCATGGATGCCGCCGCTGCTCGGAACAACCCAGCACATCGCCTGGCCCTGGTGGATGACCGTCGGCACCACACTGAGTTTCCTCGTCTGCGTCGCCGGGCCGCCAAAACGTTCCTTAGGCTCCCCGCCAAAATAACCTGATTACTTTTTTTGTTGAGGGTGGACACAGTAGTTCCACTCGCCGTGGAACTTTGCGGGTTTGAGATTGACGGTTGCCAGTTGCTCGTCGCTGACTTTGATGCCCGTG
>WQYP01000043.1 GCA_009781185.1 Phycisphaerales bacterium | reverse complement strand
TTCCGCCGGCCCCCCGGGGGGTGGGGGGTGGGTGGGGGTGTTGGGGGGGGGTGGGGGGGGGGGGTTGGGGGGGTTTGGGGGGGGGGGTTTTTGGGTTTTGGGGGGGGGGTTTTTTGGGAGGGGGGGGGGGGGGGGTCGGACATGATTGAGGTGGCGGCGTTGGGTAAGGCGTGCTGCTTTGGGCCGCATACGACGAATTTTGCGGAGGTGGTGGAGTTGTTGGTGAGGGAAAAGGCGGCGATGGTGGTGAAGGATGGTGGGGAGTTGATGCGGGTGGTGGAGGGGTGGTTGGCGAATCCGACGGCGGCGGGGGAAATGGGGCGGCGGGCACGGGAGGTGATCGCGGCGAAACAGGGATCGACGGAGGCTTATGTGGAGGAAATTTTGCGGGTGATCGCGAAGAAGCCAGAAACCAGAAACCAGAAGCCAGAAGCCAGAAGGTTTTAAGTTTACAGCTTATTCAAAACTTCTGGCTTCTGGCTTCTTTTTTCAGTGCACGGCTACGATGGCGCTGATGGCGGCGAGGCCGAGGAGGAGCCAGACGATGATCAGACCAATGGCGGCCTTGCCCATGATGTGACTCCCGTTGGCAACAGTCAGTCTGTCGGGTCGCCGAACCGAAACGGCGTTGCTCGCCCGACATCCTGTGCCCCCCCCCACCCACACACACGGGCGAGATGCCCGTGCCACGGTGAGAACAACGTTCGTGCCAGCAATGAACGGCAGGCAAGCCTGCCGGCTAAATACGGAGAGTAAGTTGTATTTCGACAGATTTGGCGTTCCAATTAAGAGATCATGAACACGATACAGACAAGTTCGAAAACGGTGGATCGCAAGAGCGTTCTGGCAAACGTGCGATCGGTGGTGATTAAAATCGGGACCAATGCGTTATCAGATCCGCAAGGACGGGTGGATGCGGCGTTGTTGGCGCATTTTGCGGAGCAGGTGGCGGCACTGGTGGCAAGGAAGATTCAGGTGACGATGGTGTCGTCGGGGGCGATCGGGGCGGGGATGGCGGAATTGGGGGTGGCGAGGCGGCCGAAGGATTTGCCGATGCTCCAGGCGACGGCGGCGGTGGGACAGTCGATTTTGATGAATTTGTTTGGGGCAGCATTCAAGCCGCACGGGTTGCATGTGGGGCAGATGCTGATAACGCGTGGGGATTTTGAGGATAAAGAGCGGTATTTGAATTTGCGGAATTGTATTGATTCGCTGCATCGCTCGCGCTGTGTGCCGATCATTAATGAGAATGATTCGGTGACGGTGGCGGAGATACGCTTTGGCGACAACGATCTGATTGCGGCACAGGTAACGAGTTTGCTCGATGCGGATTTGCTGGTGCTGTTATCGGTAGTGGATGGGTTGTTGGATGGGCGTGGGGAGACGGTGCCGATCGTGCGGGATATGGAGGATGCGGCAGGAAATGTGGATGAGGGGAGGAAGTCGGATCGCGGGACGGGGGGAATGGGGTCGAAGTTGATGGCGGCGGGAACAGTGAAGAAGGCGGGCAAGCCGGTGGTAATCGCGAACGGGAAACGGCCGGGGGTGATTGTGGATTTGTTGGAGGGTGTGGCGACGGGGACGCTGATTATGCCGACAGGGAGGAAATTGTCGAGCCATTCGCGGTGGATTGGGTTGACGGCGCGGACGAAGGGGACGCTGGTGGTGGATGCGGGGGCGGAAAAGGCGCTGAAGGCGAATAAGAGTTTGCTGGCATCGGGAATTGTGGCGGCGGCGGGGGAGTTTGAGAGCGGCGATGCGGTGCTGATCACGACGCAGGAGGGGCTGCCCATTGCGCGCGGGCTGACGCATTATGATCGCGAAGAAGTCGATGTGATCCGAGGGCACAAGACGTCGGAGTTCGCGGCGCTCTTGAAAATGGAAACGTACTATGATGAAGTGATTCATCGGGATGATCTGGTGCTGGAATAGGGTTGAAGTTAAAAGTTATAAAGTTAAAAGTTAAAAGGAAGTCAAAAGGTAAAAGAATAAAAGGGTTGGCATGATGCGACGGGTTTCGGTGGCGGTGTTGGTGGTGGTGGGCATGATGTGGGGATGCCAGGGGACGAGGTCAACAGGAGCAACGGCGGCGACGACGATGGTGGCGGCTTCGCAGCCGGAGTTGGTTCCGCCGTATACGCATGAGGCGGCGACGACGCTGTATCGCGAGGCGAAGTATAAGCAGGCGGAGACGATGTGTTTGAAGGCGATTGCGGCAATTGAGAAGGAGAAAGGGGAGAAGGCGTGGGAGATCGCTTCGCCGTTGGATGATCTGGCGACGGTCTATCTGCGGCAGGCAAGGTACCGTGAGGCGGAGTCGATTATTGCGAGGGCGGAGTCGCTGCTGGACAAGAACAACAAGGAGCAGGGGATATTGCTGGCGCGGCTGGCGATTAACAAAGGGTGGCAGAAGTACGCGATGGGCGACGCTCGCGGGGCGGAAAAGGCTTTCGTGCGGGGACGGGACCTGATTCAGAAATGGCAGAAGGACGATTCGCTGGTGCTGGCGGAATTGATTAATAATCTTGGGCTGATGTATGAAGAGGCGGCAGGGCCTGCGGAAATGCCAAGTCCGAAACGGGTGACGCAGGCGAGGTTGATGCTGTACAAGAGCTGGCAGATGCGAAAGCTGCTGGCGGGCGAGGAGTCTTATGAAAGCCAGGAATCGCTCAACAATATCGGGATGCATTTGCTGTATCACGGAGAGGGGGAGAATGTGGCGGAGATGGCGATCAATACGCTGCGGAAGGCACTGGAGATGAGCGAAAAAGTCTACGGCAAGGAGCATCCCGAGACGGCGATGTCGCGTGTGAATCTGGCGATGGCGCTGAAGCTGAATGATGATGACGCGGCGGCGGAGGAACAGATTCGCCGGGCAATGCCGGTGACGGAGAAATATTTCGGGAAGGATCATCCGGATCGGCAATATCAGTTGATGGTGCTTGGGATGATCGAACAAGGCCGGGGAAATTATGAGGAGGCGGAGAAGTATTTTCTCGAGGCGGTGCGGATCGCGGAGGTCACGTATGGGCCGACTCACGAAAATGTGGCGGGAGCAGTGGCGAATCTTCGCGATTTATACGAAGAAATGAACGATGAGGCGAAGATGAAGGCGGCGGAGAAACGGGCGGAGAAATTGCGAGGGAAAGAGATTTGAAGAATCTGGTGATTTGGCGATCTGGTGATTTGGTGATTTTTAATTTGGCAATTGAAAGGCATTCCCGCATATGCGACAGCACAAATCACCAGATCACCAAATCACTAGATCACCAGATTCAATGTCACCGGGTTTGGCGATATAATCGGCGTCATGATGAAATACCTGAAATTCCAAGAACTTGTCGACCTCAAACGTGCCGTGACCATTACGCCGAAGTATCCGCCGTATGATACGTCTCTGGGGTTTCCCCTAGCGGTGTCGGAAGAGATGCTGCTGATGCATGAAATTGTCGAGTTTCACCTGGCGGGGTACTCGATCATGCCGATTTATGAGATTCGGGCGGTCCGCTCGAAGAAGGCGGAACGCATGGTTGAAAAGATTTTTGAGGGGGAGGGACTTGTCAGTCGGATTGGGATTCCGGAGTTGCCGCCGCTGAACGATTGGCCGGATCTGTTTCACTATTTCCGGCGGGAACGGAAGTTGATTCAGGTGGAGTTCTTCGAGACGGCGGAGCCGGGATTTTCGGATGAGGCGTTCGCGGTGGGGAAAATCACCGGGCTGAGTGCGCGGTCGGTAGCGGTTTTGAATTTCGATGCGGCGGGGCAGTGGGATTCGGAAGCGACCGTGATCGCTTACGATAATATCAAACGGATTCGGTTCGATAACGAATACATCAATATTTTTTCGAAGTATCTGCCGAAATAATTACGCTACCCTGCTCTGTCTCAATCCTCTATCAGAGCCGCGACCGTAAGGGAGCGACCCGTGCGACAATGCGGAGATAAAGCCTGTCGCTCCCTTACAGTCGCGGCTCTGATGGCCAAATGGTGGAGGGTTGAGACAGAGCAACGCTACCCCGTTTTCTCCTCCGGCACCCCGCAAAGCGGGGTCGCTACGGGTTATTCGGATGGGGTCTTATTTCGATCGGGCTCAGATGGTTTCGAAAACACTTGTGGGCATGTATTCGGCATTGCAGTAGAGGCATTTGGTGGCGCGGCGTTGGAGAGTGCGGCCGCACTTGGGGCACTTGTGGATTTGTTCGGTTTGCTTGCCGTCGGCGACGCCGTCGGCGGCGTCGATGATGGCCATTTTCGCGATCAGTTCTTCTTCCACGGCGATGCCTTTTTCCCGGAGTAGTTCCCACATGGCGCGGCAGATCAAAGTGAGCCGCTCCAGACGATCCTCCACTTCGCGAGCACTACGGCCGGCGGCGGCGGCTTCGCTGGCGGCGCGAGCGGCGTTCGCATTGCTGTCGCTGCCGCCGCGATAAGCGGATGGAAATAGTGACATGTGTCGGTCCTCCTGATTTTGAAGCGAGGCGGTTGGACGTTCGGATTTTACCTGAAGTGCGATATAAAAAGAATTCTGTGGAAATAGCCGGGGGCATCCAGAATTCAGTTGCAATTCTGCATAACCCGGCCCAAAAAGCCCCGCATTGCCATGCGGGGCTCCACCCCGCAAAGCGGGGTCGCTACTTTGCGTTGCCACGCGAGGCTATAGCAGTTTTTGGATGAGGTGGGCGGCGGGTGTGAGGAGTGCGGCGGTGAGGATGCCGTTGAGGGCCATGGCGAGGCCGGCGTAGGTGCCTTGGAGTTCGTTGTGACGGAGGAGGGAGGAGGTGCCGATGCCGTGGGAAGCGGCGCCGATGGCCAGGCCGATGGCGGAGTGTTTGCGGATGTGGAGGAGTCGGAGTAGTGGAGGTCCGAGGAGTGCGCCGGTGAGGCCGGAGAGAACGACGATGGAGGCGGCGAGGCTTTCGTTGCCGTGGAGTTCGCGGGTGACTTCGATGGCGATGGGCGTGGTGCAGCATTTGGCCAGGACGGAGAGGATGACGTCACGGGTTGCGTGGAAGAGGAGTGCGATGACGGCGGCGGAGAAGATGCCGATGAGAGAGCCGGTGAGGATCGTCAGGGCAATTTGCACGGCATGTCGGCGGAGGACGGCGGCGTGACGGTAGAGGGGGACGGCTAAAGCGACGGTGGCGGGGCCGAGGAAGAACTCGAGGAACTTGCCGCCGGTTTGGTAGTCGTCGATCGGTACGCGGGCGACCAGTAGAAAGGCCATTACCAGCAGACAGGTGACCAGCAACGGATGCAGGAAGCGAAACTTGTGATGGATCGCTAACGCCAGGGCGTAGGCGGTCAGGGTGAGCGTGAGGCCGAAGAGGGGCTCGGCGGTGAGCTGGGACAGGGGGACAAGGGAGAGGGGGGGACAAGGTGACAAGGTGACAAGGTGACAGGGTGACAGGGTCATGGGGTTTGGTCCTGTGTGAAGAGGTTGGCGATCAGTGCGGTGGCGAGGAGGGTGATGAGCGTGGAAAGTAAGATGGTGGCGAGGATGGGGAGCCAATTGGTGGCGAGGAGGTCGGTCAGGGCGAGAGTGCTGACGATGACGGGAGCAAATAACAGCATCATGTGCTTGAGCAGGAAACCGGCGGCGTCTTCGACCCATCGCAGACGCACGATTTTCAGATGAAGCGCAAGGAGCAACAGGAGCAGGCCAATGACGTTGGAGGGCAGCGGAACGTGTGCGTACTTCTGGAGGACGACGCCCAGGAGGTTGAAGAGGAGTAGAAGAGCGAGGCCGAGCATGGGGGTATAGTAGCGTAAAACTGGTGAAAGGGAGGGGGGTGGCCGTTTTTTTGGGGAAACCATTCTGACTCGTACAATTCGTAAAGTTCGTAAAATTCGTGGAGGGAGGGGGCGAGATTTGTGAGCCCCGTGATCGCATGAAAAGGCGAGGTTCGCGACGCCGCAAGCGTTTTCGGTGCCATTTGGCGAGATTAACGCAAAGCCCCGCATTACCATGCGGGGCTCCCTTTGGGGGATCAGGAATTGATCTTGACAGAGAACTGCCAACATGCGCTACTATCGTGGGACATCAAGCTGCTGTGGGAGGTTTCTGAATATGTCGCACTTTAGGCGAATGGTTCTTCTGGGTATGGTCATGGGTATCGTTGCGGTGCTGTGGGGTTGCGGGGCTGGCGGTTCGGTGAAGGTTTCGCTGGTTACGACTGCGATTCCTGCGGATATCATGTACGTGCCGCCGTTGGTGGGGGACGACGATCCTCCGGGGCAATTTCACCTGACTGAGGCGAATCCCACGCAGACATTTACGTTCGGAGGAATCGCATGCGTCGTGCAAGCCCAAGCACCGGCCAAGATGCCCGACGGTGTCCGCACAGGGCCAGTGCCCGCCAAGCTGCTGATCAAAACACCTACGCAGGAACTCAGTTACGACTTGCTTAACCCCCGTAACTTGGATGCGAACACAAAGCCCCTGGAACTTACGCTCGACCATGGGCGAAAGTACCTGCTCAAGGGCGATGGCAGCACCTATGTCTCTACCGACCCAGAAACCAAGAAAAAGAAAGTTGCCACGACGGGGATATTCTGGTCTGTGGGAGTCCAAACCGGCAAGATTGGCAAAACGAAAATCCCTATCGCACTCTACGATTCCAACCTGGATGGCTTTTACACCAGCGGCGAAGATGGCATCGTCGTCGGTTCGCTTACGGGGTTTAATGATTATGCCTGGATTTCGAAAAAGAAGCTCCACTTCGCGCAGCCACTCTCGAAATACATTAGTACAGCCGATGGTATTTTCGAAATTCAACATCTTGCCAAGGACGGTAGTGAATTGACGGTCCTCCCCTACCGAGGCGTCACGACAAGGCTCGAAGTCATCGCGCCGCCGAAGTGTTCGGGGCAGATCATCATGACTTCTTCAGACGCGAAGCTTAACGTGACGGTTAACGGCAAGGCGGGAGAGTCGGTAACGGTTATTCCGGGCAGTTATACGATTCTGAATGCGGCGATGAATATCCCGCCGCAAGGCTCGCAATCGGAAGACTCGTTGATGTTTGTCTCTGGGGAGGGGATGCCGGCAGTGAAAGTGGAAGCCGGTGCGAAACGGGTCCTGGTCCTGAGCGGTCCCAAGGTGTTTGAATTCCAGGCGGCGATGGCTGATGGCAAAGTCAACATCAAGCCTCAGACGCTCCACATCAAGGGACAGGCCGGCGAAACCTATGAACTTGGTTACGACCCCGAGAATCTGCCGGAGGTATATCTCAATGTCGATGGCAAATCGACACTCCTCGGGAAAATGGAATATGGCTGAGGTGGTCTCTGCGAGTACTCCGGCGGAGTACCAGCTGACATCGATCTCAAGGCGGCCAAAGAAGTCACGGTCACGCTGAAAGTTCGAGTGATCGATTTTGGTGAGTTTATCGCGACTGTGCCGCTAAAGATGCCGTAGTGCATTGTCAACATGGAACCTTCGAAAAATCCTGACAACATGATTGAACAACGTGGGAAATAGCCAGAAAACGGAAGCTGATCCCGGCTAAAGCCGGGGCTATATGAGGAGTTAATATGAGTTTGGCGAATATTCAGTTGCTGATTTTGGATGTTGATGGGGTGCTGACGGATGGGGGGATTATTCGGGATGATGCGGGACAGCAGTTGAAACGGTTTCATGTGCGGGATGGGGCGGGGATCGTATTGTGGCGGCGGTTGGGGAAGGAGGTGGCGATTATTACGGGGAAGGAGTCGGATGTGGTGAGCCATCGTGCGGAGGAATTGGGGATTGAACATGTGTATCAGAATGTGGGGAATAAGCTGGAGGTGTATAACCAGTTGAAGGAGGAATTGGGGATTAGTGATTCAGCGATTGCGTATGTGGGGGATGATCTGCCGGACTTGCCGGTGATGCGGCGGGTGGCGGTGCCGATTGCGGTGGCGGATGCTTCGGAAGAGGTACGGGCGGTGGCGAAGTATGTCACGAAGTATCCGGGCGGGTACGGAGCGGTGCGGGATGGGATTGAGTTTCTGTGCAAAGAAATGGGCGTGTGGCAGCAGGTGCTGGATCGGTATCTGTGAAGAAGCCAGAAGCTAGAAGCTAGAAGCTAGAAGTTTGAACTTTCCGCCTTCTGGCTACTGGCTTCTGGCTTCGGGCTCCAGACGTAAGGGCCTTTGTAGCGGTCGGCGACGGGGCCGAGGATTTGGGAGGCGCGGGGAGGGACTGGGGTGAGGGCGGGGCGGATGCGGTGGACGCCGGGGAAATCGAGGACGGGGTCGTCGATGAGGCCGGCTTGCTGGATGTTTTTGAAGTCGTGTTTGAAGGGTTCTTCGCCGAGGAAGTGGTAGAGGTCGGCGAGGGTTTTTTCAGGGTCGGTGGTGAGCTTTTCGTAGGGGACGAAGTGGAGACGGTCTGCGAATCCGCGGTGGACGGCGTCTTCGATGCGGGAGTAGGGCAGGCCGACGGAATACTCGGGGCGTAGCCAGATGGCGCAGCGTCCTTCGGCGGTTTGCATTTCGATGTAGTGTTTTTGCTCGATGCCGGACTGATGGGAGGAAGCGTTTTGGCGCCAGAGGAGTTCGAACGAGGCGAGGATTTCGCGGAGGTCGCGGACGGGGACGATGACTTTGGCTTTGGTCTTTTCACCAGTCGCTCCCTTACGGTCGCGGCTCTGATCATCGCAACCGATAAGGAGTTCGGCGGTTTCGAGGTGCGCGATCCAAGAACGGGAGCGGTCGAATGCGATGGGACGGGAGGAGTTGGCGTAGTAGCCTTGGAGCATGTTTTTCATGACGTTGGCTTTGCCGGGCTCGTTGGGGGAGGTTTGGAATTCCGGGATTTGCGGCCAAGCTTTGGTGAGAATGTAAATCGCATCGAGAATACCGCCGGGCATGGCGGCTTCGAAACGCGGGTTCTGCTGGAGAATGGAGGCAAGAAGCGTGTTGCCGGAGAAGGGCATGCCGCAGAGGAAGTGAATGGTTTTCATCATTAGTTAGTAGTTAGTAGTTAATAGGAACTCAAAATCGAAATATTACAAGCAGGGATCCCAGACATAGGGGCCTTTCCATTTGTTGGCGGCGGCGGCGAGGATTTTGGGGTGCTGAATCGGCGCGGGTTCGACCTTCGGGCGGATGTCGTGGAGGCCTTTGAGATTGTAGAAAGAGTCGTCTTCGGTGGTGACTTGTTCGACGTGGTTGAAGTTGTGGGAGAAGGGTTCTTCGCCGAGGAATTGGTAGATGCCGGCGAAGGTTTGAGCGGGGCTGGCGGTGAGTTTTTCGAAGGGGATGAAGTGCATGCGGTCGCGGAAGCCACGAAGGAGAGCGTCGCGGATGCGGTTGTAGGCGATGCCGACGACCTGGTCTTCACGCATGAGCACGTTACAGCGTCCTTCGATGGTCTGGAATTCGCGGTAGAATTGCTGTTCATGAGGCGTGGGGCCGGTGGCGCGGCTGTTTCGCCAGAGCTTTTCGAAACTGGAAAGAATCTCGCGGAGGTCTCGGACGCAGACGAGAACCTTGGCTTTGCGTTGAATGAGCGTTTCTGCAAGTTCGAGATGTGCGAGCCAGGAGCGACTTTTGTCGAAAATGACCGGCTTGGGGGAATCCGCGAAGTAGCCTTCGAGCATGGCGCGGAGGACGTTGATTTTGTCGGGGGAGTTATTGAGGCCTTTGAATTCGACGATATCGTTCCAGCTTTTGCGGAGGACGAAGAGGGTTTCGAGGATGCCGCTGGTGGAGGTGACCTGGAAACGCGGGTTTTGGGCGAGGATGTTGCAGAGGAGCGTGGAGCCGGAGCGGGGCATGCCGGCGATGAAGTGGATGGTTTTGGGAGAAGAAATCGTCATGAGTGCATCCTATGGGACGCGGGAAGAAGGCACAAGGTCAGAAAAAAATTCGAATGACGAATGACGAATGACGAATCAAATTCGAATGTTCGAATGTTCGAATGACCAAAAACACCCCGCCAAGCGGGGGCGCTACTTTGTTTTGCATTTCGTGCCACACACTCCGTCTCGTACGTACGTTTCATGGGAGTCCTGGCGTTCGCAGCCTTGCGTTTCCACGCAAGGCTAGGACAGGCCCTGTTCGGCGAGGGCGACGGCTTTGAGGAGGGCGGAGGCTTTGCTGATACATTCTTGGTGTTCGGCGGCGGGGATGGAGTCGGCGACGATACCGGCGCCGGATTGGACGTAGACAGTCCATGAATGAGGTTCTCCCTCAGTTTTCCCGGCTGAAGCCGGGGCTATATGAGGGGGGGAAGGGGAGGGAGTGATGATCATGGTGCGGAGGGCGATGCAGGTGTCCATGTTGTTGTTGTAGTCGATGTATCCAATGGCTCCGGCGTAGGGGCCGCGCTTGGTGGGCTCGAGTTCGTCGATGATTTGCATGGCGCGGATCTTCGGGGCGCCCGAGACGGTGCCGACGGGGAGGGAAAGGCGGAGGGCGTCGAAGACGGTTTTGTCGGGGGCGAGTTTGCCGGTGACGTTGGAGACGATGTGCATGACGTGTGAGTAGCGTTCGACGGTCATGGTGTCGGAGAGAGTGACGGAGCCGCGTTCAGCGGCGCGGCCGACGTCGTTGCGGCCGAGGTCTACGAGCATGATGTGCTCGGCACGTTCTTTGGGGTCTGCGAGGAGTTCGGATTCGAGGACTTTGTCTTCGGCGCCGTTTTTGCCGCGGCGACGGGTGCCGGCGAGGGGGCGGTTGGTAATCACGCCATCGAGGACGCGGCACATGATTTCCGGTGATGACCCGACGAGGGCGCACTCCGGGCTGGAAACATAGAACATGAACGGGCTGGGGTTGATGACTCGCAGGGCGCGGTAGATGTCGAAGGGGCGGGCGGTGGTGGTGGCTTGTAGGCGTTGGGAGAGGACGACCTGGAAAATGTCGCCGGACTTAATGTATTCCTTGGCGGCGGTAACGGCGGATTCGTAGTCCTGCTGTGTCATGTTGGCGGTGGAGGTTGGGCGGATTTCGCGGGAGAGGTCGATGGTGCCGAGCTCGAAAGTGAAGGAGGATTGAAGGTCGGCGATGAGAGCGTTAATGCGATCGATTGCAGAGTTGTAAATGGATTGAAGAGTGATCTGGTGATCTGGCGAGTTGGTGATTTGGTGATTTGGGATGATGGCGTTGGCGACGATGAGGATGGTTTTTTGGACGTGATCGAAGATGACGATTTCGTCGTAGATGCCGAAGAGGAGGTCGGGGAGGTGGCGATCGTCGGAGGGAATGTGAGTGAGTTTTTCGGGTTCGAGGTAGCGGACGGTGTCGTAGCCGGCGTATCCGACGGCGCCGCCGACGAAGGAGGGGAGATTGGGAAGCTTAACGCTCTGGATGGGAGCGAGGAGGTTTTCGAGTTCCTTGAGGGGATCGGGGGAGTCTTTGATGATGTGGGAGTCAATCCCGGCTAAAGCCGGGGCTATGTGGTGGATGGTGACTTTGTTGCCGGTGGCTTTGATGATGGTACTGGGACTGCTGGCGAGGAAGGAATAGCGTGCGATGCGTTCACCGCCGACGACGGATTCGAGAAGGAAGGCGTGTTGGGCGTCGTGGCGACGGGAGAGGCGTTCGTAGGCGGTGACGGGGGTGAGATGGTCGGCTAAGAGTGTGCGGAAGACGGGGATGACGATGTGCGTTTTGCCGGGCTGGAGGGTGGTTTGGCGCACGAGGATGCGGAATTCTTCGAACGTCGGACTGCAAGGGATTTTGGCGGACACGAGAGTCTCCGTAAGGATGCGGCGATTATACGGGATGACCAAGTGTCGTAAAATTCGTTCAATTCGTAAAATTCGTGGAGGGATCCTTTCCATGCGATGACGGGAGCCACAAACCTCCTCCCCCCCCCACACAAATTTTACGAATTGAACGAATTTTACGAATTTTACGCAGGGAAAGGCATCTTTTGGAAAAACGGGCACATCGGGTGTGGCCATTTTTTATGGCAAATCAGGGCGATCAGAGCCGCGACCGTCAGGGAGCGATCCGTGCGACAATGCGGAAATAACGCCTGTCGCTCCCTGACGGTCGCGGCTCTGATTTCCCGGGGCAATCGTCTGATTGGCCATAAAAAATGGCCACACCCGACACATCCGAGAAAGTTGCGAGAAGAGGAGTTGCGCTTTATCGTTTGTACTATCATTTCGGTCTTTTTGCAGGATTGGAGCATTTATGGAATTCGCTGGGATTACGGATTTTGTTCCTTCGCCTAACAGAGTCAATACTGTTTTTTCGCCGCTGGCGACGAGGCAGGTGACGAAAGAGCATCCGCGGTTGTTTGGGTCGCGGGCTTATTTGCAGGGTCTGGCGAAGGAGCGTCCGGAGGCGTATCGGCGGACGAAAGAGATAGCAAACCGCGAACTGACCAAGCCGCCGCACCCGGCGGATGCGACGGGGGATTTCGGGGCGCAGGTGAGCGTGGAATCGAAACTGTTCTCGATGGCGCTGGTGGCGGCGATCGAAGAGGACGCGGTCATGGGGCGGAAGGTGGTGGATTTTGTTTTCGAACATTTTATCAATCAGCCGGTGCGGGTGGGACATGTTCCGTTTGGAGCGGATGTGGGGAACGCGGCGATCGGATACGACCTGTGCAACGAGCATTGGACAGCGGAGGAGAAGAAGCGGTTTGAGGCGTATATGTTCGAATGTCGAGATAAGAATGTGGATCAGGAACTTTCGCCGTTCCACGACGGATGGTGGGGGTACAAGAATTGGGGGTTTGTGCTGGGGACGTTGGCGTTGATGGGGGAATCGCAGCAGGAGATGCTGCTGTTGTATCAGATCGATCGCGAGTTCCGATACGTGGCGGCGGATGCGTTGCGTGCGGCGGGCGATGGCGGCGGGTATGCGGAGGGGTTTTATGTGAATTATTATATGTACCACTGGCTGCTGGCGTGCGAGGCGATGAAGCGGTGCACGGGGGCGGACTGGCTGGCGGAGGCGCCGGGGTTTTACGGGCAGCGAGCGATTGCGTCGGCGTTCGAGCAGTATCCGACGATCCGGGAGCGAGGCTCACGCCGGATGATCTGCGTCGGCGATGGACGCGGGCGATTCTTCAAAGTGGAACGGGATGCGATCCTGACATCCAACAATATGTTGGTGGGAATATACAAGAATGATCCGGCGCACCAGGCGATCAAAGCGTTTCTGGAATTGACGCCACACGTGGGGGCGGATGAGAACGCTTATCGGGAACTGTTGTGGTTCGATCCGAAGATCAAGAAAGGGAATTTGAAAAAATTCAAGTTGTCGCATGCGAGCAAAGGGCCGGGGTATGTGTATGCACGCAGCTCGTGGGATGAGGACGCGACGTACTTTTTCTTCAAGTGCGGCAAGCGTTTCACGGCACATCAGCACATCGACGTCGGACACTTCTTTATCTTCAAACATGAAGAGTTGGCAACAGAGGGTGGCCATTACGCCGGGTACGGCGATCATCACGACTGCAACTACTACAATCGGACGATTTCGCATAACAGCATGCTGATACATGATCCGAATGAAACGTGGTCGTTTATGCGCGGGTATGCGGGGCCGACGTTTAATGATGGTGGGCAATCGTATCCGTGGCCGGGAACGAGCTATCGGCATAACGGCGAACCGATGGATATGGACGCCTGGCGGCGACATCCGGAACTGGGTGACATCGCTGAGCTGCTGGCGTTCCAGGATGCGGGAACGTTTATGTACACAGCGGGAGATTGCACGCGAGCGTATTCGCCTAAGAAGCTCGAGACGTTCACGCGGCAGATCGTGTTCATTCGGCCGGGGACGTTTGTGATTTTCGATCGGGTGAAATCGAAGGACGCGTCGTTCAAGAAGACGTGGTTGCTGCAGGCGGCGAAGGAGCCGACGGGCGACGGGAAGAAACTGGTGGTCACGCATGGGAAAGGGCGGTTGCACGTGCAGTCGGTTTTGCCGGCGGAGGTGGAGGTGAAGCTGAATCAGGGTGCGGATTTGTACAAGTATGGGGTGGAGGGGCAGGATTGTCCGCCGGAGTCGACGTATGGTCCTGCGGCGGAGTGCCGGATTGAAATTTCGCCGGTCAAGGCGGCGAAGGAGGATGTGTTCTTGCATGTGTTGACGGCGACGGACGCGGGCGTGGAAAACGTGCCGGAGGCGAAAGCGGAAGTGAAGAAAGGAAAAGTGGTCGTGACGATTGGGAAAACGAAAGTGACGTTCCTAACCGACAAGGTCGGCGGCTCAATCGAAATCAAAGGGAAAAAGACGACGTTTGCGAACAAAGTATTGGAGCGATGACTCATGATGAAAAATCGTTTGGCGTGGGTGTTGTCGGTTTCCGTGGCGATGGCGCTGAGTGGTATTGCGCTGGCGGCGGATAAGCCCGGCGTGGTGAGCCGTATCAGCGTCGTTTCCGACAAGGTGCAAGATGTCTCGAGCCTGGAGGCGTGGAAGAAGAGTTTTATCAAGGAAGGGATGAGCGACGCGGAGATGGCGTTGGCGGTGTTCAAGACGAATGTGATGTTTCAGCAGGCGGATTCGCCGCCGCAGGAGTTTTTGCAACGCGAAAATGCCGTGCTGGACCCGATCAAGCTCTTCAACGTCTACGGCTACACGATGTGCTCCATCAGCGCGGCGAACATGGCGTGCCTGGCGCGATACGCGGGACTGAGAGCCCGCAACGCGACGATCAACAATCACACCATTTCGGAACTGTTTTACGACAACTCGTGGCACATGTTCGACGCGGATTTGATCGAATATTTTCCGAAAGCGGACGGATCGATCGCGTCATTGCAGGAAATCGTGGACGCGGTGAGTGCGTGGCTGAAGGAGCATCCGGACTTCCCCACGGGCCTGGCGAAGAAGCAGGAGCGGTACAAATGGATGAATTCGCATGATTGGAGGAAAGAGGGGCCGGAGATTTTGAGTCGGAATCCATTTTACATGCCAAGCGGCTGGCTGCCGTGCGCGGAGTTCGCGTGGGGCGATAC
Source organism: Phycisphaerales bacterium (assembly GCA_009781185.1). Lineage (GTDB taxonomy): Bacteria > Planctomycetota > Phycisphaerae > WQYP01 > WQYP01 > WQYP01. The sequence goes on along the minus strand of WQYP01000043.1, from coordinate 13,158 downwards.
GATGCATCAGTTTGCGAAAATCGACAACCAGTGGGAGTCGTGCTACTCGATGGGCTACGAGGTGAACATCCAACTGCGACCGGGCGAAAAACTCACTCGCAACTGGTTCAATAAAGGTCTGCATGTGAATATGGATGGGAGCGGCGGGGTGCCGGGGTCGCTTAATGCGAAGGTTGGGCAGGGGTCGTTCCGGCATTCGCCGACGTGGGGAGATTTGTCGCCGGGGCGGATCGGCAATGGGACGATTGAATACGATGTGCCGCTGGCAAGTTGGGAGGATTTTCTCCGCGGAGCAATGCAGGCGGAATGCGTGGATAGCGGAGGAGGAGGCGCGTGGGCACGAGCGAAGGTGGTGGAGCCAGGGATGCTGGATATTCGAATGCCGTCGAGTTACGTGCTTCTGGGCGGTCAGATGCAGGTGAACGCGCAGATCGGTAACGGCGGAGAGATCAAGCTGCTCATCTCGGATAACAACGGTCTGGACTGGAAAGAGATCGGGTTGCTGAAAGCAGGCGAGCAGAAAATAGATTTAAAGCCGTATGTGATGCGGCGATATTCGTACATTCTCCGATTCGTGATGCGACAAGCTGCGAAGTCGGAGACGGGACTCACTTCGCTGAAGATTGTCAATGACATCCAGCATTCGCAGCGGGCGTTGCCGGCGCTGGCGCAGGGGGAAAATACGATCACGTTTGGGGTCGGTGCGCCGGAAGGGACGATCACGATTGAAGGTGCGATGGATTTGCCGGCGAGCGATGCGGGCAAGCAACTGCGGTACGCCGATTTTCATCCACAGGTGGAGGAGTTTGACCTGAATAAAATGCCGAGCTCGGAAGGCAAGGGGAGCGTGACGTTCCCGGTGAAAACGCCGGGCGATATCGCGAGAATCCGGGCGTCAAATTATTTCATCTCGCAGGGAACTGACTCCATGTTCGTGATTGACGTCTCGTTCGACGATGGCAAGACATGGAAAACAATCGATCAGCCGACAAAAGAGGATCTGTGGCAGGAGAAGCGGAAGTTCGTTTCACGTTATGCGATGGCGTCGGATGTGCCGGCGGGAACGCGGGCGGCACTGGTACGCTATCGAGCCACCGGGCATTCGACGACGACGCTGTGCAATGCGCGGATTGACGCGGATTACAAGGAACCGGCGGGCGGCTTCAGGCCGGTGCAGGTGACGTACGTGTGGGAGGAAGGCGGACTGGAGAAGAAGGATGTGCACATTGCGAATTCGCCAAGCGAGACGTACAAGATCAAGTGCGAGAGTACGCCGGTGATGAAGAGCGTTGTGATGGAATTGGTGAAGTAAGAAAAACTCGAAACTCGAATTTCGAGTTTCGAATTTTTATCCTGCCGTTGCTGTCATTCCAAATTTCAGGAAGGGATTGAGTTCTTTGGCTTTTTTGGCGGCGTCCTGTGCGGCCTTCAGGGCGTCCTGGTCCTTGCCGTCGGAGAGAGTATAGATGCCGTGGGATCCGACGGCTTTGAGTGTGAATCCGAGCCATTTCATGGCGCGAGCCGGGCCTGTAGCGCTGTCACCGCTGGAAGTACCCGGCGGTACGACGCTGTCCACGATGCGATTGGCTTCCATAAATTCGCCCTTCGCTTTGGCGGCCAGATTGCTTTCGTCGGGCGCCGTGGCCGCGGTCTCTGTGCTGATCCCGGCCGCCTTTTGAGCGGTCGCCATTGCGATGTTGGCCATTCCGCGATATCGCTCCGCGAGGACTTGCAGCAGATAGGCGCGTCCGACCTGTTCTTTTGCCGTCGCTTCGGCCAATTGCAGAAGCTGGTACATATCACGGCTGCTCCAGGCCCTCACCACCGCGTCCATTTTGGGGTCTTCTTTCAATTTCAGGATTTCGGTCTGCTGAGCGCTCCATGCCTGCTGCGCAGCTTTGTACGCCGTTGCCGCCGCGCTGCCCGACGCAACCGCTTCGTTGGCCTGCTTCTTTAACTCTTCGGCCATCTTGGTAAAGTCCGCGGCCATCTCTTCGAGTCCGCCCTTATCCTTCATCAGTTCCTGCACGTTTTTTCGCATTGCCGCAGCGTGATCCGCGGCGATCTGCGAGGCGGCCTTGCTCCGCTCCGCCGCTGTTGTATTGCCCTCTACCTCCGCCTCTGCCTGCGATTGGCGAATTTGCGAGACCGCCAGGTCCAGTTTCGCCTGGCTCAACTGCGGCTGCAAGTTCAACACTTCCGCTCGCAGATTGTCCGCTTCCTTCCGCGCTTCGACCGCTTTTTTGGCATGTTCGATCGCCTGCAGACCCGGCATGTTGTCCGCTGCCGCCATCGCTGCATCCGTCTCCGCGTATACCTGCAACGCACGTTGCTCCTTCGTCGTGATCTGATTTTGCAAATCGGTCACGGCGGCCTGGGCCTTCGCCACCTGGGCTTTGGCATCCTCGACCGTCACTTTCACAGTTCCCGGCGGCGTTCCCAACTGAGCCCGCTTCTCCAGCACGACCGCCTCGTTCCCCAGGTCTTCCAGGTACGATGCTGATGTCTGCATGTCGATGACTTTCTGCACCAGTTGCGTGAACTTGGTTTCCATCTCCTGCAGTTTTACCTGCGTCTGTGCCGCAGCGGTCATTCCCACCTGCGCCTGCAACGCGGCCTTTAATCCGGAATCCGCCAATTCTGGCGTCTTGACCGCTTCGTTGACTTTGTCCAGGCTTATTTTTAAGTCCTCAGCCGCTGTACGCTGCTCCAGGTAGGTTTTCCAGACGCCCTTGGCGTTTTTGTCGTCGGCCTTGATGGCGTCGGCCGCTTCTTTGCCGATCCTGTCCTGCTCAGCTTTGTCTTTGCCAGCCAGATCGTTGGCGAACTTATCGGTAGGCCGGAGGTCTCCTGCTGAGCCTGCGATTCGCGCGGCCTCGTTGGCTTGCTTTTGCGCTTTCTTGTTTGCTTCCGATGTTGCGGAATCGCAACCACTGAGCGTTAGCGCCGTGACCAGGCAAGCCCCCGCCATCAGTTGCGCCACCAGTACTCGCACCGTCCGCTTGTTCTCTTCGCGATTGGAATTCACCACAGCCACTCCTTTGTGTGTGTCGATACTGCACCCCTTGTATGTACCACTATTGCCTGAAGGCGTCAATATAGCCTTGCGAGGAATCGCAAGGTGAGGACACCAGAGACCCTGCCCCCCCTCATAGAACGTATGCGTGAGACGCGCAGGATACGTGAAGCCTTGCGTTTCCACGCAAGGCTATTTTCCGCCCAGCAGGGCGTCGAGTGCTTCCTTGAATCCCTTTTTTGGTTGCAATCCCACCCATTTTTTGACAACCTGCCCTTTGTGGAACAGGAGCACCGTCGGAAGGGCGCTGATGCTGAATTTCATCGCGGAGTTCCGGTTGTTGTCGGTGTCCACCTTTGCCACCTTCGCCCGGCCTTTGTACTCCTGGGCAATCTCATCAATCGTTGGGGCCAGCATTTTGCACGGCCCGCACCAATCCGCCCAAAAATCCACCAATACCGGCTGCTTGCTTTTGAGCACTTCCATATCAAAAGTCGAATCCGTCACCTGAACCACATTTTGACTGGCCATCGTATATCCACTCCTGAAATCACATTCCCACCGCCGAGACCTTCGGCCCGGCGAATGGTCAAATACTAGGAATACCTCCTCCCCCTGTCAAACACCCTTACTCGGACCTATCGCATATCGCATCCAAGGCGGGCGAGCGTTGATCTGCGATCAACGGCTAAACTCTCTATTGTCCGCCAAAGCCCCGCATTACCATGTGCTGTGTTGAAAAGATGCGTAGTCCGCGACGCCGCAAGCGTTTTCGGGGACCTGGTGCGAGAGCGGTGGTCGAGCGGCATGCAAGCATGCCGGCTAAATAACGTGAGTTCGACGTAAGAGCACCAAGGGAAATGCAAAACAGAGCCGCAATCGTAAGATTGCGCAGTCGCGGCGAAGCCGCGAGAGGGCATCGGTTCCGACGGTAAGCTTGCGCTTATGGATCTGTTTTGCATTTCCCTTGGTGCTCTTACGTCGAACTCACGTTAAATAGATGTTTTCAATATGACACATTGCCATGCGGGGCTCCACCCCGCAAAGCGGGGTCGCTACTCGTTAGTCCCTGACTCTGCCGGGGGTTTGCGTTATCGTTACCACACTCTTACGATTGCAGTTCGAATTGTTTCGCTTTTCAGGTCGAAAGAGGTCTTCATGGAAGTTGGTATTGTCGGTCTGCCGTACGTCGGGAAAACCACGATCTTTAACGTTTTGACTAATCTGGCGGCGAATTCATTTGCTACGACTGTGCCGAATGTTGGCGTTGTGGCTGTTCCGGATGCACGCCTTGAGCAGATACACGCCTTCGTCGCTACTGAAAAAATTGTTTATGCACTTCTTCGTGTTGTGGATATTGCCGGGATCGCTCAGGGGGCCTCCAAAGGGGAAGGATTGGGAAATAAGTTTCTTTCGCACATCCGCGAAGTCGATGCGATTTTGCATGTCGTTCGCTGCTTCGAAGCTGCCGGCGCTGAAAACGGCGTCGATCCGCTCCGCGATATCGATACCGTTGATACGGAACTGATCTTCGCTGATCTGGAAACTGTCGAAAAAAATATCGACAAGCAGCGTAAGCTTGCGCGTGCGAACGACAAGATTGCCATTGCGACCATCCCCGTTATCGAAAACATGATAGCCAATCTTCAAAGGGGCGTGCCTGTCCGTGCGATGGGGTTGAAGCCTGAGGAGCAGAAGCTCATCAAGCCACTCGGGCTCATGACGGTGAAAAAAGTGCTCTACGTTGCGAACGTCGACGAATCCGATCCCACCGGCAAAGGCCCTGTGGTCGAGAAAATCCGCGAGAAGGCTCTCAAGGAAGGAGCCGGTGTCGTTGCGGTCTGCGGCAAGCTTGAAGCTGAACTCATGGAACTGCCACCGGACGATCGTACCGCGATGCTCCACGATTACGGCCTTACCGAGCCTGCCCTCGCCACGCTCGCCCACGAAGCTTACCGGCTCCTGGGCCAACAGTCTTTCTTTACCGCCGGTCCGAAGGAAATTCGGGCATGGACCATTCCCATTGGCGCTACTGCTCCGCAGGCTGCCGGTGTCATCCACAGCGATTTTGAAAAAGGGTTTATTCGTGCTGAGATTTACAATATTAAGGATCTGATTGAGTACAAATCTGAATCTGCTGTCAAGGCGGCTAAAAAAATGCGGGCGGAAGGAAAAAACTACGTCATGCACGACGGTGATATTGCGCACTTCCTCTTCAATTGACGAAGGCGTCCGTCAGCCACCGTCTTTCCCGGACGCACCCCCGCCAGAGCTGGGAGCTGACGGATGTGGGGCATCATTTTTTGAGTTCCTTCTCAATGGCCTCTTTCACACTCTTTCGCGTCCCAATAAGAGATGTGCCGTATCACATTCGCTGACCCCGGCGACCCAGGCATCACCCGAAATTTCTCAATTGCCTTGCCGGTCTCGGCATCTTTGACAGTCCCCGTGACCCGTGTCACCGGAGCGGCCGGTTGTGTGCTCGCAGCCAGTGGTTCTCCTTGAGCTTTTGGAAGCAAGGGAACTGTTACGGCTGTGGTCACGATGATCGTCGCCAGAGCTGCTGCAATCGTTTTTGTTATTGCCATCCTTATCATCGCTAATGCTCCTTTTGCAATTTCCATGACCAATGCCACTCACTGGCTAGTGTACACTTGCGAAGAAAAACCGACATTTTTTCTTTTTTTACTGTGCCATTCCGGCACCCCGCAAAGCAGGGTCGCTACTTTGTTTTGCATTTTGTGTGACGCACCCATTAACGGTCGGGGTAGCGAAGTTTGATTTCCGTCGTCTATCGGGTACCGTAGTGTTTAGTATTCGCTGAGAAGAGCCGAATGTCGCCGCAGAGGGCGGCAGCGGGGAACCCAAATGGCGGCCAGTTGCCGTCATTACAGGCGGCGGAGTGGTGTCCGTCGCCAGGGGCGAATTCGCGGAGAGCTTCGCGAACGGAGAACAGCGCATCCGAGCCCGTCAGCTAACCTCGCAGGCGAACGCTGAAAGGAAACAGGGCGCGAAGAAGCCAAAAGCCAGAAGCTAGAAGCTAGAAGTCAGAAGACTTCGAGCTTGTGGCTTATTCAAAACTTCTGGCTTCTTTGTGCTGTGTTTGGATCACATGCTCGTTACCCATACCGAACGTCCGCGCGAACTCAAGTGGTATCATGCCGGGCCTATACTTTACGGCGATTTGGGCACCAGCCGGTTTTACGTGCTCGGGCTGGCGTTTTTTTATGCCGTTCATGCTTCCTTCTGGTATGTGCTTGGCGTGGGGCTGATGGTCGCTTCCGTCGGGTGGGCTTATACCATCGTTTGCCGCTGCTATCCTGATGGTGGAGGGGTCTATTCGGCGGCACGGCATGCTTCGCGGAATCTGGCGGTCATCGGGGCGCTGCTGCTGTTTGCCGACTACATCGTCACAGCGTCCATTTCCGCCCTCACCGGCATGCATTACATGGTGGGAGGGGGAGTCTCTTTTGCCGTCGTTCCGATCGGGGCGATGATCGTCATCGTTTTCGTTGGTGCCATGAATTATATTGGGCCTCGTCGGGCAGGCGCTTTTGCGATCGTTGTGACAGCAGTCACGCTCGTGCTTACGCTGATCATCGCGGGTTTTTGTATTCCGCATCTTCCGGAGGGATGGCGCAACATCGTGCCATTGGCTCATATTCCCGGCACCGCCGCGCATAAGTGGAATAACTTCGTGAAAGTCGTGCTGGCCCTTTCCGGGGTCGAGGCGATCGCCAACATGACCGGGATCATGGTGCCGCCAGTTGACAGGACTGCTCGCAAGGCTGTTTGGCCGGTGCTGGTGGAGGTGATTGTTTTCAATCTTCTTTTTGCGGTGGCGATGTGCGCCCTGGCCGGCACCGGCAGCGAGCCAGCTGCGGATTACCAGCAGCGTGTCGCGACGTATCAGGAACAGAATCCGCAGTGGAAGCAGACAGAGGCCGGTCGCGCAACCGTTGCTGCTCTGCTGCCTCCGCCGGAAGTGGTCCAGCGCGATGAGGACATCAAGAACAAGGTCCTTCGCGTTGTTGCCAGTGATTTCGTCGATCCTCATCTGCCTGCCTGGCAGATCGGCGGGATCAAGTTGGGATTCTCTGCGTTGTGCGGTTTTGTTTTTGCGTTTCTGCTTTTTTCCGCGGTGAATACAGCCGTTGGCGGAATGATTTCTATTCAATATGTGATGTCGCGCGACACGGAATTGCCGCACTTTTTCACGAAGCTCAACGCCTTTGGCGTGCCGTGGCTGGCGTTGATTTCCGCGGTTCTTCTGCCGGTCCTGATCCTGTGCATGTTCCAGAATCTGGAGGCGCTGGGCGATCTTTATGCCATCGGCGTGGTGGGCGCCATCGGTATCAATTTAGGCTCCTGCTGCGCGAACAGGGAAATGCCTATCAAACGTTGGGAGCGTTATGCGATGGGTTTTCTGGCGTTGGTGATGGCGGCCATCGAGCTCACGCTAGCGTGGGACAAGCCACACGCGCTGGCTTTCGCCCTCTCCATTCTCGTGGGCGGACTCTCGATGCGATTTGCCACGAAGACATATCCCAAGCTCTCTATCCTCGGCAAGGCTAACGCGCTGACCTGCTCGTCCATGTTGCTCATAGTCGTAGGCGTTTTTCTGGCGATTTATCGCAACGCCGTCGCCGCTGATTTTGCCACATTTTTGCCGCTGATTCATTCACCTGATGCCGCATTGATCCTGATTATGGCCGCCCTTGCGGTTCTGCTGGTGTTTGTCAGTTCCGGTACGACCACGGCCATCAGCTATTACCGCAAGGCCGGCATCCGTGTTTTCAAACCCGCTCCTGTCGCCCCGACCCCGCCTGCGGCCGTGGAAATTCCGCACGCCGACCAGCTCACCGGCACGCCAGCGCAGGAACTGGATATGAATCGTCCGCACCTGATGGTTGCCACTCGCGGCGGAAAGCCGCTGCTGGAATTCGCTGCTTCCTACGCCGCGGATATCAAGGGCATCCTGTTCGTGCTCTTTGTGCGTCAGCTTAACGTCCGTTTCACCGGCCCGGTCAAGCCGCCGTCGCTGGAAGAGGATCGTTCGGCGCGTGAGGTTTTCGGTGTCGCCGCTGATATTGCCAGGAAAGCGGGAGTGCCGATCATTCCGATTTACGCGGTATCTCCGGACATTCCCTACACGATTTTGGATTTCGCCGCGACTTACAATGTGCGGGCACTGCTGATGGGGGTTTCCCGCAAGGGGGCGCTGCTTCGTGCGTTGCAGGGCGATGTTATTACGAACGTGGCGGACAATCTGCCGAGCGATATTCCTCTGCTGATTCACGCATGAGCCACCCCGCGAAGCGGGGTCGCTACTTGCGTTCGTGTTACGCAGCCCACTCCCAGCGGCATGCAAGCATGCCGGCTAGAGCATTTTTTACTCGCCCGTAGCGTTTTGGAGCCCCGCATGGCAATGCGGGGCTTTGGCTCTCGCTTCCTGCGCATGTCATCACGCCTCGACCACATGAAAAATGCTCTAAATAACTCATGAACTATCGTGGGTCCGTTGTTGATCGCAAGAATGGGTTTTTGGTCTGCGGCTTGTTGGCGTTGGCTTTGTCCGCTGATGAGGATGCTGCCAGCAGCATCGGACTGGCGATTGCTAAAGTCGAGTACGCACCGCCGAGCACGCCGATGAGCATGGCGTAGGCGAAGCCGCGGATGCCGGTGCCGCCCCAGATGTACATGATCAGCACGACGATGAAGACGGTGAAGGTCGTCCAGACGGTTCGTCCGAAGCATTTGTTGATGGCTTCGTTGATGAGTTTGGCGGAGAGCGGCGCCTGTGATTTGCCGCGGAGTTCGCGGACGCGGTCGAAGATCACGATCGTATCGTTGACGGAGTAGCCGATGACGGTGAGGTAGGCGGCGATCATGGTGAGATTGATTTTGAAATCTTCGAGGAGGAGGAAATGTCCGAGTCGAGTTTCCGCGAGGTATTTAGCAGCCACGGTCGCGGCGACGGCCAGAATGGCGTTGTGCATCAGGGAGACGATGGCGCCGATGCCGTAGCGAATGCCGCCGAAACGGATCCAGACGTAGACCACGATGAGCATCAGGGAGAGGACGATAGCGGTGACCGCGTCGGTTTTGGCCTTGTTGGCCAGCACGGCGTCAAACGTCGTGACGCCCTGAAAGAGCGATTCTCGAGCAAGAGCACCCTGCATGATGGTCCATTCGGTAGCCGCGACTTTGAGCCGCCAATCCGTCTCGGCACTTTCCACGTAGCGATGAGCTTCGTCGACGCTCACCACCACCGCGCGAGTCAGGGGCCGATCGTCATTTTCCGTCGCCTCCACCGGCTTGCCGTCCGGACCTACCGCGATCAGCGGAATCACCCGGGAATTGCGGTTGGGGATTTTTTTGATATCCGGGTCCTCACTGCCGCGGGTTTGTTTGATACGTGCCTCCAGATCGCTGGCGGTCAGAGGCGGATTGATGTTGTTCAGCAGGATCGCGACGCCCTTGGCCTGATCGCTCACATCGCGAGCCGGGAGGCCTTCGAATTTGGTTTTGGCAAAGACCTGGTCCAGCGTCGGAGCCGTGATCGGGCGGACAATCTGCAGCACGTCGATGAGGTCGTTGATCTGTTTGTCGGTGTACTTGTAGCCGCGACCGTCCTCATTTAACTCGAAACCGTCCGCGGTTACCCGCTGCATGGATTTGAGAACATCCTTGAACTTGTTTGCCAGAGGCTCCAGGAGTTTCTTTTTGACAAAATCCCCCTGTCCTTCCGGATTCTTGACCGTGGTCTGCATTTCGAAGGTGTGTTTATCCGCACCGCCCACGCCGTACACGCGGGCCTGCCCCAGATCCGTCAGGAATTTTTTGTTTGTTTCCGGGTCGACGTAATCGGCAAGCGAGTAGATTCGCTTGCGTACATCCGCCAGATCGAGATACGTGCTTCCCGCAGGGAGTTGTTTGAGTGCGAAGGTCACCTGCGTGCCGCCTCGGAACTCGATGTCGTAGCGGTCTTCGCCGCGAATGATGAAGACCACGATTCCTGCCGCGACCAGGACGGAAGAGATCGTCCAGAAAATGTAGCGTTTTCCGATCCAATCGATATTCGTGACGGTGATGACCCGCATGAACGGGAAATGTCCGCTGCGGAGCCAGGTGAAGGTGAAGATTTCCCGGATATATTCGCCGATGGAGTGATCGTCGATGGCCCGGATGATGCCTATGCGGATGGCCCACATCATCAGGGTTCGCGTGACGAATAGAGCAGTGAACATGTGGATGGTCAGGCCGATCAGGAGCGTGAGGCCGAAGCCTTTGACTTCTTCCGAGCCGATGAGGTAGAGCACGAATGCCGTGAGGGAGGTCGTCAAGTTCGCGTCAAAAATGGTCCAGAAGACCTTGTCGTATCCCTGTTTGACGGACATCCAGAGACTGGCGCCCTTGTGGATTTCCTCGCGGATGCGTTCGTTGATGAGAATGTTCGCATCGACGGCCATGCCCAAGGTGAGCACCAGCCCCGCGATGCCCGGCAGCGTGAAGGTTCCCCCCAACGACGCCATCACCGCCAGCACCAGCAGCAGGTTCAGACCCAACGCCAAGTTCGCGAAAAAACCCGTGACCGTGTAGTAGAGCACCATGAAACCCATGACCGCGATCAGGGCGTAGATGCCCGAGCGGAAGCCTGCATTGATATTGTCAGCCCCGAGGTCCGGTGTGATTTCCTGTTCCGAAATCGGCTCTCGTTGCAACGCCGCCGGCAATGAGCCCGAGTCGATAATCCCACGCAGCGCCTCGGCTTCCTTCCGCACCTCCTCCGGCGAGCGATTGGAGCCGAAGGTGATCGTGCCGGCGTTGGTGATGTGTGCCTGGATGATCGGAGCACTCATCGCCTTGTCGTCGAGCAGAATCGCCATGGGGCGTTTCAAATTGTCGCTGGTGAGCCTTCCCATGTATTTGGCGCCGATCGTATCGAGTTGGAACGGCAGAGACAGTACGCCCTCGGGTGTCGCCGCCGGCGCCGAAGCGGTCACGTTCCAAGGCAACTCGCGGTTGTGCGTCAACGTACGTAAATTGTCGTCAAAGCAAAGCAGCCAGGGCAAGCCGTCATATTCAGCCATGACAAAACGATTCGTTGCCTGCTCGGCATCCGAGCCGGTCTTCCAGCCGAAGCCTTCGAGCCCCTTCGGGTCCACTCCCATCCAGCGGACCGTTGTTCCCAGCAGCGGGATGGATTTCGTCGGCCCGTTGAGTTTGAGGCTTTGGACGGCGGTGTTGAAGTCGTCCGAATTCCGCCGGAGGTCAGCCGGCGCATCCTCGCCGGAGAGTTGCGTGACGGCAATGCGGAAATCGAGCACGCCGGTGGTAGTCACCATGCGTTTGAGATCGTTGGGGTCATCCACGCCGCCGCCGCTGAGCTCTATCAGCTTCTGGTGCGCCGCGATCAGCCGTTCCACCAGTGGTTTCTGAGCGCCCGCCTCTTTGGCGATGGATTTCAGGTTATCCCGAGCCGTGGTATTGCCTTCGCTATCCGCCGCGGTCAGCGTGCTCAGGAGCTTTCCCATCGGGACGTTGGTTTGCTCGAGCGCCACCTGAGCCGCATCGTAGGCTTTGCGAGCTTCCCGTACCGCCATCAGGACAGACTCGGGCGTTTCGCCCGCGCGATACTTCGCCGCCTCCGCTTCAGCGGCCTTGACCTTGTCGCTGGCCGCAGCTAGCGCCACGATCCGATCGTTACGCACGCTCTCGCTTTCTTTCGGAGCCAGGGCATTGATCGCCTGCGTCCGCGCCGGCTCCGGCAGAGCGATGATCCGCTGCACTTCCGAAAGTTTCAGCAGTGATTTTTGCAGGGCTTCGCGGGCTGCTGTCTCTTCCTTACGGGCCTCGAGCGTCGCCTTGTTCGCCCGCGGCATCTGCACCTGGATACGCTTGTCGCCGATAACACGCCAGATTAGATTCTTCTGGCCCAGCGGGTCCACACGCTTCTTGAGCACCTCCACCACGCGATTCGCCAGGTCCTGCAACTCTTTGGACGAAAGATTCTGCTGCTTCGAGAGGTCCAGCTCATAGAGCAGCGAGGTTCCGCCGGCCAGATCGATGCCGTAGTTCAGCGGCTTCCAGTACAGGATCAGCGCCGACAAAACAATGATGATGAAAATGACAATGAAACGCCAGGTAAGCGATGTTTTCATGTGGTCCAGAGTTTAAGAAGTTAAAAGTTAAAAAGTTAAAGGTTAAAAGTGAGACATCTGTCTGATCTTTACTTCGTCGTTTTCTCGTCTTCAGGCAGCAGAACGCGGTGAATCGAGGATTTCTTGTAGGTTGCCTTGACGTTCGCGGATTCGTCGACCTTCAAGACGACCTCATCATTTTCGACCGACACCACGCGAGCCACCAGGCCGCCGATCGTCAGCACACGGTCGCCCTTCTTGATTTCGGCAATCAACTGCTTCCGGCGTTTCTCTTCCTTACGCTGTCCGCGTGACATCATAATGTAGATCAGGATAAAACCGCCGATGACCAGCGGCAGGATGAAGGAGTCAAAGGGTGACGGCTTTCGCTGCTCCTGCTGCGGCAATGTCGTGGGCTCGCTGCTTTGCCCGGTGGATGTTTTCGTGCCTTCGGTGCTGGCTGTTACTTGCGCATGTTGTTCGTTCGCCGGAGCTGACGGAGCCGCCGCCGGCGCCGGTACCGCAGGCTTCCCCGTCTCGTCCGGCAGCGGTACCTGACCCAATGGCAAATTCCAAAATGGAGACGGAATCGGCATATGCGACCTTCCTTTACTTTTGTGGACAAATCAATCACAAACAATCAATACAGGCTAGTTATTCTCGCGATATCGCACCGGAATGTCCAGTGGCATGTAGCTTTGCCTGTTGTCAAGAAGTAGAAATGTCACCTTCAAGGAACTCATCGTGCTTTACCACTACTGTCCGGTTATAATCCGAATAGTTCCAGTTGGTTACGTTTTTCGATCATTTGATTTCTCCATTGTTCCTGTGAAAACAGCACAGGGGTTTTCTGCAAGATCGTCACGCTGAAAATTTCACTACTGTCCCGTTAACGTAAATCCATATGGATGCAAAGTGCCTGTTTTCAATGAGTTGCGAGTCAAAGTGATCGTTTTCGATTTCAACTTCATGCAGCCTTTCTGTCATGCTCTGGCCGCC
>WQYP01000042.1 GCA_009781185.1 Phycisphaerales bacterium | reverse complement strand
TCTAGACAAAAACAGACAAAAGCAGACAAAAGCCCGCAAAAACGCCAAAAGAGGCAACAAAAGCCACCCAAAATCACGCCATTTAGCGCGACTTGAGACTTGCTCTCGTTCCCTCTTTTTTACCTTCAGCGTCCTCGGCTCCCCTTATCAGGGCGGCCGAACGCTCATACTAAAACAAAACACGAGCAAAATTTGCCCGTGTTTCGCACCTCTGTAAACAAAAATAACAACTAAAAATGTTAAATTGGGGGGGGGGGGCAGACTGGGTAATTTGACCAAGGAGACTTGACACGACCACTCGCGATTCATCGCGATGAGAAATGAAAGCTGAGAAAATGTTCCAACTCTGCGTCATGACTGAGCTTACGTCATCCTTACCAGACAACATTTTGGCGCAACCGCCGCGTGACAACACGCCATATGTCAGGTATGCCACAGATTCCCAAAAAAGCAAGTGTTTTTTTATTGTTTTCCGGGGCGTCCGTCAGTCCTCAGCTCTGCCAGGGAATTTTCAATAAAATGGAAAATGATGCCCCAAAAATATGGAAGCCGATGACCGCGTGGGAGTCGATCATCGGCTTTCGTGGGGGAGAAGGAAGGAACTTCATCAGTCGCGAATCGTGGGAGATTCGAACGACTGACATCACATAGTACGCCGGCAGGATCGCCAAAGTCCAAAAAAATTGAAAAATTTTTCAACATTTTTTCGGCTGGTTGAGCTTTGTGTAATCTGAAGTTAAGAGAATTTTCACATATGCATCGCAGCCGCCGCGACATTCTTCAACATTTTTCGGTATAAGTCTTGCACTCCACTCTCCCTCTATTTATGACGCATGCCCCTATCTCCATCACATGGCATATGCTACGGGGCGGGTGGGCGCTCTGCGGGGCTGTTCCGTCACCGTCGGCGCCAGGGAGACTGCTCGGAGTTCACGGACCGCCGCGTTGAGCCGCAGCAGCAGCGGCAGACGCCCTTGAACGTCTATTTTGCGGTAAATCGACTTGATGTGCGAATGCAGCGTATGAGGCGAAAGGCCCAGGCGGTCTGCGAGCTGTTTTTCGCCGTCTTCCGAATTCAAGCCGCGGAGCACGATCCATTCGCGATCGGTCAACTGATCGAAGGGTGCTCGGAGGATTTCCGGATTCGCCTGCCATGCCAGGAGAGATCCCAGGAGTTTGCCCAGTTCATTGGTGATGTGAATCAGGATATTTTGGGAGGCTGCCAGGGCGGCGCTGTCGTCCTGATGGACGATCAGGTAGACGCGGTGCAGGTCGTCGGCCATGCGGGTGTAGATCGTCGCATGAGGATAACCGTCCAGGTCGCCGATGGTAATGGTGGAGGAGGTGGTTGCGTGCACGCCGGCGAGCCGCAGAGGGGGAGTGTCTTGCACGGGAGTAGCTTTTTCGTGGAGATCAAGGGCGTATTGCACCAGCGAGGATTCCTCCGCCAAGGTGCTTGACGAAGCCACCAGAATGACCTTCGGGCCATTCTTGTCGTCGGCATTCCGCACGACGGCCAGAGTCAGCGGTTCCAAGTTCAGCGTACGAGAAAGATAACCGGGGATTCGAGCTGCCAATTCGGGCGAAAGGGTAAAATCCGCTAACGAAACGGTAATATCCATGAGTTTTTCAGTGTTTTGTGGCATAAAACTGAAATCCGCAAGCAAAAAATAACAATGTGTTTTTCCACTGGAAAAGGTGAGTATCGCAAATCGCAAGCCCAAAGTCCAGCCCTGGGTAGGGGATGTTCGGAGCAGAGCCAAGGCGATTGCATATGGAGTCATTCCGATACTTTGCGATTCATATCTACGAACCTGCGATATGCGTTGCGTCGTTGTAAAGTAACGCAAGTTGGGTCACTCGCGATATCCCATGATAAAATCAAAGTTCATGGATCGTCGCATCTGGCTGAGCGGCCGGGAGTTCACGGAGTTTTTCCAAATCGATCTTCACCACCCGAACGCCGCCCATGGGCAAAGCTGTGCTCTGGCCAGTCTCCCGACGGCGTTGTTTGACGTGCCAAGCCCATGAACCGCTGACCTCAAAGGTTCGGAACTTGGGGCAAACACCGTAAAATAAGGCATAATTGTACCCACGATCACGGTACTTCATGCCACGCCCCCGTCTTCTGCCGCCATCCTTACTTCGGAAACACCGGCTTCGCCCGCCCGCGTCCCTCCGAAGTCATCACCTCCGTGATCGCCTTGCCTTCCTCGCTGGTTCTATCCACCCACGTCTCCTCCCCCGGCCTTTTCACCACACGCCCGTTAAACCCCAACTCACTCATCTTCATTTCGCGTGCCTGCCCTTCCTCCTCCGCCATCAACACCGCACAAGCTTGATCCGTGTACTTCTCCAAATATCCAATCTTCTCAGTCTTACCATCCAAAAATTTGTACATCCGCACAAACGTCTTGCCATCTTTCTCATAAGGCGGCACCAGAGTCCAAGGGCCAACCTCGAAGGTCTTTCCTTCATCCGCCGTGTAATAACAATTCGCCCCCGACGTCTCGGACGACGGAGGACGTTGACGAGAACGCCCACTCACGACCAACACCAGGATTCCCACTATCAACACCGCGCCGACGCTCACCCCAATCGTCACCGTGGGGCGCTTATTCATCTGGGTCCGTAAATCCATCATTGTTCTCCGAGTGCCTTGTGCCTCATGCCCAATCTTCGCCGGCCTGACATTGACGCTTAATTCTGGTCCATCCTATCCCACACCGTTTTGAAATTAGCCTGCGTATTGCCTTCGCCATCGCCCGGACCCGAGTAATCCACAGCACCCCAGGCCCCCCCATTCCATTGTGTCGGTTTCGTCGATAGGTAAGGTTCAATGATCCCGCGAGCCAGCCAGCCCGCCGAGCCATCCATCCGCAGTCCATTGACGCCGTCTTTGTGGACGAGGTCGATATACGCTCCACCGCAGACATAGTCCGACGCGATCACCATGTTCGCTCGCATCGAGGTCGCCTTGGGCATACTCACCGACTGCCCAGCCACACCGCCGAAGTCTGCGTCGTACGCATATCCCGGCGGCCAACCCGTGCTCTCGTCGTAGTAACGAGGATCCCCTTTCACATACGCCGTACTCTGCGCAACAATGTGATAATAAACCGTCCCACCTGGCCGCATGGACTCACCAATAGGAATGGTCCCGCGAACCGAATAAGTCGCCACTGCCTGCGTGTTCCGCACGACCGTCGCCACGCCGCTGCTCACCGTGTAGAGGGCGCCACCGCCATCCCACGGGCGCGGAGACAAAATCAGCGGAAATATCGGGTTCGTGGCACTACCCGCTCTAAACTGTGGCATGTTCAACAACGCCGACGGACAAAAATACGGACCATTGCCCGTCAATGCCCCAATCGCCGCCGGCATCCCCAGCCCCTTAAAACCGCACACGCCGCCGGCGGGGGAGCCACCAGGCTTCTGCGAATAAATGATATACGAGCTGTCGCGAACGTCCTTGGCCCATGTATTGTTGACCATCCCGCTGCCGTTAATCCCGATCGGCAGGTAATCCTGATACTCCGTCATATACACATGATAGCCCTGTCCCAACGCATGGAGGTTCGCCGCACAATTCACGCGCCTCGTCACCTCTTTCGCCTTCGACAGCGCCGGCAGCAGCAGCGCGATCAGCAGCGCGATAATCGCCACCACCACCAGCAGTTCGATCAACGTAAACGCGCTCTGCCTGCGATTCCGCATCATCCACCTCGTCAAAAAGTGACCCGCCCGCCATTTACTACGATATGGTCAATTTCCATATTAATCCGCCGCCGCGAGAATGCCAACTTTTTTCCCAAAAAATTCTCGAGGAAATGACCGCATGAAACGCTCGTAGCGACCCCGCTTTGCGGGGTGGAGCCCCGCATGGTAATGCGAGGTTTGACTCTTGGAACGAAACCAGACATGGATCGCGTGGAAAGTCATCGCAAACACTTGCGGCGTCGCGACCTGTGCTCCGACGTGGATTTTTCCGGACCGTCACTCCAGCCCGAACAGCTTCTTCACCGCGGCCGCCAGCATCGGCCGGGCGGTCGTTTCCGCGCGCATCGTCAGTTGCGTGACCGGGTCGTGAAGAATTTTCCCCACAAGACGATGCGCCAACCGTTCGACCTCCGCTTTTTCAGCAGGCCCCATCTCTGGTTGCCGAGCGTAAATCGCCTGCAGTTCCCCGGCCGCGATCTCATGGCAGCGATCATACAACGCCTTGACCAGCGGCCCGACATCGCGGGCAGCAAACCACTTCAAAAACTCTTCCACATGTTCCGTGATCAAAACCCGGGACGCCGAAACTTTCTCATCCCGTTTTTCCCGGGCACCCGCCGCCACTTCCTCAAGATCATCCACATTGTAAAGATAGACATTCTGAAGTTGTCCAACGCCCGCTTCCACATCGCGTGGAACCGCAATATCAATCATCACGATAGGACGATACTTGCGGAGCTTCAGCAGAGCGCGGAATCGCTCCTTGGAAATCATCGGCCGAGCCGCTCCGGTGGAAGTCAAAAGAATATCCGCCGCAATCAGAAGCTGATCGAGATCCTCCAGAGAACGCGGCAGACCACGAAACTCCGTCGCAACCGCTTGCGCACGATCCAAAGAACGATTCGCCACAAGAATAGCCCGCGGCCGAAGATCAACAAGATGCCGAAGCATCAACGAAGCCATCTTCCCGGCACCGATACACAACACCGTCTTATCATCAAAACGATCGAACACCGCGCGAGCGAGATCAATTGCAACGGAAGCCACGGAAAGACGTCCGGAAGAGAGCCCCGTTCTTTCATGAACATCCCTGGCCGCGGCGAGAGCCCGTTGAAAAAGTGCATGCAGAACCGTCCCCGCCGAACCGGCAGCAACCGCACACTGATAAGCCGCCTTCACCTGGAAAAGAATCTGCGTCTCTCCGACGACCATGGAATCCAGCGAGCTGGCGACCGCGAAAAGATGCTCCACAACGGCACGGTCTTCGTGCTGGTACAGATGCGGGCGAATCAGATCGACAGAGACCCCGTGGAAATCCGCAAGGAAAGCCGCCATCGCATCAGCGGAAGGCTCTCCGCCAACTGGCCGAACGCAGTAAAGTTCAACGCGATTGCAGGTAGAGAGGATCACGACCTCAACGCCGGGAAACTTGGCGCGGAGAGCAGCAATGGCCGCCGCGGCGGACTCCGGAGTAAATGCAATCTTCTCGCGCAGATCAATAGGCGCCGTACGGTGATTGAGACCGACAGCAACCAGGCGAAGAGATTCCGGAACAAACGATTTCACGCAAACTCACAAATAGAGACAACCGTAGCGACCCCGCTTCGCGGGGTGCTTTTATTCGATCCAGTAAGCAGCGACATATCCGGCAAGGATAAAACCAAACCCAACAATCGAGAGCCACGCGGACCGCTTCCCACGAAAAGCCGGAGCGCGGGGCAAAAGCACGGCATAGATGATCCACGCCGCCAGAGCCAAAGCAATTTTAGCACGAGGCTGTTCATGTCCGCCGTTGCGGATGGACAGCGCCCCAGCCGCGATGCCGACGGTGAGCAGAAAAAAACCAGGATAGACCATCCAGCGATTGAAAGTCTCGAGCGAAGCGAGCGAAGGGAATCGTGAAGCGAGCACCGGCCCCATCATTTTCCTGGTTTTGAGCCGATTGGCCGCGAAGAGGTAAACGATGCCACCAACGCAGGCGAGCGCAAAGCAGAGCGTCCCGACGATGATGCACCCCAAGTGCACAAAATTCCACGCTCGCTCGTAGTACGGAAAAGGCCCAGGCCGGGCGAGCTCAAGGACAACGCCCAGCAAAAGCACAAACACGATCATCGGAACGATGTGGAACGAAAGGCCAGCAAGCCGCCGGTTCCCGCGAAGATAGATTAGCGCCACCGCAAGCAGAAACGCAAGCAAAAGAAACGCATCCAGGTAACCAATCGCCGCCCGAGCATCGCCGAGGATTCGCCAACCAAGCAGCCCTACGATCAAGAGCGTCCCCAAAACAACAAGGAATCTCGCATAAAATCCCATCGAGAGCGGCGAGCCCGCCTGCTCCGGATCCGCCGCGGCAAGTTGCGCCTGCATACTGCGATGCCCCAGGTAATAAGCAAACCCAAAGAGCAACGCGATAACAAAAGTAATAGTGACCTGCACATAATTAAGCATGTTTTTTCATCCTGTTATCCGAAATAATCCGAGACGCGACCGTTAGGGAGCATTTCCCAACCCCCGGCTCCGTCGAAGGTTTATCCTTCTTGTCAGCCCCCGGCTCTGCCGGGGGTTCGCCCGGTGACGTGGAATCTGCCGATCGAACTTCGCGCAGCAAGCGAACAAAGAGCTCGCGTGCCTGACGCGGACCCTGTTTGCGGAGAGTCTCTTCCATCAGCGGCCCGGAAAGTTCCTGAAGCAGCTTACGCCGCAGCCGCAGATTCGCGACGGACCTCTTGACGCGGACGCGCCACGGAACCAGCAACTCCGCAAGACGTACAATCGCAGGATCAATAGCCCCCGCAGCCTGATCGCGGATGCGAACACAAAGCGCAGGCGAAGCGCCAGCAGAACTGACAGCAAGAGTAACCGGCCCCGCTCGTGCAACAGCAGCCCCCGCAAAATCACTCCTCTTTCCTCCCTCCGCATCATCGCACCGACAACAAAGAATCCGCCGACGAGCAGCATCCTTGTAAACACGTGCATTCACGACGGAAGAATCCGTAGCCGCAAAAACAAGGCTCCACTGTTGTGTCCGCATATGTGCGGAAACGTAATGCCCGCAAATTTTCCGCAGCCGCATCCCGGCAAACTCAGACGCAAACACCGGAGCGACGAGAGTCACCCGAGCGCCAGCTTCCAGCAACCCGCGAGCTTTGCGAAGAGCAACAGTCCCCCCGCCGACAACAAGTACATGTCGCCCGGAAAGATCCAGAAAGACAGGATAAAGCCGCGGCACATTCATCCCGGAATTGTACGCGACTGAGAAGAGGGAACAAGGAGACAAGGAAACAGGGAGAGGGGGAGAAGGGGAGAGAACCACAAAACCTCTCTCCCTCTCTCCTTGTCTCCCGATCTCCTCTCCTCTTTCATCACCAAAAAATCGGCGAAGGAGACACCTTCGCCGAGGGGAAGCAAGTTATGGCAAACGAGGGGGTGGAGTTAGTTCGCCCCGATGCCAAAGCTGGGGCTCACCTGATTGCTGTAGAAGTCAGCGCCGATATTGGGGTTCGGCAAGCCGGTGGGCTTGTCGTAGTTAGGCCCATAGAGATTCATTTCGATTTCTTTCTGGATGATGATTCTCGGGCGAACGAGGATGAGGAGGGTCCGTTCGTCCTTATTCATCGCGCGGTTCGTGAAGAGGCGTTGGAGTCCGGGGATCTTGGAGAGGATGGGAACGCCGATTTCGATTTCGGATTCGCCGAGGATTTTTTCACCGCCCAGAAGCAGCGTCCCACCGTCCGGCACACTGACCATCGTATCAACGGTGGTGAATCGAACCTTAGGCAACTGAACGAAACCGGCATTCAGGGAGTTAAACGCGGGGTTCTGCACACCGGATGAGTTAAACGTCTGAATTCCTTCGAGGGTCGCCAACTGCGGCCGAGCCTTCATCACGACGTAACGCCGATCCGCCGAAACGGTCGCTTCCACGAACAATACCACGCCCGTGGAGAGAGTCGAAACCGTCAGGTTCGTCGCAACGGCGCCGTTGCTGTTGAGCCCGCCCGTGGTCGCGGTCTGACAGAAGTTGGAAACGAAGTTCTGCTGCTCAGTCACGGCAATATAGCCGCTCTGACCATTGAAAAGCGTCACACGCGGTGCATCCACGGTAATCGTACGAGTATCCGCCTGCGTGGCTCGAATCAAAAGATTCAGCGTCCAGTTATCCAGAATGCTGCCGCTGATATTCAGGGCATTGTTGCCCACGGCGCCAAAAGTGTTCAAACTTCCCGGAACGCTGGTACCGGGGGGGATAGCCAGGGTACTGCTGTTGCCGGTATCAATGCTCAGAGCACCGACGCTACCCAGGAACTGCCCAGCCGGAACGGAGAGCGACCAGTCCAAACCGAACTGGTCGAAGAAATTATTGGAGACCAGGAGAATCCTCGCCTCGATCGCGATCTGCAGGGCACGGGTTTCACGGAGTTGTTGAAGAAGGTTATAGACAGCATTCTGGTTGTCGACCGTCTGATTGATGATGAGTTGACCGTTGAGTGGCTTAATCGTGCCGATGGTGCCGCCGGCGTCGGTCCATGTATCGTGAGCAACGGTGGTCTTAATGACCTCAATGATATCCTTGGCGATATCGTCGGGCGACTTGCTCGGCGTGGTCGCGCCGTTGTCGGTCTGATTGAAGAGACTCTGATTGCTGTTGCTGCTGGTACCGCCGCCGCTGCCGCCCTGCGTGGTTCCGCCCTGCGTGATGTCCTGAAGATTAAATGACGGCGGCTTGATATTCGTATCCGGCTGCACCAGCATGTCGCGGATATCGAACACCCGGACCACCTGGTACTTCACGCTGTTGAGGTCCTCGATTGTCGAGATCGTCAGCACGCCGTCATCAATCGTGTAGCTGAGTTGCGAGTTACTGCCGCCGCCGGCTTCCGAGAGGATCGTTTGAAGCACCTTGCGGAACGGAATCTCATGGAGGTTCACCGAAACCGGGGTATTGCGATCGACGCCGACGCCCTGAAGCGCCGGCCAGTTCACGAAAATGTTCGTCCCCGTCGTATCGCGGAGGAAGTTAATCACCTTTTCAAACCCCTGCTGATCCGCAGCGATTTCCTTCAGGTTCTCCTCAAGACGCGCACGAACCACCCGGTTCGCCGGCGAATCGGCATGCGACTGGTCCCCCTCACGACGACGAGTCAATTCCACCCAATCGCTCGGATAAATCAATAGATCGACATAAGGTATCAATGTCTCTTCATTCACGATCCCATGACGCTGCATCTGTTCGGATCGCTTGGCGGTCACGTCGTTGTAAGCCCGGTAGTTGATCTTATCCATGGTGAACTGCAGGAGGAGCTTCGCCGAGTCATTGGTCGGCTCAATCAGGAGCACCTGGCGATAGAGGTCCGCCGCCTCGCGGAGTTGCATCGTCTGATTAAACTTGTTCGCCTGGGCCATCAAATTGCGGACTCGCTGCTCACGATCTTTCGTCGCCTTGGCGATACGCGCTCGTTCGATTTGCTCGGCCTGCTGGACGGCAAGATTCTTTTGCTGCTCGTCCCAAAGTTTCTTCTCGTTCTGTGCTGCATTCAGCTTCGCCTGCGCTGCCTCTCGATGGGCTTCCGCTTCCGCTTCCGAGAAGTACCGCCTGTTGGCGTTGATGATGCTCAACGCATCCAGCGCGTTGGAAATAGCCGCATCGTACCCCTTCGGCGTCTGGCTCATCGCCTTGTCAATCGATTCCATGCGGAGGTTAAATTCATTGAGCGCCCGTTCACGGAAGACCTTTTCCGCCATTTGCTGCTGCCCCAGCGCACTGTTCGGATCCAAAGCCGGAGCCGTGGCGGCAGCCGGAGCCGCCTCAGTAGCCGCCGGAGCCGTTTGGGCCGCCGGCGCAGCCGCAACAGCCGCCGTCGCAACACTACCCGGCGCCGCAACCGCAACCCCCGCCGCCGGAGCCCCACTACGCGCAGCAGCCGCGCGAGCTTCCGTGATCTTCGCCTGAAGAGCCGCCGGCTTCTCCCGGTCCTGCCACCCCAGATCACTCCCGGTCGCCTGGATCGTCGTGATCGCATTTTGCGCCTCATCCAGCTTCCCGGCCAGATAGAGCTCTTCCGCCTGCTTAAGCAGTTCCTTCATCGCCGGAGCCTGAGCCGCCTGACGGTCGTGGACCAAGGCGAGCTGAATCTTCGCCGTATCCTTGACTGACGCGGGCACGGCCGGATCGTCGATGATCGCCTGGAAGCCCGCCGCTGCAGACGCCAGCTTGCCGGCCCCAAGGTCCGCCTCGGCCGCATCCAGCTTGCCGTTGGGACCCGACGCCTTGGCGATCTCCACGTCCGAGTTCCGGATCAGCTCAGCTCGCTTCGCCCGCAGATCTTCGGGCAACTGAGCCGGGTCGATATCGACCAGAATTCGTTTCGCCTCACTGAAGTTCTTCTGATCGTAGAGCTTGGCTCCGCGATTCAAAAGCTCTGAGGCAGAGGGCGGCTCCTGTGCCATCAGCACTTGTGGGGTCAGGAAAACTCCGGCTCCCAACAGAGTCGTCGATACCATACTTGCCGCGAGGACACGAGAGCGAAGGCGCTTGTTCAAGGCGTGACTCCTAATTACCGCACAAACCTGAGTGACTCACCAATCACAAAACGGCGAGCGGCCAAATCCGAGTGCTACCAGAAACTTCCACATGTGTTGTCATCTTGTGGAGTTCCCTCGGCATTGCTGCTGACTCAGAATTTCGCCACCACGACCACCCATAAAAACAAATCTTCCAATACTGCCATCCCTGGATTGCTCATTGACTGCCGCTCGAAGCGACTCCAGCTCAAGCGTAAGGCGACATCCTAAGAGCGGTCGCCACGATCCGCAAGCCTTTTTTTGAGTAAAAATGTG
This sequence comes from Phycisphaerales bacterium, assembly GCA_009781185.1. GTDB lineage: Bacteria > Planctomycetota > Phycisphaerae > WQYP01 > WQYP01 > WQYP01. The sequence continues at coordinate 17,530 of WQYP01000042.1, read as the reverse complement.
GTTCACCTGAGTACACGCCCAATAAGGGGGAGACGGGGGAGGGATATCGGGGGGGGCCGGCCGGGCTCCGTTTGACCGTCACAGGCCGAAAAACAGCCGTTTCTACGCCATCATTGATCGCCAGGACCCCCACCACCGGGACCACCCGACCCTGGAGGAGAAGCCGGGTTGGGTTGACCCGAACCGCCTTTCGTCGCACCCTTGCCCTTGGGGTTCGGCACCACGGGACGCAATTCCTTTTCGATCCGCTTGACTTCGTCGTCAAGTTCTTTTCGCCGCTTGTTTTCGAGATCAGCCGTTCTCCGCCGAACCACCAGGTTCCCTTCAGGATCCAGCAGAACCGCTTCCACCTCATTGCCGATCCCTTCGCTCGAAATGATGTCCACTACAACATGATTCGTGGGGACCGGTTGGGTTTTCCGGTTTGGAAGCATGATACTGCCGGTAATCGCCGTCCCCAGATCGGTGGTGCGGTAGTGATCCGCGAACCAGCGACCCTCCGTCCACTTGTAAATCGGCGTCGTGACACGCGGGGTATTCGGCGCGCTGCTACGCGGCATGGGCGCCGAATAATTGGTCACATAAAAATACATATTACCGGGTATCTGAACAATGGTCGGCCGGTTATCCGCGGCAGAGGTGATTTCCACCCACGGAGAAGCGATCGTGACTTCGCCTCGCATGGACTCATTGTCCAGTTTGCCGGGTTTGCTGTCATACATGTAGTTGAAGGTCGGGTTGTACATCACGAGCCGCACCTGGTACTGGTATTCCGCGTCGGGGGGAATATTATCGCCGGCAATTTCGTCGACAATCCAATACACGGGATCGGTGGGCGCAAGAACAGGACCCGCGGGAGCGGTCGTTGTAGCGGCCGCCGCCACCGCTGCTGCCGCTGCCGCCGCGTGAGCTGCTGCCGGATCCGGTGTCGGCGCCGGCGCATTCCGAACGCCTCCGCCGCCCACGCCAGGAACCATCGCCTTGATCGAATCAGGCAACATCTTCAAAAGCACGGACTGACTCTCCGGGGGAGGCGTGTAATAGGACGCAGGCTGAAGAATCTTGCCCGCAATATCTTTCTCTTTGAGCTGCGAAATGACGCTATCGATCTGACTGCGATCCACTTTCGTCGGATTGATCGGGAAGACAGGCAAATCCGCCGGAATCGCAACGTTGGTCCAGGAAGACCAGTTGTATCCGATCCGCTGGCGGCGTTGCGCCTCCACGCGATAAATCGCCGAAATCTGTTGATCGCCCGGAAGCCGCTGGGCAACATCCGCCGGATCCTCCATCGATCGGACAAACGCGTCGATTGGCAGGTAACCGGAAATCACGATCAGATTTTTATCCTTGGTGGGAACGCCAGGGGCAACGGGAGCACCGCGGCCAGCGGCGGGGGGAGGAGCGGCAGCCTGAGCTGGATTGTTGCCAGGAGCAACGCCCGGAGGACCATCGAAAACAATCCCGCGCCACGACATCGCCACATTATTCTGCGGTCCAGGCACACTGGGCGTGATGACCAGACCTTCGCCGCGACGATGGATCACGATGTCGACTCCCGCTGTCAGCGACGGCTGGTAAGGCACAAAATGAGGCACGTCCGTTGCCAGAAAATGCGACGGAAGGGAGACCGGAACCCCACGGAAGGTCTCGCCGACATTCACGGCAATCCTGCCGAGGGCAATGGTGTTTTTCCGCGCAGTTTCAAGGTCCCGCACGGCATCGGAGACCTTGTTCTCCGCATTCTCGAGTTCCTGAGTTGTTCCCGGAATCGTGTACGCCTGGAACGAAAGCCATATCAGGTAGCCGGCCCCCGCAAGGCCAAGCACCAACGCCAGCTTCTCTACATGCTGCTCGAACAAGTTAAAGTTCTTCGAACTCATTGATGGATCTCCATCGGTTACGGACAGGAGCGCCAGCGCACTGGCAACTTATCACTTCGACACATTAGGGGGCGGCAATAGACTCCGATAGGCATTCGGCATGATCTGATCCAGCCACGTGCGGAACAGCAGATTCTCCACATGAATCTCCACCCGAACCACCTGCGTCTTCTCCTCTATCTTCGCTTTACCAGCCTTATCCTCCACTTCCGCCTTACCATACAGGTACCCATTACCGGCCGCGTCAAAGGGATCGACCGGTGTGGTCTTGATGCTCAAAACGGTGTAGCCGTTGTTTTGCTGGTAGAGCGCATTGATGAAGCTGTTGACGTAGCCGGGTTCAATGAGGATGCGAACGTTCATGAGCGTCACGCCGTAGTTCGGATCGCTGACGTGCCCGGTCATGGAGCGGTTGTCCTGGCCGGCGGATGATGCCTGGCTGTTGTAGGCTGCCGAAACGCCGCTCACGCTGGTGGAGGTGGTGGGAGCCGTCAGAAAAAAGTTGCCCTGCGGAGCGCCGCCGGTGACAGCAGCGCCGGAGCCGACACCGCTCACGCCCACGGTGATCGCTTCCAATCGCTTGATCGGAGAAGCCCCCACATTCGCCGACCCTTTATTTACCTCCGCAATCGCATTGACCACGTCGTTGATCAGCCAACTGCTCCCCAACGCGTCGAACATCTGCATCTCCGAGGGCTGAACCCTCACCGCCCCCTTCGCCCACTCCGGCATCGGAAACGCATTATCATCAATATACATCCGTATGCTCGCCGCTCGCTTGGAAATCACGCTCTTCTTGATGTCGCTGACCTTCTCCGCGGGCAGCAGCGCCGAGGTACCCCCACCCCCGCCAACCCCCACGATCGCGTTCCTCAGCATCGTCTCCGTTTCTTCCTTCACGCGCTTGTCGATATCGTCCTGCAACCCCTTCCCACCCACCGGCAAGGGCGCAAACCCTAGCTTCGCGTTCCAATTCGCAAATTGCTTGAGATAATCATCCCGGAAACCCCACGACTCCTTTTGCGCCACAGGCAGCAGGTGATCCTGTTCCGCCGCCTGCAGATTCCCTTTCACCATCTCACCGCTCGCCGGGAGAAGCGGAATGAACCGCTCGCTGGTCTTGCCCTGACGATCCCGGCTCGTCACCACCTTGACTCGCTTCCGGTGGTTATCCGCCGACGCCTGACGAATGATCTCGTCGGCCTTATCCTTCATCTGTTTCTGAGCTTCCCCCTTCGCATCCGTGAGGTTCTGCGTATAAGTCGCCGTCGCATTGCCGGGATCATTCGCTCCGGGTATCGGGCCGATGCCCGGAATCACGATCGGATGCTGCTTATTGAAGATAAACGCGCGAACTGAATTCTCTTTCGCCAGACGCTCCTTCGCCTTGTCCCGCAACTCCTCCTTATACGGCGACAACGGCCAAAAGTACGCCCCGATCGCCAATATCACCAACAAACCGGCGATCAGAAGATCGAGATTAGCTTTCACAAATTTCATAAGCATCTCCAAAGAGCTTCGAGTTTCACGACTGGAAACTTGAAACTCGAAACTTTGTCTACTTGCCCAGCGTATCCTTCACCAACGAATCCTTCATATGAACTTTAACGGTGAGGATGAAGCGGAAGTTCGATTTCATGGATGGCGGTTTTTCACCCGTCGGCTGGAAAATGTCCGCATCGCTCAGGTCCGTGATCTGACGCGTCCCGCCGCCGACGGGGGACTGGGGTCGGTTCGGCAACGCGATCCCCGCAATATCCTCGGCAAATTCGCCCCACCAACTGCCTCGGCTACTCCCGCTTCCGCCCCACGGACTGGCCGTCACATCCGGATCACCCTTCGTCCCGTCACGGATCATTTCAAACCAGTACGGCCTCTCCACGCCATCTTTCCCTTTCCCCTCTTTCGGCGCCATCTCTGCCAATCGCCTCGCATACTCCCCCGGCATCCCATACTGGGCGCTCGAATCGCTGTTGACGGTGTAGCCCTTGATCGTCAGGACAAAGCCTTTGTCATCGGGCGCCGTGGAGACCGTAGCCGTCGAAACCGGCGCCGTCGGAGGACGACCGACCGGCTGAACAACATCCGTGCCCTGGGAAAGCGAGAGCGACGTGGTGAATTGCGGCTCGATCGACAGCAATACAATAGACGGGGGAATGGCAACGGCAGGAGCGGCAACGGTAGCAGTTGTCGCCTTCACCTTCGGCTGCGGAAGCGCGTCCATCATATCCCTCTGGATGCTCGGCCAAACCATACGATATGTCGTCACGCCTAAATACGTCGCCGCGCGAGCCTTATTCGCCTCGAAAATGCTGGAACTCTGCTTGCCGTACTCGTCCTTCTGCCTGCCCGCCTGATAGAGCGCATCCTCGTTCTTGGCTCGCGCCGCTGTCGCATCGAATGAATTGAATCGCGCCGCCTCCACATGATACTGATAACCCAGGAACCCCACTCCCGCGATCACCGCCGCCGCCGTTCCATAAAACCACGGACGCTTCCGCTTCCAAAGCATCTGCCTCGCTATCTCCAGCGGCAGCAAATTCGTATCCAGCGGCGCCAACCCCAACGCCTGAATCGCCAATCCATACGACGCCGACATCGGAAGAATATTCTCCGCCAGCCCAGGCGCCAGACGCCCATCCGCCGTCACCTTACGGAACGTATCCAGACGAACCACGTCCATCTTCAATTCCTGCTGAAGATACTTCTGCAAGTTCGGCAGCCGGAACGGATTTCCCATCCCGATAATCCGCTCCAGCCGGCTGTCCCGGTGGCTCGAATTGTAATACCCCAACGACCGCTGAATCTCACCCACCAGATCCGCAAAAATCGGCCGCATCGCCTGGAATATCTGCTTCTGATACTTACTCGTCGCCGCCGTCTTCTTCAACTGCTCCGCCCGATTGAACGGCTGCTTGAAACTCTTCGACACCGCATCCGTAAAATGATTCCCCCCAATATTGATCGTCCGAAGCCACAATCGCCCTTGATCCATGATCACCAAATCTGTATGTTCCGCCCCCATATCGATGATCACTGCCCCCTTACCCTCGGTCAAACCGTCGTAAGTTGCCGCGTTGTACACCGCCAGCGGCGACATCTGCACCCCATGCACCGTCAGCCCCAATGCACGGAAATTCGCTAGCACCTGCCCGACGAGTTCTTTTTTCATCGCAAAGATGCCGACCTCGACATCCGGCGAATCAGCGTTCGTGAAAGTCTGGTAATCCCAGTTCACCTGATCCAGCGGAAAAGGTATCTGCTGAATCGCTTCGAACCGCACGATCTCCGGAATCTTCTTCGGATCCACCGGCGGCAACTTCACGAACCTCGCAAATGTCGACGACCCCGGAACCCCGATGTAGAGCGCCTCGCGTCGAATCGGATTGCGATCCAGAAACTTCCGCAACGTCGACCGGATGATTTCATCCTTATCGATATCCGATTCCGAGAGGAAGGTCTCATGCTCGACGACATCAAACGCGTCGAGAACGACCTTGTCGCCATCCTTCGAGAGTTTCATCGCCTTGAGGCTGGTGATCCCGACATCAAGGCCCCATGCAGTTTGAACGCCTGCCATAACATATTCTCCATATCATCCCGCAGTGGGTTGTGAGAACACCAAGAATAAATAGATATCGCCCCAATGGCAACAGGACCGCCCCACGAATCCCTATTTAGCCGGCCAGCTTGCCTGCCGCTCCCCCCCTCACATCGGCTTCTTCTCCACCGTGACGTCATACATCATCAGCAATTTTTCTTTGTCATAAATCATTTCGCCGCGGGTCAGCCCCACCATGTCGTACTCATACGTCAGCTCGATCGCGTTCACCGGGCAAGCCTCTTCGCACATCCCGCAGTAGATGCATCGCAGCTCATCGATATCAAATTTCACCGGATACTTCTCCCGATCCGGCCACGGCGCCTCTTCGCCCACAATGTGAATGCAGTGTGCCGGACAAGCCGTGGAGCACATATAGCAGGCCACGCATTTCACCCGCCCCTGTTCATCGCGGTTGAGGCGATGCACACCGCGATACCGCTGCAAATCCATGCCTCCCTCGAAGATCGAAAGCTGTTCCCGCCGCTCCTCCGGATACTGCATCGTACGATGTTTTCCGCGAAGCGTTCGCCTGATGTGCCGCATCGTGAGCCCCAGCCCCGCCAGCACCGCCGGCACAAACATCCTCTCCCCCCCGCTCAACTCCGGTTCCTGCAGCTCAACAACATCCTCAGCCTTCATCGCATCGCCCACCTGAAAGGACAACTCACAACCGCAAGAAAGTATAGACACCCGTGGAACGCCTGCCAAACGCCCTCCCCTCAGCGGTATTACGTAAGTTCGTAGCGATGTCGTCGAGTCGTTAAACCGTCAAGTCGTTCAATCGACTTGACGACTTAACGATTTAACGACTTGACGGCGTAACGATACGCTACGAACTTACGCAAGACCGCTTAGCATCAGAGCAGTGAGCTATCACCGCGGGGGGGTTGGCAACGAACCGAATCGGTTGTATCGTTAAGCGTTTCTGCGGGGCAAACGAGGTACTCGTGACCAGCCAGTCGTATCCAGAAGACAAATCGCACGAAGGGGTAGGAGCCGGCGGTTATATGGCGCTGGTGCTGGCGTGGCTGGTGCCGGGGTTGGGACATGTGCTGCTGGGCCAGCGGAGGCGCGGGGTTATCTTTGCGGTGACGATTCATGGGTTGTTCGCCGCGGGGATGCTGATTGCGGGGGTACGGGCGATCAATCCGGAGCAGCAGATTTGGACGTACACACAGTATCTTGCGGGTTGGCCGATGCTGCTGGTAAGCCCGATCGAAAAACATCAGATGGCGGAACTCGAGCAGTTGATAAAGAACCTCCCAAAGTACGGTCTTGAGATGCCCGACGGACAAGTCTTGATGCGACCGCCGGTGAATGACGATTCCAAAATCCCCGAACGCATCCGTTTCGGCAAAGAAGCGATCGCTCGCTATCCGCTCCTGTCGAATCATCCAAAAGTGCAGGACATCGGAGCGGTCTATTGTGGCATCGCGGGAATGCTCAACCTGCTGGTCATGTTCGACGTGCTGCTGCGAATCACAGGCTCAACACGGGAAGAAGCCAGAAGCCAGAAACCAGCCCCCCCCCAAGCCAGTAGCCAGAAAGGGGAGGCGGCATGATGATGCTGGCGTTTACACCGTTGATCGATCCGCTGACGGCTTTGTATCCGGGGATGAGCGATTATTGGCTGCTGCTGGCGCTGCCGCTGGTGGTGGCCATCAGCGTGGTCTACAAGGGAACGCGGATCAAGCACCTGCGGCAATTACCGCGGGAAGCAATCATCCTGTCGATGCAAATCATTCTACTCATGGTAGTGGCGGCGGCGATCCTGGGCGGACTCTACTGGGCGTGGATACGGGTCGTGTAAATTCGAAGTTCGAAACTCGCGTTTCCTATTTCTTCGCGTTCGCCTTTTCCTTCGGGCGTCCGCTCATCTCCCTGAACCCCTCGACTATCTCCCCCTTTAACTCTGTCTCAAACACCTTTGCCACTTTCTCAAACATCTCTTTATTCTTATTCGCATGTGCCAACTGCATCATCCACATCAATGTCCTCGCGACGGTCTCATCCTCCGGATTCGCCTTGACCACCACGACATAATCATCCAGCACCTTCTGCAATGCCTTGGCATCCTCCAGATTCGTCGCCCAGTTCATCAATGCCATCACCGACTTGGCCTCCAGGGCCAATTTAGCATTCTTGCCCGCAGCCGCTTCGGTGAGCATCTTCTCCGCATCCTTATCCCCCAGAGCCATCGCGTAGCCCAGCATTGAAAACCGCCCTGTCTCCAGTCTCTCTTTTATCTCCCCCTTTTGCGTTGCCACCAATTCGCCATATTGGTTCGCCAGCTTCATCAGCGCCGGTGCCAGCTTCGCACCATTTTCTTTCCGAAACTGGGCATCCCCAATCATCACGGGCGAAGGCAGAAGTTCCTGGAACTCTTTCATTATTCTCATCAAATCCGCATGGATCGCTTCCAGTCCGCTTTGCGTTGTCGCCGCCCCTGCCGGCTGCGTGCTCACCGCGGCCTGCCCCATCACACACACCGCCATCACACTCCCCACCAGCACCGCACACAACACCATCACGATGCCGCGATGCCAAGTCATAAGCGTCCTTTCGAAAAATTCCGATGCGTTGATGCCATTATCCTGCCCCCCGAGCGGCATGCAAGCATGCCGGCTATATAGAGTTCTTTCGGAATAGGCGGTTGAGCAACGGCACATCTTGAATCTCCGGCGCCTTCAGCAACCGCATCAACACGAAATAAACGCCGGCACACGCGATAACGACCAACGGCAGCTTCACCAGTGCCGTGAGAATGCGGGAGTCGGGGGGGGGCCACAGGAGAGGGATCCGCAGCAGGAGTAGGCCGGCGGCGACCATAAGGGTGGTGGCGAGGAGAGATCGTCCGAGGGCGGCGGCGATGGAGCGAAGGCCGAGGAGGCCGAGACGCTTGTGGAGAATGGCCAAGAGAATGGCGGACTGGATGACTGCGGCGAGGGTGGTGGCCAGAGCGATGCCGCCTTCCTGGAGATGCCAGACGAGGCTGAGGCTCAGGGCAAGGTTCAGAACGATCATGATCAGAGCGATTCGCATGGGGGTACGAACATCGCGGAGAGCATAGAAGACGCGAAGGAGGACCATTTGCATTTCGAAGGCCCAGACGCCCAGGCAAAAGAAGATCGTTGCCCATGCGGCACGGTCGATGTCGTCGGGGACAGCTTTTCCGCCGAGGTAGATCAACGTGATCAGCGGTTTCGCGATCAGGATCATCCCGAAAGAAGCGGGAATGGAAAGGAAGAGGCTCTTGCGGAGTCCGGAAGCGATGAGGCGTTTGAGTTCGGGAATGTCGTTACTGTTGGCAGCTTTGGTCATCAGAGGGAAAAGAGCGGTGGCGAGCGAAACGCCAAAGATGCCCACGGGAAGAAGGTAAATGCGTTGAGCGACGGAGAAGATGCCGTTCGCACCGTGGCCCATCGGCGTGTGGATGGTCCACGAGAGGAATTGAAAGGAGTCGCGATTACCGTGACCGTCGGGAGAAAGCCACCAGGCGATCTGGCCGTCAAGGTACACGTTGATGATGACGGCAGAGGTCCCCAAGAGAATCGGCAGCATGGCGGCAATGATTTCGCGAATGCCGGGATGACGCAGATCCCAAAACGGACGAAGTCGCACACCAGACTGACTCAACGGACGGAGCATCAGAGCGATCTGAACAAGTCCGGCAAAAAGAATCGCACCAGCAATCCAATAAACACGATGCTGAACGTCATAGGAACTGCCGAAAACAGCGACGGGAACCGCCGCGCCGGCAGCCCAGAAAATGTTGAGAATCACCGGCGAAAGCGCTTGTTGTGCAAAGCGCTCATGGACGGTGGCGATAGCGCCAAGAATGGCAACAAGACAAACCATCATGCAGTACGGCAGCATGATAGCGGTCATCGCGGCGGCGAGACGGTTGTTCGGTTCCTGCGCCAAGAAAGCCAGCGGAACAGCGATCAATTCGCCGACACTGGTGATCGTTCCCAGCAGCAGCACGAGAGCGGTGCAGGTGGCCGAGGCAAGTCGTGAGGCGGCGACCTGCCCTTCCTCTTCGAGAGTACGGGTGTAAATGGGAAGAAAAATAGCTGTAAGTGCACCTTCGCCAAACAGGCGGCGGAAGAGGTTCGGCAATTGGAACCCCATCCAGAAGGCCCCCCAGACGGGATTTCCAACGCCAATGAAATAGGAGCAGACTTTATCGCGCAGAAGCCCCGCGATGCGGGAGAGAATAGTGAGCGCGGACATGAGGTTCGCGTGGCCGACGAAACGGTCGGGAGGAGAGGTTGTGGAGGTGGCGGACATATCGCATCCTTGCGAGAGGGCTAATGGGGGGATTGTAAGGGAAATTCGAAATTCGAAACTTGAAATTCGAAACAAGTTTCAAATTCCAAACGGAGTTCACGCTTCAGCGTGTTCTGCCGCGAAACACGCTGAAGCGTGAACTCCGGCGGTGCTCCTCAGCTACGCCCATAAAAGCCACCGCACATGGGCAAAATGCCCGCGCCACGAGACATGCGGTGTTCCTCATCCACGAATTCACGGGGAAAAGAGGCAAGGTACGGCCATGGCATCAAGTTTGCAAAGTATCCGTCGATAACGACGGCGAAAGACAACTCTTGTACTCAAGACGCGGATCCGAAGGGCGGGAGAGTATGTGTGATCCAGGCGGATCTTCCGTTTGCTTGTCACACATGAACTTATTCTGCCTTATGGAACAGGAGCGTCACCATGAATTTTCCCTCCTCCCCCAAAAAACTTTTTGTCAAGGTTGCGATAGTGGCCGCCATAACGGCGTCAACTGTTATATATGCTGATACATATACTATTACCGACTACACTGACGGCCCCAACACCTACTGGGGCGGGCAGGAGAATATTTTGGGAACCATTTTGACCGCCTCGACCGCCGATGTGATTGGAGGAAACAATTTCGCGGTCGATACCATGACGGTGACACGCACAAGCAGTTCTTTCGCCGCGGTGTTGACGGGCGTTTTTTTCGCGTCAAATGACAGCGAATTCATTGGCGATCTGTTCCTGAGCAACCTTGGCTGGACTCCCTTTTCCAGCGGCCCGAACGATCCCCATCACGCCTCGGATTCGCTGCTTACCAGTACCCAGGTGTGGAACTACGTTCTGAGTCTCAACAGCATTGTTGCGCCTGTGAACGGCCTAAGCGTTGGCGTGCTGAGCTTGTATCATGTGGATCCAGCCGGCGCGATTCTTGCCCCGCAAGATACGGAGGCAAGAGGCGTGGAGCCCAGCCTTGTGGGTCGCATCAATCAGCCGCTGTGGTATGAACCGGCTGTGGATCAACAGGCCTTGGCCCTGGGCACGTGGGCGCTGGACAGCACGACCGGAACCTTCACCTTCGCGCTGGATGACGTTGATCTAGCCACCTATGGTCTGGATGGCGGCATCGGCCTGAGTTGGACGATGAGCTGCGGCAACGATGTCGTCGCAGGCTTCGTACCGGAACCAGCCAGCCTGTCGCTTCTGGGCACCGGGTTCATTGGTTTGGTCGCCTCTCGCCGCCGCGCCAGAAAATAATTCAGTTGGACTGCGAGGGCTGGAGTTTTTCAAGAAAGGCGCAGGTGGCGGAGGCGGGGTTTTCCTGAGAGATAATCGCGGAGCAGACAGCGACGCGGGGGATACCCAGTTGCGTGAGGTGATGGAGGTTGTCGAGGGTGATGCCACCGATGGGAACGAGAGGCAGGGGAATTTTCTGCTGAGCTTCGGCGGCGTAGGTAGGTCCGACAATCCGCGGCTTGTCTTTGGTTTGCGTGGAAAACATCGGGCCGACGGCAATGTAGGTGGCGCCGGCGTGAAGGGCGGCGGTGGCCTGTGACATATTCTCGGTGGAAACGCCCACAATCTTGCCGTGACCCAGCAGTTTCCTGGCTTCAGCGCAAGGCATATCCTCCTGTCCTAGATGAACGCCATCCGCGTGCGAGAGCAAAGCAATGTCCGGACGATCATTGATGATAGAAATCGCACGATGCCGACGGCACTTATCGGCGAGAATCTTAGCGCGTCGAAGCAGTTCGGCATCAGCAAGATTCTTCTCTCGCAGTTGAATGCAAAGCGAGAAATCTTGCGTAACGGAAAGAATTTGGTCGAGGACATGCTCCCATCGCGACGGACAATCCGAGCCGCGACCGTGAGGGAGCGACAGGCACCGTTCTTGCATTGCCGCACGATCGCTCCCTGACGGTCGCGGCTCTGATTGTCCCCCGCCAATCGTCGGATGACAGAGGGTATCGGTCAGCAGGACGTACAGGCGGACTTGCTCGAATTTTTGGCGAAGGTCATTTCCGCCGGTGATGGTGTTGAGCGTTTTTTCAAGGCTGTAGCCACGGTAGCGGAGCTGTTCGAGCTGCGTGGCGAAGGCTGGATGAAGAGTCTTGGCGCATTCCTCCAAAACGCGGAGCGATTCGGAAAAACGTTTGCCGGCGGCGGTGACAACGGACGCCAGCGAATCGCGGCGAAGTTCGCGATCCGTCTTGATCGTGACGCCGACGTCGTTTTCCGTATCGCGGCAAAACATCGCGCCGTCGACATGCAACGCCGTCAACGTGGCGGCCAAGGCGTGGCGAATGTGCTTCAGCTCGGTACTGAGAACCTCATCGCTTAAAGCAAATCGCGTGTAATCTTCCATGACGCGTAAAGCCTCACGCGCACGATTGGCGTTCGCGTCGAGCATACGCAAAAGCATGGGATCAGGCAGAGAATTCATGGCGCCAGTTATACCCGATCGAATCCGCGAGATCACACGGATCGACTCGACAACTTAACGACTCGACGACGTGACGATTTAACGATTTAACGACACGATCTATCCAAAGTATCGTTTGAAGAGCCCTTTGAAGCCGGCGCAGTGGCGGGCCTCATCGCGGGCCATTTCGTGGACGGAATCGTGAATGGCGTCAAGGCCCTTTTCCTTGGCCCTTTTGGCGATGTCCGTCTTGCCAGCGCAAGCGCCAAACTCGGCCTCAATACGCATCTCAAGGTTCTTCTTCGTGCTGGTCGTGATCACTTCACCGAGCAACTCCGCGAAACGGGCCGCATGTTCGGCTTCTTCGAAGGCGTAACGCTTGTAAGCCTCGGCAATTTCGGGATAGCCTTCACGCTCCGCCACGCGGCTCATTGCCAGGTACATGCCCACTTCGCTGCACTCGCCGTTAAAGTGCGCCTGGAGATCCTTCACGATCTCCGCGTCAACGCCTTTGGCAACACCCACGACATGTTCGGCGGCAAAGGTAGCATTCACGACCTGCTCCTTAAACTTTTCAGCCGGAACCTTGCACTGAGGACACTTCTCCGGAGGATGATCGCCCGTATGGACATAACCGCAAACGGAACAAACCCATTTCTTCATAATGTGTTCTCCTGTGAAAAATGACGGTCACAGTATACACGAAGAACTCCTATTTTCGATCTTCTATTTTTAATTTTTAACTTTTTTTGCGAAAATCTTTCTGGAAACTGGAACCTTCGGAGGTGCTGTATGGAAGTGTTGTCGGGCGTGCATCAGATCGCGGTGGATTACCACGGGCGAGCGTTGAAGTTGTATCTGCTGTTGGGAGAAGGGGAAAGGGGGGGGGCGATGTTGATGGATTGCGGGGACGCGACAGTGCCGGAGAGCGATATTCTGCCGTATTTTGAGAAGATTGGGTTTGATCCCAAGAATTTGACATATGTGCTGGCAACGCATCCGGACCTGGATCACACAGGCGGATTGCTGCGGATGAAGCAGGCAGCGAAGGGGGGGGGGGCGACATTTGTGTGCGGGACGGCAGATCGGGAGCAGGTCGAGTCACCGGAGGGACTGGCTGATTTGCGGTACCGAGCACATCGGTACTGGCACGAGATGGGGATGGACGATCGAGCGAGAGAAAAATTTGTTGCACCGGGCGGATTAGCTGGGGGGTATGTGCCGATGGATGTGACGTTTGTCGGCGGCGAAAAGCTGCGAATGGGCAAGGACCGATACGTGGAGATTTTGCACTTGCCGGGCCATTCGCACGGGCATCTGGGTGTCTATTTGCCGTGGGCGAACGCGGCGATCATCGGGGACGCGGTCCATGGAACAGCCAATCGCTTCCAGGATGGACGATCCGCGTTCGCCTGCACCTATATGTACATTGACGAATACCTCGGAACGATCGATCGACTGCAGGCGATGAAGCTCGATCGGCTGTTCTCGTGCCATTGGGCGGATTGCAATGACCAAAACGCGGTCAATGCGTTTTTGAACGAATCGCGAAATTACGCCCTGTCGGCGGAACGAGCGATTCTGGAGACCGTCAAAAAAGCGGGCACGGCAGGCATAACCCTGTGCGAAGTATGCACGGCAGCCAAACCGCGGCTCGGCGATTGGCCACCAGAACGCGACGGCGAAACCCGATCCATGGCCTGCGGCCATCTGCAGCATCTGGTCGGCCAGGGAATCCTTCGCGTCACAAACACACCGCCGGTGCGGTACATGTATGAGCCGATTTGGAAGGGATTGCGGTAACGGGCAAAACAGAGCCGCGAGCGTAAGCTCGCCATCGAAGCCGGTGGCAATCTCATGCCCGCAACTCCGATGGCGAACTTACGCTCACAGTTCTGTTTTGCGTCAATTCCCTCTTCGCTGCGAAAACATCCACGTCAAAGTTTCCTCCTCCAGGTTCGGCGTCCCCAACTGATGCCCGCGATCCGAATACTCCATGAATTTCGCTTTTCCTCCAATTTTTCCCATTGCCGCCTTCATCGTCCGCGACGCTTGCGGATTCACGTTCGCATCCAGCGCTCCGTGAAAATCCCAGATCGGCACGTCCTTCACCAACTCCGCCTTGGTCTCGTCGCCTGAGCCGCACAGGATAATTCCCGCCGAGAAGAACGTCGGCCGCCGCATCAGCAGCTCCCATGTTCCAAATCCGCCCATCGACGAGCCCGCCACGTAAATGCGATCGCGATCTATCGCCAGATTTTTCGCCACCACCGCATCGATCGCCTCCAGCAGCAGCACGGTCATCTCCCCCGGCTTCTCCGCCATGCGATAATTCCCCGTCGCCTGCAAAGCCCCCCGAGACTCCGGATTCGTCCGCATATCCGCCCACCCGCCCCCTCCGCTCCCCGTCATCCCGCACTGCGGCGCCATCACAAAACAGGGATGTTTGCTCTGCACCGGGTCAAACGAATACTCGATCGCTCCGCCGTAGAGCTGCCGCTGGTTGTCGCCGCCACGCTCCGCGCTTCCATGCAAAAAAATCACCAGCGGATATTTCTGCCCCTGCTTCATCGTCGGCTTAAAGAGCCGATACTCCATTGTCCCCGTCGCATTCACCTGTGTAAAAGCCTCAAACCTCGCGATCCTGTCCGTCACCTCCGCCGGCGGCGGATCCAGGTCCGGCCGATCACGCTCCACCTCGTACAGCAGGTCTCGTGCCGCCGCGTAATGCACCCGTGCCACGATCGTTTCCGACACTTTCTTCGTCACCATCGCATAGCTCGCATTGCCGCGATACGCCACCGCCTGAATTTCTTGAAGCAGTTCCGGCTTCTCCCAGTACCCCGCAATCAAACCATCCACTTTCGCTTCCGTCGCCGCATCCACCGCATTTCCACTCCGCGCCGCCGCCGCATCCAACTTCGCCACACGCTGCTGAAGGTCCTCCTTCGCCAACACCGCCGGTATCGCATACCCAAAACGCGCCGGCGACTGAAACGATCCGCCCGCCAGGTTCGACCAGCTCCAATACATATCTCCACCCTGCAGAACGGACGTATCCCGCGTCGGCCGCGACCGGCACAAATTCATCCGCCACATCCCACCATTCTTCGCCTCCTCCCCAACATGCAATTCCGCCAACGGTATCCGCATCACGCACGTCCAATTACCTGCCCCTTTCGGCCCTGGCTTAACCCGGATGTCCCCACCCGCCACCACCTCACCCATCACCGCCACCTTCACCTCCGCCTTCGGCTCCCACTTCTCCTCGAACGCTCTCAATTGAAAATATCGCGGATACACATGTCCACGCTCAAACAACGTCGCCCCGCCGACATCCACCACCACATGATGGTACGGCCGCCCCGCCAAATCCTCCCGCGGCTCAATAAACAGCTCCACCGAATCATGATTCCAAATATTCCGCCCCTTCGTCACCAGACTCGCCATGTCCGGCTCATCGCACTGCCACCCAATGTACAAATTCTCCTCCGTGCAAAACACCTTCGCCCACGTCCATGTTCCTTCCACCTTTTTCACCTGCCCAAGCCTCTCCAGCGAAATCATTGCCGCATCCCTCCACTCTTGGCCACTCAAATGGGTGCTCAACTCCTTCATTTCCTCGCCGCGTGGAATCACCTCCAACGGCAACTCTCCGATCATCAACTCCTGCGCCGCTCGCACACCGCTCCCCAACATCAACACCGCCGCCATTGCCACCAGCACCATCAAACCCTGACACCGCATTGACCCGCTCCTTGCTTCACGCATCACGCTTTCTTCCGCCGCATCACCTTCCACCCGCCCCATCCCACCAGCAAAAACGGCCCGACAAACAGCACCCCCACAATAATCAAATAAACGCTATACAACAGCGCCCCCACCGCCGCCGACAGCGCCGACTTCACCGTCGCCAAGAGTCCCGCGTCGCTCTTGACGATCCCCGCCGGGTTCGTCAGCGACAAATCGATCCGCTCTTTTATAAACCGCTTTTCTCCCTCACTGCCAACGCCACTTGCATTCTTCGTCACCTGATTCACCTTCTCCGTTCCGCCCAAGTCGCTGATCTTGGTGAGCACCGCCATCACGTCTCGCACCGGCACATCCACCACCAGATGACCCGTCACACGCCCCGACGCATCCTTCGTCAGGGTGTACTCCACTTCTTTCACCCCCCCCTCCCGTGGCAGCGCCCCACGCACCGACGCCAAACTCTTCCCAACATCCCCCACCTCAATCCCCAGCACCGTCGTCTGTCGCGGCGGCAATAAATCCGACATCACCAATTCATCTATCTGAAACCGTACCTTTGTATCCAGCGTATTGGCTGTATCACTCGACCGCACGATGCTCCGCGAGAGATAATCCACGCCCGCATCCGCAAAAGCCTTTTCCACCGCCGGCAGCGCCTCGCGCTTCGCCTCAAAGCTCAGCGACGCCGACACCCCCCCCCCTTTCTGCGGATCCATCTCATTCAACTGCGACGCCACCACCCGCACCCCCCCCTGCTCCACCAACGCCCCCAACAACTTCCCATAAGCCTCCGGCACGTTCCCCGCCACCAGCCGCATCGTTCGCGTCTCCCGCGCCGGGACCGCCGCCACATTGACCAGTCGCAATTGAATCCCGCGTTTCGCCGTCGTCACATTCGCCGTATCCGGATTTTCGGTGCTCGTGCTCACCACCACCTCTCCCATGTCGCGGATGGCCGCCAATACCGTAGACGCATTTTCCGTTCGGACATCCGCGCGGATGTCCGCGGTCATCTGCTCGGGCTGCTGACCGCTGATGTTCGACGTGACGATTCGCCCGATCGCCTTGGCGTCTTTCATCCTCTGCTCATTCACATCCACCGGCATCCCCGGCGCACTGAGCACTCCCGTCCGCACCAAATCCAACACCACTCTAAAAGATCCCTCGACATCCTTCACCGCGACCGTCATCACCGCCGTCTCCCGCGGCGCCACATTCGCCAGGTTATACAGCGTGATCACAAACCGCGTATCCTTCTGCTCCACCTGTACCGTCGGTGCCCCCGTCCCGCCCGTCGCCACCTGACGCCGGTCCCGATTAAACGTCGCCGCCTTCCCGAGCTGCTTCAACTGCCCCGCCACAAAATCCGCCTTCTCCGCCGGCACATCCGCCACGATCCGCGCACTATACTGATCCGCATCATATTTCTTCAACTCGCTCTCCACGATCCGCCCCTTGGCCTCCTGCACAACTCCGCGAGCATCCTTGTACTTCCCTTCCACATCTTCCGTTTCCAACCCCAGCGTCACCGTCTCCTGCTCAAACGCCGCCGTCGGTTTCTGAATGTCCTTCTCATACGCCTTAATC
>WQYP01000041.1 GCA_009781185.1 Phycisphaerales bacterium | reverse complement strand
TGTCGGCTCGCGGTTAGAGCATTTTTCACTCGCCCGTAGCGTTTTGGAGCCCCGCATGGCAATGCGGGGCTTTGGCTCTCGCTTCTTGCGCATGTCATCACGCCACGACCACGTGAAAAATGCTCTAAACTTGTCGAGTGCCATGAACCCCACCACGAATTTTACGAACTTTACGAATTGTACGGATTTTACGCGTTCGTATCCGATGCCCGCCTAAAGTGTCATGCACCCTGGTGAATATCATCCTTCGCTTCGCCTTGATTTTCCACGGATTGGGAGGTATTTAGGGGGAGACAAGTGCTCTGTCTCAGTCCTCTATCAGAGCCGCGACCGTAAGGGAGCGACCCGTGCGACAATGTGGAGATAAAGCCTGTCGCTCCCTGACGGTCGCGGCTCTGATGGCCAAATGGTGGAGGGTTGAGACAGAGCCGGAGACAAGCAGATTGGAGTTCTCATGGCATGTCAGGCGTGCCGGCTGACGTTTCGTGTGCGATACAGCGAAACGGATCAGTTGGGCACTTTCTACAATTCGCGGGTGCTGGAGTGGTTTGAGTTGGGACGCAGTGAGATGATGCGCGACTGGGGCGTTCCGTACGCGGAGATGGAGCATCGCGGCGCGTTTCTGCCGCTGATCGAGGCTCACGTGGTCTATCGGGGACGGGCGAGTTACGACGATTTGTTGGTGATGAGCACTTTGGCGGAACGAGCGGGGAAGGCGTCGCTACGGTTTTCTTATGAGATCGTGCATGCGGAAGCGGAGGCGGCAAAAGGGGGGCAAAAAGGGGGGGGGGTGGCGACGGGGTGGACGGTGCATGCGATCACCGATGGCGGAGGCAGGCCGATACGCTGCCCGACATGGCTGGGGGAAATTTTGGATCAACATGCAACTCAAACAGAAGGGACACAATGACAGTTTCTTCGGTCATGGACACATCGCGACGCATGCTCGTGAGCGGCAATGAGGCGGTGACACTCGGCGCACGAGATGCGGGCGTGACTCGCGGCACAGGGTATCCCGGTACACCCTCCACAGAAATCCTGGAAAACTTCGCGGCTATGGGGGGGCAGGCGGCCTGGAGCCCGAATGAGAAAGTAGCGCTGGAAGTGGCCACCGGCGTGGCGATGGCGGGCGGACGGGCGCTCTGCACGATGAAGCATGTGGGCGTCAATGTCGCCGCTGATATTTTATTTACATTGACATATGCCGGCATTAAGGGAAAAGGGGGGGGGGCGCTGGTGTTGGTGTCGGCGGACGATCCGGGAATGCACTCGAGCCAGAATGAGCAGGACAATCGGCGTTATGCGGTGGCGGCGGTGGTACCGATGCTCGAGCCGGCGGATTCGCAGGAAGCTTACGACATGACGCGGCAAGCGTTTATGATTTCAGAGCGATGGCATCTGCCGGTGATGCTGCGAATGACCACTCGCGTCTGTCATTCCAAGACGATCCTGCAACCCGGAGTTCACGCTTTAGCGTGTCACGGTACGAACCAGATCGGATTTGAACGCAATATCCCGCAGAAAGTGATGATCCCGGCACATGCGCGGCCGGCACATCGACGTCTGCGACAGAAAATGGCGGAAATGCAGCAATGGCTGGAATCCACACCGGAACTGCATCCTATTATTGAAGGTAACGGAGATGGGGAGGGAGCGAGTGAATTAGGAATTATTACCAGCGGCATTTCTTATGTGCATGTGCGAGAGGCGGCGCCGGATGCGAAGATCCTGAAACTCGGCATGACTTATCCGCTGCCGATGCAGGCAATTCGAGCTTTTGCGGAATCGGTGAAGCGGTGCGTTGTTATAGAAGAAGGCGATCCTTATCTGAAAGATGCGATTCGTGCTGCAGGCATCGCGGTTGAATCCAAGAGCGAAATGTATCGTTTCGGCGAGTTGAACGTCGGACGCGTGCGGCGGATTTTGGCGCGGGATGAAAGTCCGGAAGCGGCTCCTCCACGCGGCAAGCCGCCACAACTCTGCCCGCAATGCCCTTATCATCCCGTCTTCGCGGCGTTGAAAAAACTGGAATGTATCGTGTCGGGCGATATCGGTTGTTATACGCTCGGAGCACTGCAACCGTGGGAGGCGATGGATATTCAATTGTGCATGGGTGCTGGCATCGGTGTTGGCGTTGGGCTGCGGCACACGCTGCCGGAGGATCAAGCCAAATGCGTCGTCAGCGTCATCGGCGATTCGACCTTCATGCACTCCGGCCTCACAGGCCTGGCCGAAATGATTTACAATCCCCCCCCCACCGGCCACGTCCTGATCATCCTCGACAACGGCACCACCGCTATGACCGGCCAACAGGAACATCCCGGCACCGGCCGAACTTTGAATCACGAACCCACCGGCCGCGTGGTCATGGAGGATGTGGCCCGCGCCATGGGAGCAAACGTCGACGTGCTGGACGCATATAAAGAGCCAGAAAAGTTTGAGGAACTGCTGCGACGACGTTTGGAACAGCGCGAGATTTCCGTGATAATTTCACGGCGGCCTTGTATTCTGGCTGCCGGAAAAATCAGAGAATACGAACGCCGAGCAACCGGAACGGCATAAGAAAAATCCCCCTTATTTAGCCGGCATGCTTGCATGCCGCTCGAAAATGTAAACGCGTTCTGATTCTTAACAAGGCGCCAACCATGACAAACCAAGTAGTAAACGTAGTCTTAGCCGGCCTCGGCGGACAAGGCGTCGTCAAAGCCAGCGACATCGTCGCGGAAGTCGCCTTTCGCAGCGGCCTCGACGTCAAAAAAGCCGAAATTCACGGCATGAGCCAACGCGGCGGCAGCGTCAGCACCGACGTGCGCTTCGGCCCACACGTGCTCAGCCCAATGGTCCCCACCGGCCAAGCCGATTTCCTCGTCGTCGTCGAGCCTACCCAAATCGACAACAACCGCGGCCAACTCAAACCCGGCGGCATGCTCATCGACCCCTCAATGATCGACACAAAAAAACTCCGCAACACCAAAACGCTCAACGTCGCTCTCCTGGGCGTTCTCAGCGCTCATCTCGATTTCCCCCCCGAATCCTGGAAATCCGCCTTATCCGCCTTGTTGCCCGAGCATCTCCGCGACATCAACGAAGAAGCCTTCGACCTCGGCCGCAACATCGGCATTAACAAGGAACCGTGTCCGTGAACGAATATCCTTCTCCTTTTCATCCCGCCAGTGCGGCGGACTATTTGCCGCTGACGCAGTTGCGGCAATTGCAGTTGCAGCGGCTTCAGGCGGCGGTGACGCGATCTTATGAATATGTACCGTTGTTTCGGGAACGGATGCGGGAGCGGGAACTGACGCCGGCGGCGGTGGCGGGGTTGACGGATATCGCGAAGCTACCGTTTACCTGCAAAAATGATCTGCGGGATACTTATCCTTTCGGGCTCTTCGCTTCGCCGATGGATGAGATTATTCGCCTGCATGCATCGAGCGGCACCACGGGCAAACCCATCGTTGTCGCATACACACAGCAAGACATTGATATATGGTCGCAGGTGATGGTGCGATCCTTCGCCGCCTGCGGGCTGCATCGCGGCGACATCATCCAAAACGCCTACGGCTACGGACTCTTCACGGGCGGACTCGGCGCACACTACGGCGCAGAAGCGCTCGGCGCCACCGTCATTCCCGCGTCCGGCGGGAATACCGAACGGCAAATCATGATCCTTAACGATTTCGCGGTCACCGCCATCTGCTGCACGCCGTCGTATTTCCTGCATCTCATCGAACGGGCGGTGGAGCTGAACCTCAAGCCGCGGCACTTGCGAGTCGGCGTTTTCGGAGCTGAGCCCTGGACCGACGCCATGCGGCAACGCATCGAATCCATCGCCGGCATCCAGGCCTTCGACATCTACGGCCTGAGCGAAATCACCGGCCCCGGCGTCGGTATCGAATGCCCCTACCACCGCGGATTGCATATTTTCGAAGATCATTTCTACCCGGAAATTATTCATCCGGACACATGCGAAGTGCTCCCCGATGGTGTTGAGGGCGAACTGGTTCTGACGACTTTGAGCAAGCAGGCGATGCCGATGATTCGCTATCGGACGCGCGATATGTCACTGTTGTATGCCGAGCCGTGCCCATGTGGGCGAACGATACGCCGCATTCGCCGTATTAACCGTAGATCTGATGACATGTTTATTATCCGAGGCGTGAATGTTTTTCCGTCACAGATCGAGTCGGCTCTGCTTCAGGTCGACGGCGCCTTGCCGCACTACGCCATCATTTTGACCCGCGACAAAGGCCTGGACGAAATGGAAATTCGCATCGAAGTATCGAGCGACGTGATCTCGGATAAAGTGCGAGCCGTCGAACAATTGCGGACCCGGCTCAGTCACGCCATCGAGCACACCATCGGCATTCGATCGCGGGTCACGCTTGTCGGCCCACGCACGCTGGCCCGCAGTGAAGGCAAATTGAACCGCGTCCAGGATTTACGCGAAGGATAACCCGCATGAAACTTCACCAAGTGTCGGTTTTTTTGGAGAACAAGCCCGGCCAGCTCGCTGGTCCGTGCCGCGCCTTGGCCGACGCCGGCATCGACATCCTCACCCTGAGCCTCGCCGATACCCAGCAGTTCGGCATCCTGCGACTGCTGGTACAAGATTGGCAAAAAGCTCACAGCGTACTCCAATCCGCCGGCTGCGTTGTGAACGTCACGGAAGTGCTTGCCCTGGACGTCCCCGACAAGCCCGGCGGCCTCGCCTACGTGCTGGACATCCTCGAAACCGCCAAGGTCGGCATTGAATACATGTACGCCTTCACCGCCAACGCCCGCGGCGAACACGCCGCCATCATCTTCCGCTTCGAAGATAACGATCTGGCCATCGACGCTCTGAAACAAAAAGGCATCCCGATCCTCGGCCCCGTCGAACTCTTCGCCCGCCTGCTCCGCTAAACTGGACGATTGCATACGGAAATTAGCCACCGACAGACACCGACAGAATTTTATTATTTCTGTCCGTGTCTGTCGGTGGCTAATTTCATTGAACCATTTTCTTGTAAATCTCGCGTCCGTAGGTGGTGATTTCATCTTCCATGGCGGCGAGGACGGCGGGGTCGTAGGGGACGCCGTGACTGGGCTGTGCAATGTATCCACCGCCAGGAGCCATTTCGTCGATACGGCGGCGAACCTCACGACGAACTTCATCAGCAGTAACGCCAGGCTTGGAGAGAACGAACTGGCTGTCGATGCCCCCGCAGAAACTGATGCGATCGCCGTACTGCCGTTTGAGCGACGCAAGATCGTTGCACGGCTGGCACGGGTTCCACATGTCGGCGCCCATGTCGACGAGGTCGCCCAAGACGCTTTCGATTCGGCCGCAGGAATGCTGGTTGATGAAAATACCCAGCGACTTGCAGCACTCATAAATCCGCCGAGTCTGCGGCTTGACGACCGCTCGCCACACCTCCGGCGGAAGGAACAGGTTCTGCTGCGTGCCCCAGTCGTCGCCGTACCAGACCATGTCGAGATTCGCGGCTTCGTGGAGTTTGCCGATGACAGCGATCTTGTAATCGGCAAGCGCCCTGAGCATGGCGGTCATTTCCTCCGGCTCGGCAAGATAAGCCATGAGCGCCTCTTCCATTCCCATAAGAACATAAGAGCGTTCGAAAAGCCCCATCTCAACGAAGCCTTCGACGAGGAAGTTGGAACGATCGATCCGCGAAGCAAGGCGCTGAGTCTCCGACCAGTCGATGGCGTTGACGTCGGGTATGTGAATCTGCTCGCGCCAGCGACGGATGTCGGTGATGGTGTGCCGCCCTTCGGTCGGATAGGTTCCGCCCTCCGCTTCCGCGAGAAACGACCAGTGGGCGCCGAAGGCATCAAGCCCCGCCTGCGGTGGACGCTCATGCAGCGGCACAGGCACCCGCGCCCTCGCTTCAAGCTGGTTAGGCACCCACTGCGGCCCCTCCCCCTCCCGCCGAATCGCTCGCAACAAATTTTCCCGCGGTGTGAGAGAACGTGCAGTAGGAACGGTCATGACAGATGCTTTCTGAATCGGCGTTAACGATCTCGCACTTCGCGGACGAATCCCACAATCTCCTGTGCCGAGAGCTGAATATCCACGCCAGGAATATCCAACGGCGACTGATTCGAAGTCACCGGCCTCAACGCATACTCCTGCACATCCTTCGCCTTGATGCGTACCTCACCATGACGGGTTGCGGTTTTCAAGACGGCATCCAGTTGTTGCCGAGCCTGCTCGTCCGTGTAAGTCGTCATTGAAGTTACCTCCATGACCTCTATTCCAGCCTTTTTCGCCGCCTCTTTCAAGCCGCCATCAAGAGTCAACAGCCTCGAGTTTTCCTGCCTTGCGCATTGAATCACATAAGCATCATAGGCATAAATGTTCAGGCTTGCCGCAAGACGAATCGCATTCTCCATGTCTACATTTGCGAGCCGAATTGAAATTTTTCGGAACTGCGCGATTAATTCCAAACCTTGCGACAAGCTGATGCGTTTTTGCTTGAACATCGCGGAGATGGCATTTCCAAATTCCCACGGGAGTGTCACCGGCGCAATGAACTCCTCTCCGAGAGTCAATTCAATGAGCCGCCCTTTGTTTGGCTCATTGGACGTTACTGCAATCACCACACTTGTATCCACAACGATCGCCATTCTTGACTCCTACCAGATGTTCACCGATGACTCGTTGCATCGCGGGTTGGCCGCTATCATAGCAATATGTTCGGTTCTCATCTCTCCATCGCCGGCGGCATGCACAACGCTCTCCTCGAAGCCCACCGCTTGACGTTCGATACCGTCCAGGTCTTCACGAAGAACCAGCAGCAATGGTCCGCCAAACCGCTCGATCCCGCGGCAATCAAGGAATTCCGCCATCACGCCGATCGGCTGGGGTTTGAGAAAATCGTTGCACATGCGTCGTATCTCATCAACCTCGCCGCCGCCGACCCGGCCATCTGGGACAAAAGCGTCCGCGGTTTCCTTCACGAAATGGAACGCTGCAATCAGCTTCACATCCCCTACCTCGTGATTCATCCCGGCGCTCACGTGGGCGCGGGCGAAGCCGCCGGCATCGAAAAAATCATCACCGCCCTCAACCATCTCCTCGAAGCGGGCAAGAGCGGCACCGTGACGGTCTGCCTCGAAACCACCGCCGGCCAAGGATCGTGCCTGGGCTGCAAATTCGAACAGCTCGCCGAAATGATCGCCGGCATCAAACAAACACAAAAACATCGCATAGCAGTATGTGTGGATACTTGCCATATTCTGGCGGCAGGCTACGACATCACGACAACAGAATCGACGCGAAAGATGCTCCACGAGCTGGACCGAGTCATCGGGCTGAAACTGGTGAAGGTCTGGCATTTCAACGATTCGAAAAAGCCACTGGGCTCACATGTGGACCGCCACGAGCACATCGGCCGAGGACAGATCGGACTCGAATGTTTTAACGTTCTCTGCACCGACCCCCGTCTGAAAAACATCCCGAAGATTCTCGAAACGCCCAAAGGCAAAGCCCCCGACCAACAGGACTGGGACACGCTCAATTTGGCTGTTTTGCGTTCGTTCGCCCGTTAGCCCCCGGCTCTGCCGGGGGTTCGCTCTGTGGTACCGAAATCAATATCAGACAAACCTGCTCTGTCTCAACCCTCTATCAGAGGGTTGAGACAGAGCACTCCACACCCTTTTTCTGATAGCCATCCCCTGCTATAATACCTCCCTCGTTGTCACGGCAGCGTAGCTCAGTTGGTTAGAGCGAGGGATTCATAAGCCCTAGGTCCTCGGTTCGAATCCGAGCGCTGCTACTTTTTTCCTTCCGTAACCGGCTGCCTCGGCTCGATCAACATGACATTACCATAGTATATTCTCACCAGTCTAAAATGACAGGAGGTGATACAAATGGTGATCGCGGAAGAAATTCACGAAGCTTCGCTGAAGTTGCTCGACGATCCCGGCGTGAAGGTGGAACACGATGCGATTCGTGAACTGCTGCTGAAAAACGGCGCCAAAGCCGGCATCGCACCGGAAACGGTACGGATTCCGCGAGAGATGGTAGCGGAGTGGCTCAAGGTCTGCCCAAAGGAAGTGGTACTGGCGGACAGGTGGGGGAACAAGCGGACGCTTTCGAGCGCAGGCGCCCCCGTCTTCTGGTCGAATCCCGGCATGCAATTATGGCGGCAGAAGGGGGGGGAGGGCGAGCATCGCCTCTTCACCTCGAAGGACATGGCGGACATCGCCCGATTGATGCATCACCTCGAGCACGTGCACGCGGTCTTCGGTTTAGCGTTAGCTGACGTACCAGTGCGGGCGCAGGACGTCGTCGGATTAGCCATCATGGCGAAGAACACTTCAAAACATATCCGCGTCTTATGCTTCACACCCGAAGGCGGAAGAAAACTCCTGGAAATGCAAAAAGTAGTCAGAAATGATCCTTGGTTCAGCGTAGGCTTCACCGCCCACGGCCCACTCCGCTGGACCAAACTCGCCCTCGAAATCTTCCAGGCCACTTCCGGCCAAAAAATCCCCGCCACCATCAACGGCGAACCCATGGCCGGCGTCAGCGGACCCGTCACACTCGCTGGCTCCGCCGCCGTCGGAAACGCCGAAATCCTCTCTGGCCTCCTCATCAACCAGCTCCTCGAGCCCGGCCGACCCTGCATCTACAACCTCGGTCTCGCACACATCTTCGACATGCGATCCGCCATGGTCGTCACCGGCGCCCCGGAGAACGCTCTGTTCGCCACCCTATCCGCCGTGATGGGCCGTTTCTACAATCTTCCCTCCGCCTCCTGGGTCTCCACCGAATCCATGTGCCCCGACTCCCAGGCCGCTCTCGAAAAAATGTTCGGTTTCCACTCCCACATGACCACCGGCGTCACCAACATCTGGGGCGTCGGACAACTCGAATCCGAACTCACCATCTCACCCGCACAGGCCGTCATCGACAACGAAATGATCGCCTACGCCAAACGCTTCCATCGCGGCGTCCAAGTCACCGAAGAAACCCTCGCCTTAAACATCACCCGCGAAATCGGTCCCGCCGGCTCCTTCCTCGAAACCGACCACACCGCCGACCATTTCCGCGAAGAACTCTGGATGCCCCCACTCCTCTGGCGCCAAAAACGCGCCGCCTGGACCGATTCCGGCAGCAAACGCCTGGACGAACGAGCCGAGTCCCTCGCCGACGAATTAATCGCCAAACCCGTCAACAACGCCCTCACTGCCGACCAAATTCATGAACTGGACCGAATCGCCGATGGCTTTATGCGAGAGGTGGCGGGGTGACGAAAGGTTTAAAGGTTTAAAGGTTTAAAGAATAAAAGGTTTAAAGGAAGGATAAAAGGTAAAGGGATAAAAGGTGAAAGGGTTTGCTCAAATGCTCGGTATTTTGGGCTGTCGGGGGCCTTTTACTCTTTTAACCTTTCACCTTTTCTCCTTCCTTTAAACCTTTTATTCCTTAAACCTTTTACTCTTCCCTACTTGATCTCAATCGTCCACCCCGCCTCCTTCGGCGGCGTCGTATCCGGAAATTCCACCTTCCCCGTATTCACCCGCGGCTCGGAAAACTTGATCGTCGTCACATCCCCCCCAACAGCCCGAACAACAACCTTCACCGGCAGCATCAATTTCTTATCAATGGTAATATCAAGCTGTTTATAATCAAATTTCCCTTTGATGCGCGGAACCACGCGGATGGATTCCAGGTTCGGATCGGCGGCAGAAGCAGGAGGCTGAACCGTCACAACAAAATTCTTCACCACTTCCTCGACATCCAGTCCCAGCGGCACCGGAATCGGCGAATCGAGCGAGTTCGGATTGAACGGTTTATCCGGCGGCGCTTTCTGCTGCTTAAAATCCTTCGCATTAAAATCAATGATCGTGAGCGCTTTACCGTCGAGCGCAATGGTCCGCGCGTGGATGCGAACAGGTTTACCATCTTCCGTATCGCCGGTAAAAATCGCGGCGAGTTTAGGGGCGGAAGGGGGGAGGGCTTCATCGCTATAAACAACGCTGCCGACGTTACCATCGGTATCACCAGCAGGATGCTCAACGGAGTAATCAACCTTCGCCGTGAAATCCTTCAGCGTAGCCTTACGGTCATGAAGCCGCTGAAGAATCTGTCGAGCTTCAGGAGAGGCGGGGGTAGCAACATCAGCGCTCCGCGTTGCAGGTTGCGTCGCAGGTTTCGCCGGCAGCGTCTGCCCGCATGCGACAGCAGCCAGAAGCAAAAGTGAAACAACCAGAAGCAAAAGTGAAACAACCTTCAGCGAGCAGTTCATATAGCCTCTTGATAGAGTGGCGGACGGATCGATCGGCCAATACGTTCCGGATCGTTGACTATCTATTCTACAGGCATCCCTAACGTCCGTCAGCCCACAGCGGAGCCGGGAGTTGACGTAGGAGGGATGTTCCTAGAAAAACGGGCTCGATTCCAAAAATTATTTGCTTTTTTGGGAACTTGTGGTATATTCATAGCATGTAGCCATGTATGTGGCCACGCAAGTTTGCAGGGTAGAGATGGGACTGGATCGGAACATTTCCAATCGTGGTGGGCCGCGGGGTGCTTTGACGGACGCACCAGGCCAAATTGCCCAGATTGCCCAGCCCTCCTCTTTTGCCCGGCCTCGGAACGACTCCAAAATAACTTCTCGACTTTATACAAAGCCCACCGACTCCGTCGGCGCGGGCCGTTGTGCTCTCGATTCCCCCCCTCTTGGCTCTTACGGTCGCCTCTCGAATTGATGAGGTTTTTTCTGCTTGGAAAGGAGTATCCATGACGTCGAAACAATTAACGGGTGCAGGTGTAATCAGTCTCGTTCTTGCTGGGCTCGCATTTTTCCACACGCCTGCCGCACGAGGACAAGTCTGGATTGATGGGGCTGACCGCGGACCAACCGTCAATCTCACCAGCACCTCTGCCTCTGTCAACACGGCGGACGTCTATGACGGGGGAACACTGACAAACACAAACCTAAACTTCGGCATCGACACCGTCAATGTTAACGGCGGCACGGTATATAATGCCGTCGGAATGGGGGTCACCTTCCAATACATTGATGGTGTCTTGACTCCTATCACGGGCTTCGTGCCGTGTTTCATCAGCTCGCTGACCCTGAACAGTGGCGTGGTCGGCAATAGCGGTGATATCAATCAACTGACCTACATCAATGGCTCTTATACAAACACCAGTGCCGTTTCCGCATATGGATATACTGGCACTATTGAGTTTCTGACACTCGCCGGCAATTCCGCCAATAACACCGGAACTTGGGGCTCCATCCAGGATCTCCAATTCGCCGACAACGCCGTCGGAACTGCCACCTTTATCGCCGTGCCCGGCAATCCACTTGCCCGCTCACTCCCCACCTTCGCGGGCATCCAGGCTCAATATGTCAATCTCGCCAATGGCAATATCCTCTTTGACCTCTCTAGTCTCGGTGTTTTCGACAATGCACTGGCCTCCTCCTTCTTTGCAAACGGTATCTCGCTGACCGACCTCTTCGACGCCTATCAGGTAGTCGGAACAAATGGCCTTAACTCCATTGGCATCGTCTGGGACAATCAAGCGTTCACCATTTTCGATGGTAACGCCTTCTCTGCTGGCTGGGACTTGATGAATGACGACACACTCTCCTGGAACGGTACACCAATCAATTGGCATGCTACCGCAATGGTGCCCGAACCGGCTACGTTGGGTCTCATGGGCCTGGCCTGTGCCCTTCTGCTCTTTCGCAGAAAACATCGTGCGTGACCCAGGGCAATTCATTTTGCTATCAGCCTTCGGTCCTGCCGGGTGTTCGTCCTGGCGCAAATTTTGCGTATCGCGGTGCATCATCCGCTGACTTTTTTATCCTTTTCCCCCTTTTCGCCCGAGAATACTCTTGCGGATTTGATTTCCAAAACGAAAAGGTTAAACTTTCCGCAGAGGCAGGACGCCTCTCTCAACAAGACGAACGGAGTCGTCATGGCAGGTGCGGCAGCAATACGAGCGGGCGCGGGAACAAACGCAAGGAACGGCGCGGGCGGCACCACGTTCAGCTCCAATTTCCTCAACAACCGCCTCTTCCTCACCCTCCACAAGCATCGCAGCCTGATCATCCCCGCCGGTTTCATCGCCATGATCATGGTCCTGCTGATTCCCATTGCCCCGGCAGTCATGGACGTCCTGCTGATGGCGAACCTCGCACTCGCCGCCATCGTGCTCGTCAGCGTCATGTTCGTCAGCTCCCCGCTCGAACTCTCCAGCTTCCCCTCGCTGCTCTTAGGCACGACGCTTTTCCGCCTCGTGCTCAACGTCGCCTCCACACGCTTAGTCCTCACCGCCGGCGACCGCGCCTCAAACGTCGAGACCGCCACCTACGCCGCTGGCCACGTCATCCAGGCCTTCGCCACCTTCGTCACCGGCGGCAGCTCAGCAGGCGGCGGCGCACAAACCCAGATGGTCGTCGGCGTCATCATCTTCATCATCCTCATCGTCATCCAATTCGTCGTCATCACCAAAGGCTCAGGCCGCATCTCCGAAGTCGCCGCTCGCTTCACCCTCGACGCCATGCCCGGCAAACAAATGGCCATCGACGCCGACCTCAACGCCGGCATCATCAAGGAAGACGAAGCCAAACGACGACGCAGCGAAATCGCTCGTGAAGCCGAATTCTACGGCGCCATGGACGGCGCCTCCAAATTCGTACGTGGAGACGCCATCGCCGCCATCATCATCGTCTTCATCAACATCATCGGCGGCGTCGCCATCGGAAAACTCCAATACGGCTGGGACCTCCTCGGATGCATGAAAACCTTCACCAAACTCACCATCGGCGACGGACTCGTCTCACAGGTCCCCGCTCTCATCCTCTCCCTCGCCGCTGGCCTACTCGTCACTCGCTCCAGTTCCAAAGAAAACCTCGGCGAAGAATTCATCCAGCAATTAACCGGCCGCTCCATGTCTCTGTTCGTCGTCGCAGGCTTCCTGCTCCTCATGTCCTTCACCGGCTTGCCGTGGCTGCCGCTCTGGATCCTCGCACTCTGTCTGGGCGGCATCGCCTGGATCATGACCAAAAACGACAAGGATCGCGCCACCCGAAAAATCGCCCAGGACAAAGCCGCCGCCGCCTCCGCCCAAAAGAAACCGGAAAAAATCGAGTCACTCCTCAACGTCGACGCCATGGAACTCGAGGTCGGCTATCAACTCGTCCAACTCGTCGACACCACCAAGGGCGGCGACCTGCTCGACCGCATCTCCCTCATCCGCCGCCAGATCGCCATCGAGTTCGGCGTCGTCGTCCCCCCGATCCGAATCCGCGACAACATGCAGCTCGAGCCCAACAGTTACGTCATCAAACTCCGCGGCAACCCCCTCGCCTCCGGTACCGTCTACCCCGGCCAATATCTCGCCATGGATTCCGGCACCGCCTCCGGCAAACTCCAAGGCATCGAAACACGAGAACCCGCCTT
Organism: Phycisphaerales bacterium; assembly: GCA_009781185.1. Lineage (GTDB taxonomy): Bacteria > Planctomycetota > Phycisphaerae > WQYP01 > WQYP01 > WQYP01. Next base: position 15,409 of record WQYP01000041.1, on the reverse strand, counting down.
CGGTCTCCCCGCCTGGTGGATCACCGACAACGTCCGCTCACAAGCCGACCTGATGAATTACACCGTCGTCGAAGCCTCCGGCGTTCTCGCCACCCACATCACCGAAGTCGTTAAATCCCACGCCTCCGAACTCGTCACACGCGAAGAAGTCGCCGCCCTGATCAAACAACTCAAAGAAAAAGCCCCCGCTTTAGTGGAAGAAGTCGTCCCCGCACAAATCAAGCCCGGCGAACTCCAAAAAGTCCTCCAAAACCTCCTCCGCGAACGCGTCCCCATCCGCGACCTCGAAACCATTCTCGAAGTCCTCTCAGAATGGGCCTCCAAAACAAAGGACCTGGAAGTCCTCACAGAAGCCGTCCGCCACGGCCTCGCCCGAACCATCTGCTCACAACACAAAGACGACCAAAACCGTATCTTCTGCGTCACACTCGACCCACAGCTCGAAGACACCATCAACAGTTACGTCGAACGCAACGAACGCGGCGCCTTCCTGACCCTGCCGCCCCAACTCGCACGACAGATTACCGAAGCCGTCGCAACAAACGTCGCAAAACTGATGCAGCAAGGCGCCATGGGCGTAGTACTCTGCTCCCCGCAAGTCCGGAATCACGTCAGAAAACTCATTGAATCCTCATTGCCGACGGTCGCCGTCCTCTCCTACAACGAAATCGTCAAAGGCATCAACGTCGAATCCCTCGGCATCATCGGAGTCCCCGCATGAATCAAACCATAAAAACCTACCAAGGCTCCTCCATCTCTGACGCCGTCGCCAAAGTCAAGCAAGACCTGGGGCCCGCCGCCGTCATCCTCCACACCCGCAGCTTCAAACGCGGCGGCCTCCTTGGCCTGGGCGCCAAAAACGTCGTCGAAATCACCGCAACTCCCCGCAAACAAAATCAGAGCCGCGACCGTAAGGGTGCGACGGCTGCCTCAAGGAGCACAGGGCGGCAGCCCGGTGGTTCGTCTTCGCAATCGAACACCGCCCTCCTCGACGCCCACCACCCCCGCAACCCCCTTCACAACCTCTACAACGCCTCACGCCCCGCCGGAAATACCCAAGAAGACACCCCAATCGAAAATCAAAAATCGAAAATCGAAAATACCCTCAATCCCTCCACTCGCGAACTCGCCGCCTCCGTCATCAAAACCCCCGCCTTCGAACTCCGCAACGAACTCTCCTCCCTCCGCACCATGGTCGAAAGCCTCTTGCAACGCACCGCAAGCAACTCCCCCCGCCGCGATCTACCCCAGCAACTCGCCCCGCTTTACACCCAGTTAATCCAGCAGCAAGTCTCCGACGAAATCGCCGCACGGGTCGTCGACGACGTCAAAGCCGAACTCACACCCGAGCAACTCACCAGCAACTCCCTGGTCCGGGAACGCCTCACCCAAAAACTCGAGCAGATGCTCCCCGCGAACCTGCAACTCCCCGTCGCCCGTCCGACAACCGGCGCGGGGGGGGGGGGCGAAGGCTGCCGTTCCATCTGCCTCATCGGCCCCACAGGCGTCGGCAAAACAACCACCATCGCCAAACTCGCCGCCCACTTCAAACTCCGGCAAAAACAAAAAGTCGGTCTCATCACCATCGACACCTACCGCATCGCCGCCGTCGACCAGCTCCGTACCTACGCCAACATCATCGGCGTCCCCCTCAAAGTCGTCCTCACCCCCCGCGAACTCGTCGCCGCACTCATGGAAATGTCCAACTTCGACACCGTCCTCATCGACACCGCCGGCCGATCGCACGGAGATCAATTAAAACTCAACGAACTCGCCGAATTCATCGCCGTCGGTAAACCCTCCGAAGTCCACCTCGTCCTCTCTTCCACCACCACGCAGGAGGTCATGGAAGCCGCCCTCGACACCTTCGGCCAACTCCGCGTCCACAACGACGGAAATGGAGGAGGCAACCGCATCATCTTTACAAAACTCGACGAAGCGGTATCCTTCGGAATACTTCTCAACGTTGCCCGTGCCGCCAGCCGCTGCCTCTCCTACATCACCACCGGCCAAGACGTCCCCGACAACATCGAAGTAGGACAACCACGCCGCTTGGCAAGGCTGATCCTCGGCGAAAAACTCTGATTTTGAATCTGGTGATCTGGTAATTGGGTGATCTGGTGATTTTAACTTCCGCAATCAAATGGCATTCCCGCATACGCGACAACGCAAATTACCAAATTACCAAATCATCAGATCACCAAATACACATATAAGGATCAACATGACGGTCATGGACCAAGCCACGCATCTCCGCGAAATCGCTCGCCGCGCCTCCACACGCGCTCAGACCATCGCCATCACCTCCGGCAAGGGAGGCGTCGGAAAAACCAACCTCTCCGTCAACCTCGCCACCGTCCTCGCCTCCATGCACCGCCGGGTCATCCTCCTCGACGCCGACCTCGGACTCGCAAACGCCGACATCCTCTGCAACGTCCAACCTCGCTTCAACCTCGCTCATGTCGTCGCCGCACAGCGTTCCCTGCCTGAAGTCGTCACCAAAGTCCCCGCAGGCTTCTCCCTCATCCCCGGCGCCTCAGGCCTCGCCAAAATGGCTGACCTCACAGAATCCGACCGCCGCCGAATCGTCACCGACCTCGACTCACTCGCAGATTCCTCCGACACCCTCATCATCGACACCGGCGCAGGCATCGGACGAAACGTCCTCTCCTTCACCTCCACCGCCGATCACGTCGTCGTCGTCACAACACCCGAGCCCACCGCCATCACCGACGCCTACGCCGTCATGAAAGTCCTCGTCCGTTGCGGAACCGCTGGCAAAATCTCCGTCATGGTCAACATGGCCAAAAACCGCGAAGAAGCCCGTCAAGTCCACGAACGCATGGCCTCCGTCGCCAGACAATTCCTCAAAACCGACGTCACCTTCGCCGGTTACGTCGTCGCCGACCTCGCCGTCCAGCAATCCGTCCGCAAGCGCGTCCCCTTCGTTCAGCAGTTCCCACACTCCGCCGCCTCGCAATGCATACAAGCCTGGGCCAACCGCATCGACCACCACGTCGACGTAACCCCCCACCCCGCCCCCACCGGCTTCTTCTCCCGCCTCGCCTCCTGGTGGAGATGAGCCATAACGAAGAATAAAAGGTTTAAGGAATAAAGGAGCAAAAGGAAGAGTAAAAGGTTTAAGGAGTAAAAGAATAAAAGAACAGTCACCTTAAACCTTAAACCTTAAACCTTTTACGCTTTAAACCTTTTACTCTTTTTGGTGATCGCCCATGAAGCTATCTCCACTAATCGCCGGCGCCTTCGGAATCATCGGCTTCGTCGTTTCCGTGTTGGCCGGCTTGCTCGCCGACAACGCCATGGAGAGCGTTTTACTCAAGGCCCTGCTCTGTTCCCTGGTCTGCTACGTCGTGGGCTACCTCGTCGGCCTGATGGCCCAGCAGGTGGCCGCCGAGCACGCCGTCCGTCTGGCCAAACAAGTCGCCGACGCCGACGCGGCTGCCGAACAAAAAGAACTCGAAAAAGCCGCCGCCCAGGAATCCGCAAACGCGGAACACGCCGTCGTCGGCCAGATTCCCCCGCCACCATCATCAACGGCTGCAAAAACATGAATAAAAACAGACCAAATGAGACTAAAACAGACAAAAACAGACAAAAATCGCTTTTTTCCTGTTTTTTCGATTGCTTTTTTTAACTTTTGCCGCAGAATACACCCACGACGTGTCCTATAACGTCGATTGGCCAGGACGGCCACCATGGATGGTGATCGGCTCGCGTGGGAGCATCTCGAGATCCGATCAAATGAAGGTCAAGGAGCGACCAAATGGCGAAAACTCATACCACCACTGCTTCCGTTCAACAAGACATCAATGACGTCTGGAAGGCTTTCAAAAAGCACAAGGCCGTGGACGTTCGTAACTTGTTGATGCAGGAATACTTACCGATGGTCAAGTACAACGCGGAGCGGATTTACTCCAAGCTCCCCGACGAAGTCGAACTCGACGACCTCATGCAGGCCGGCATCTTTGGCCTGAAAGACGCCATCGAATCTTTCGACCTCGACCGTGGCGTGAAGTTCGAAACCTATTGCGCCCCGCGAATTCGTGGCGCCATCCTCGACGAATTACGTTCCATGGACTGGGTCCCCCGGCTCGTCCGGTCCCGCTCGCATAAACTCGACCAGGTATCAAGACAACTAGAAATGGAACTGGGTCGTACGCCCAGCGAGGAAGAGATTTCCAAACGTCTCGGCCTGCCGACCGCGGAATACGACAAACTGATGAAGGACGCCACCGCCGTCACGCAGGTATCGCTCTCCCGCAAATGGTTCGAAACCGACGGCAACAAAGACGTTCGCGAAATCGACGTCTTGGAAGACCGCCGCACCACCGACCCAACCGACGAAATCCAGCGGCGCGACTTAAAGAGCCTCATCACCCGCGGCCTCACACGCGCCGAACGCCTCATTCTGATCCTCTACTACTACGAAGAAATGACCATGAAAGAAATCGGTGCCACGCTCGATCTCTCCGAATCCCGCGTCTCGCAGATGCACTCGAGCATCATTCTGCGGCTCAAAGCCCAGATGGTGAACAAAGACCGTGAATTCGTCGCGGAAGAACAATAAAAAAAGGCCGATCCCAAACGGTCGGCCTCACACCTAATAACTAATATACTAATAACTAATAACTAGCACCCGCATTTCGGGCGGTCTTTGCGTGCCCAGCGGAAGCCGCGGCGCATCAGTTCGAGTGCTTCGGGGATGTCGAAGATGTTGGCTTGATGGCCCAGGGCGTTGTAGAAGACGCGGCCTTTGCCCCAGTACTTGGTCCAGACCTGCGGGACCTCAGTGAAGCCGTTGGGAACGTGCGGGCCGTCGACGCCGGGCGTCGGGAAAGTGGTCGTGGCGAGCACCTGGATCGCAGGGTCGATGTGCATGTAATACTGTTCGGACTTGACGTCGAAATCTTTGATGCCTTTGGTGATGGGGTGGTCGGGGTTTTTGATGCGGATGGTGTGGAGGGTGCCGTCGTTGCCGGGGTGAGCGATCCATTGTCCGCCGACCATGAACTGCCAACTGACGTCTTTTCGGAACGCATCGCCCATGCCGCCGTGACAGCCGGCGATGCCCACGCCGCCTTCGCGGACCGCTTTGAGCACCGGCACCACCTGCTCCTTGGTAATCTCGCCCATGGTCCAGATCGGGATGATCAGGTCGAGGGCCATCAGCTTCGCTTCGTCTTTGAAGGCATCGAGGGTGTCGCTGACTTCGACCTGGACGCCGTCTTCCACCAGCACGCGGCGGAAGACTTCCGCGACTTCCTTGGGCTGGTGGCCGGCCCAGCCGCCCCAGACAATGAGTGCACTTGCCATAATGAGAACCTTTCAAAAAAACTAAAAAACCATTCATCCGCGTCCACCGCGGCTGATTTCCAGCAAGGAATTATCCAAGGAGACCCCAAAATGCACAAGCACTCCGCCATACCTGGTAAAAATTTAGCATTTAGCTTGACAGGCAGGGAAGATATGCTAAATTTTTACCATGAACGTGTGGTTCGGCGGAACGCGAAGCGGCATGCAAGCATGCCGGCTAAATAAAGGAGCATGTCGATGAGCGGGCTTCAACAATTGTCGCGGCGGGAACGGGAGATTATGGATGTGGTTTATGCAAAGGGGGAGGCGACGGTAGCGGAGGCGCTGGAGGGACTTAAGGACCCTCCAAGTTACTCGGCGGTGCGGACGCTGATGAGGATATTGGAGGAGAAGGGCCATCTGCGGCATCGGGAGTTGGAGAAAAAATATGTCTATTCGCCGGTGATGACGCGGGAGAAGGCGGCAAAGGGAGCTCTGGAACGTGTGCTGGAGACATTTTTCGGCGGATCGCTGGAACTGGCGGTCGCGACGCGGCTTACGGACCCCAAAGTAAAGTTGACGAAAGAGGAATACAAACGGCTGGCGGCGCTGATTGAAGCGGCGAAAAAGAAGGGAGAATGACATGACAGCTTTCGCTTTGCATGTCGTGGTGGTGGCAGCGGTGGTGGTTGTGATGCTGATGGATGCGGGGGTCAAGTCGACGGCGCTTCTGGGCGTGGCGTGGGGGGTGACGCTGATGCTGCGGAAGCGTTCCGCGGCGGTTCGGCATCTGGTGTGGGTGGCGACGCTGGCGAGTTTGATGCTGCTGCCGATGTTGTCGCTGATGCTGCCGGCGTGGCATGTGTTGCCTTCGTGGGCGACGATGTTGCGGGTGGTGGTGGTTGAAAAGCATTCGTTAGTCCCCGGCTCTGCCGGGGGTTCGGGGGAAGCGGTCGGGAGTTCACTCCGTGTGGATGCTGGTACGGAACTTCGAAACCTCCGGCAGAGCCGGGGGCTGACGGCTAATCCGAAGCAGACGGCGATGGTGATTGCGCCGTATCGCGAAGAGATCGTGGTGAAGAACGTGTCGGCGAAAGATGGAAATAATTGGATATGGTTGTTGGGGATGGCGGTGATTTGGGGTGGTGGCGTTTTGGTTGCGATGTTGCCGGTAATGGTGGGTGCGTACTCGGCTGCTCGGCGGCGGCGGGAAAGCATGGCGATGACAGGGGCGTTCTGGGAGCGGCAGGTCGGGATGCTGAAAAATCTGCTGGGGATTCGGCGGGCGGTGCTGGTTCGCAAGTCGGCAGCGTGTTCGGTGCCGCTGACGTTTGGGATTCTGCGACCGACGATTCTGCTCTCAGACGCGGCGGAAATGTGGCTGGAAGAAAAACGACGAATCGTACTATTGCACGAATTAGCACATATCAAACGATTAGATTGTGTCACGATTGTGCTGGCCCATGTGGTGCGAAGTTTTTATTGGTTTCAGCCGCTGGCGTGGCTGGCGGTTTTGCGGGCGCGGGCGGAATGTGAGCGGGCGTGCGATGATGTGGTGCTGCGTGCTGGGGCGAAGTCTTCGGAGTATGCAGAGACGTTGCTGGAATACGCGAATGTTTCGGATGTTTCGGTAGGGTCATTGGCCATGGCGCGGGCGTCAACACTGGAACGGCGGTTGCGGGCGATACTCAATCCGGCGATGCGTCGCAGTGCGCTGACACGCAAGGCTCTGGTGATCGTTGCGGGATTAGCGATTGTCGCGGTCTCACTTTTAGCTATTTTGTGTTGTACGGAGTCCGAGCAGGGAAAAGCCCAGGGAGTGCAATCCCCGGGCTTGGGGGGCGCCGCGTCTCGCGCCAGGTCCGCCGCCGATTTTCCCACCGCGGTTGGCGATACGGTGGCGAACGCTCTCGAACACGCGAAGATTTCTTTTCTCTCGCCGGCCCGCATCGCGGAAATCCGTGCGGAGTTCCACGCCATCGTCCAAGCTCACATGGACCCAAGCCGCCTTCCCGATCAACAGCGGCAACAAGCCATCCTCGATTCGCTCTACAAACGCATCGACGGTCTCAACAAATATGCAAACGACCATGTGACTGAGATCCTCTATAATTTGCGGGACAAACGCATCGGCGATCGCGTCGATGGTTTCCTCAGACCTCCGGACAACTATCTACTCGACAACCTCTACCTCGGCATGCCAGACAGACTCAAGACGCTGCAATTGCTAGTGGTTGAAGCCCTTGAGGCTCCGACTCTCAACGAGGCCGACCTTCGCCGGCTCAACGAACAGCGTGAGTTCATGCGCGGCGTGATTCGCTCCGCCGCTGTCCCCGCCAACTCGCCGATCACTCACACCCTTGTGCTGGGCGAGTTTGAATCGCTGTGCGGAGATCCGTTGGCTATTTTGCTTCAGAAGCCGATGACCAATGTGCAATTCTCGGAATTCAAGAAGAACTTGGCCTCGCCGCAGGATACGCAGGCTATTCTTCGGGATATCGCCTGGGCTGTTGTCAGAGCTCAATACTACCCCTTGGACGCCGAGCATCACTTTCACATGGTGAGTCCTGAGTTGCCTTTTAAGGACTCCGTGTTCACGCTCATGACAGACTTGGCTGGCCAACTGGATTTGCGTTTCGCCTCCAACCGGGCATTCGTCGGGTTCACCAACCACCTGCCCGATATCTCCAGGAACGTCGCGTATGATCTCCGCTGGCAATCCTTCCGCCTCGACTGCACCGACATGCACGACGACTTCCACTTGGACCTCGCCAAGCAGCAACTGGTGGGAGCCGCCGAAACCAAATTTATACCGTTGGATGTCCACCGCTGGCTCGACGCCGACGGCATCTCCAGCGAGACGTTGCTCAAGAATCTCGCGGCCAAAGGGCTTGAAACGTTCGATCTCTCTGGCGTTGCAAGTCGAGGAAAAAGAACGACAGTCCCTCAAGGAAAAGTGATAGGCGGCTACCCAACCGACGTTTTCTTCGCAGTGACCAATTCGCGACATGATCTGGTGGTGATTCAGATACAGTCGCTGGAAGGCGGCGAGGTTCTACTGCATGCCCGCAGCCGAGCGATCTCGGCTCCCGCGACGCAGCCGACGACCGCCCCAATCGAAAATCAAAAATCGAAAATCGAAAATATCAACCAGTCGTTCATCACCGCCAAAAACGGCGAGATTTTCGGTGTTGGTGGAGATCAACGTATACACGCCCGCGGCATACTCACTTGCACCCCCGCCTCCGGTAATTCCGTGACCTTCAAGTTCTCCAACAACGACAGCTCCGTTGATCCTGCCTGGCCGAAGGATGCGATGCTCACGGCGACTTCCGCGGTGGAGATTGCCGCCCAACGCGACCGGCTCCGCATCCAGGTCGGCGACAAAACTTACCTCGCCGACAAACTCGAACCGCTCGCCCCTCTTCCTGCCGCCTCCCAACCGGCGACGCGGCCCGCTACCGCACCCGCCGCTCAAGCCCTCATCGACCGCTTCTTCCAAGACAACTACGACATCATCGCGGAGCGCAAGACTCTCGCCATTGGCGATCCACGCAAGAATCCCGATGGTACCGCGACCATCCGCTACGACTTCCAGGCCACCCTTTGGAATAGTGACATTCACACGCTTCAATGGAACATGACATTCGATGCGGCCGGTCTCATCAAGTCCATCCAACCCCTCCCTCAATCCCTGCCTAAAAACGCGCCCGCCACTTCATCAAGATCGTTTCCGTGTCCGCAAAGGTTCGCGTCCTATGACCGCGAACTCGCCCAGGCCATGACCTACGACAGCGAGATAAACACCGGACTGAGACTTCCAGGCGGCCAGGCTCTGGCCGAAAAACATTATCTTGCGGCACTCGACAAGACACAGGATCTCGCCATCCGCGCTTGTATCCTCACCCAGCTCGGCGTTCTCTTCGCCACCAATTATCACAGCGACTACGGCGAGTCAGCGGACTTCGATAAGTCCACCCGCTACCACCAGCAGGCCCTCAAGGAAGCCGGCAACCGTATCGGCTACAGCTCCATCCGTGCCAGATCGCAGCTTCTGACTCCCAAACAGACGATGGCCGAGAACCTTGCCATCCGCCTCGCCGACTACCGCTGGCTTCTGAGCCTTGATGAAAAAACGGTTCGCGCGAACTATCTCCCGAGCCGCTTTAAGCCGGCCAATACTCCCCAAAACGATGACAGCATCCGCGCGCTGATGGGTCACATCACCGGCCTTGCCGAGGTTCAAGCCGACAACATTCTTTCGATCCTCAAGAGCCGCAAAGAACTCGCCCCGCAATTGCCCGTGATCCTCCGCGATTTCCCCGACACCCCACTCGCCAAAGAAGTTCAGAAGCTTCTCGACAAGCCGTGATGGGTTTTTGTAGGCTGTGCCAAAGCCCCGCATGGCCATCTTGCTGTTACCTGCTTTGTCTCAATCCTCTATCAGAGCCGCGACCGTAAGGGAGCGACCCGTGCGACAATGCGGAGATAAAGCCTGTCGCTCCCTTACGGTCGCGGCTCTGATGGCCGAATGGTGGAGGGTTGAGACAGAGCAGGTAACAGCAAGATGGTAATACGGGGCTTGGCTCACGGTATGTGGCGACCTTCGCTACGTTTGAATTGAGAATGCTCTAAAAGATAAAAGGAGAAAGAAAACCTTTTACCCTTTACCTTTTACCTTTTAACTTCAATTCCCCGCTTCCACCTCATACATCACCAACCCTCCGCTCCCCGCCACCTTCTCCATCGGCATCTTCAGCCGCTCCTTCCACCGCGACGCTTGCTCTTGAGTCCCGAACACAAACACCGGCCGCCCCACCGACAGGTACCCCCGCAACCGCTGTCGCAAAATCGCATCCAACTCTTCCACCGTTTTTCCTCCTACAAGACCCTTGATCTCCCGCGTTCTCGCCGGATCAAACGCATGCGGATCCCGCGCCAGATCGCTCACACGCTGGGCAATCCTCTCCGGCTCAAACATCGCCGCCGAATAAATCGTATACCGCCCCACATAATCCAAAAAATACTCCGACTGATTATCCGCCAATATCACCGCCCCCGCCGACGCCTTGCTCTGCACAATCTTCCCCGCTTCCATCATTCCTCGCCCCGTCCGATGAACCCTCTCCAACTGCTCCGTCGAAATCGCATCCCAATGGCCCCACACCATTGCCCCTGCCGCTGCTACCGCCACCACCGCGCCCACCCCGCCAAACACCGCCCTCACCACGATCGCCCGGTCCACCTTCCGATCACGCCGCCACGCCATCGCCGCAACCATCATCCAAACCCCCACCGCCAAATGCGCCATCTGCGGCAACGGCCTGACCGCGTAGTACAAAAACAGCGGACATACCGCCACTCCCATCGCCACGATCGCCCCCACCAATCCTCCCCACCCCCCCCGCTCCTTTTTCAACAGTCGCCCCAACACATACACGCCAATGATCACCGCCACCGCACATATCGGATTCACGACAAACGGCCCCATCGGCCCACCAACAAAATACGCCGCCGCACAGAGCCACGAATACCCCATCGTCCTCCATCCTCCTCGCAAACAATACATCTCCCCCGTTCCGCCTTCCGCCTGCATCATCGTCTCACCGACAAACGCATACGGGTCCTCCTGCCGCAGTGTCACGCTCCCCGTCGTCGCCAACCGCTTCGCCGTGGTCAGATACCCATGTTCCTCGCTCCCCACAATCCCCGGCACAAAATAATCAAACATCCGCCACCCAAACACCAATACCGCCAACACCACCACCACATGATGAATCCTAAGTCGAAATGCTTGTGTTTCAGACATGCGAGAGAGTATACCGCCACTAGCTTCTGGCTTCTTTCAAGCAGCTCCGATCTCATGGATCGTCTCATACATCGCCACGATATTGGCCGTCGGCGTCACCGGCTGAATATTATGACACGGCGAACAAATCCACCTCACCCCATTCATGATCGCCGCGACTTCCTTGACTTCCTTCACCACATCCTCCACCGATCCGAACGGCAGCGTCTGCTGATTGTCAATACCTCCGTGAAACGCAATGCGTTCGCCGAAATCCCGCACCAACCCTTGCAATTCCATTCCCGGACACCGCCATTGCAGCGGGTTGAGTATTTCGATTCCCACCACGTCAATCAGATCCCGCAAAAACACCCGTGCCGCTCCGTCGGTGTGATAATAGACGTGAATCCCGAACGACCTTGCCAAGTCCGCCATCCGTTTCTGCCGCGGCAGCAAAAACTTCCGATACGTCTCCACCCCAAACAGCGGACCCATCTGCCCAGCCAAATCCTCCGCCACATACGTCAAATCCACTTTCCCACGCCCCGCCTCGAACAATCGCCGATTGTACTCGTAATAAAAATCAAAAATCTGCCGCAGAATCGCTTCCGCGATCTCCGGATTCAGCAGCAGATCCTCATACGCCTGCTCCATCCCACGCAGACTGCAATACAACAGGAACGGCTCGTAAGTCCCCGCCTGCCGTACACGATAGTCGTCAATCGCCGCAGCCCGCTCAGATGCTCCCGCCCAGTCAAAATCCTCCGCCCGCGGCCACGCATACGCCTCGATCTCCTCCACGCGCTCCATCCCCGCCAGCGGATGCCCCACCGCTTCCCTGTACTGCCCCGTTCCATAATCCACCGTCTCATACCGTATTCCCCACATATCAGTTCCCCGCCTATCGTACTCCGCCTGTTTCAAATACCTCGCCCCCAAATGCTGCTGCTTATCGATCCGCAACTTCCGCCACAATTCCTCATGGCTCCCGCAACCCAAATCCCCAAGTAACCTCGCCGTCACCTCCGGCGTCCCCCAATAATCCGTCGGCACACGATCCACCGCCCCCCTATTAAAAATCCCCAGCCATCGTTCCCGAGGCGTCATCTCCGCCATACCACGTTCCTCCGATTTTGAATCTGTGATTTTTAATCTGATAATCTGGTAATTGGGTGATCTGGTGATCTGGTGATTTTAACTTGAGCAATCGAAAGGTATTCCCACATACGCGGCAGCGCAAATCACCAGATCACCAAATCATCAGATATTCTTGAGGAGTGCTTCCAAATCTGTGCCGAAGAGTTGTTTTTCCAGTTGGGCGAGTTTTTCGATGCGACGCGAATGCCGGCCTTGTTCGAAGGGCGTACGCAGCCACGCATCAATCGTTCGCCGGATCAGTTCATCGCCCAGCAAATCCGCCGCAAAACAAAGCACATTTGCATCATTATAACGCCGCGATATTTCAGCTGTCAGCTCATCGTGACAGATCGCCGCGCGAACGCTCGGAATTTTGTTGGCGATAATGGACATACCGATGCCCGAGCCGTCGATCAAAATCCCGCGGTCCGCCTGCCCCAGCGCCACCGCCTTGGACGCTGGAATCGCAAAATCCGGATAATCGCACGCCTTCGGGCTGTCGGTACCGAAGTCGATCACCGTGTGACCGCTGCCGGCAACTTGCGCGCAAATCTTCTGCTTGACAGTAAATCCTCGGTGGTCACATGCGATTGCAATTTTCATATCGGAAGCTCACTCACACGCTGTCTCAACAAGCCAACCAGATGTTCAGCCACTTCTTCGTAGACGCCAAGCCCCGCGCCGATCGGATCTTCCACATCAGCGAGGGGATTGAGCCGCTGCGTCTTATGAACGGCCGCGGGCAGAAATTCCAGCACTTCATTTCGATGCGCATCGGTCATTGTATAGATGAAATCGGCGCGACGCAATAAGTCCATGGTTGCCGGCTGCGAGAGATGAGCCGCCAAATCCCCGCCGTGCAATTTAACAGCCTCCATCGCCTCGTAAGCCGCACGCATCCCGCGACTGGCATGCAGACCCGCAGACTGCACCACAATGTGCCGTAGCGGAAGTTCCGACGGCTCTATCCGCAGTTTGTCCGCCAATATCCGTATCGCCAAAGCTGCCGCCATCGGCGAGCGGCAAGTATTGCCCGTACAAATAAACAGAATCACCAAATCCGCCATCTTCTGAATCATCCGCTCGTCAATAACGCCCGCCCGAATCACCGAAAAACGATCCCCCTCGATACGGACAAGAGTCGAAGCCCGGCGATAGCGTGTCGCCCCGCCATCCACCGCCGCAACGATATCCATGCCGCCGACACCCAGATCGGCAATTTCAAAAATCGCGGGCTGTGCCGGTGTACCCGCGCCAATAATAGCCACCGGCACTTCCGACTGCGAAAGAATCTGCTGCGTCGACGAACATTCCGGGCAGCGAAGCGTCAGGCACCCATCATGAATCGTCTCCTCCGTCGCATCCCCCAGCCGCCGCCGCGCAGCAACAATATCCTCAGGCGCAAGCTTAATCTGAAACGCAATCGGACCGGGGAGTGCCTTACGGATCAAACGCTTGCCGAGTTGAGAAATGCGTGGCGTCCAGGCAATAACATCCTCAGGTTGTCCGACATGGATCACCCAAGGTGATTGCATAGGCTGATCCGAGCCGCGACCCTTAGCCCCCGGCTCTGCCGGGGGTTGCAACTGAACGCTTGCTTTAATCGCTTTTGCCTTGGCGCGGGCATCGGGAGCAAGCAGATTCACCGCGATGCCGTAGACCGTCTCCGTCGGCACCACGATCAGCTTCCCGCCCTTGATCAACTCCGCAGCACGCGAAAGACCGGAAAGATCGGTCGCCAGAATCGCATGAGCGGGGAATGCGGGCAGTGGGGGGGACGGTCCTGACATGTATCACTTCCGCGAGGAACAACGAACCCGCAGCAACTATTTCGCGGGATCATTAAACAGTAGCGAAGAAATCGGAAAAAGTATACAGCGCCCAGCAGACGGGTGCATTCAGTGATTGGTGGCATGTCCTATTTGAGCCGGCATGCTTGCATGCCGTTCGGTTACCGCTCTGCCGAGCATCACGGAATGGCAACTGAATTCTGGATGCACCCCCAATTCCATCATGATCGTAGTTTGTCCTTGACCTTGATAGGGTATCCAAGCGATAATAATAATAGAGAAACGCGAACCGCACCTGATGGTGCAAGGAGGTCCGGCAGCGAACAGATCTTTCAGCCAATGAGCTGAATGAGAAAGCCGCATGACGAGAATGCGTCGGCCAGGTGGTAGTGTCAGCACTCTTTATTCTGTTATAAGCAAGCCTACCGGAGGTGAGCCCGATGCCCGCGTGATGCGGTTTTTCTATGCGCAGAATTTTAACCGCAGAGATCGCGGAGATCGCAGAGACGACGGAGTGAGGTAATTTGCCAAAAAACTCTGCGTCCTTTGCGCTCTGCGGTGCATTCCGATTCCCGGTATACTGCGGCAATGAAAATCATCCACGACTGGCGAGCCTTTCCCGCAGACTTACGCGGCGGTGTTCTGTGCGTTGGAAATTTCGACGGCGTACACGTGGGACATGCGAAAATGCTATCGATGGGGCGGGAAGAGGCGGCGAAGAGAAACGCCAGTTTTACGATCATGACGTTTGAGCCGCACCCGGCGGTGATACTCAGGTCGGGGATGATGCGGGCGCCGCTGACGACGCTCGAGCAGCGTCTGGAACTACTCGGAGCATTCGGAGCGGATGTGGTGATCGCCGTGCCGACGACGCGGGAGTTTCTGGCGATCCAGGCGGAGGCGTTTTTGCAGGATGTGGTAGGGGGGGTGATAGGAGCGAGGGTGATGGTGGAAGGGCCGACGTTTACGTTTGGGCGCGGAGCGCGGGGGAATGTGGAGATGCTTTTGCGGGAGGGGAGGGGACTGGGGATTGAAGCGATTGTGGTGCCGACGCAGGAGGTGGTGCTCAGCGATTTGACGGTGGTGAATGTGTCGAGCAGCCTGACGCGTTGGCTCATCGAACATGGCCGTGTACGTGACGCCGCTCGCTGTCTCGGCCGCGCGTACAGCGTTCGCGGGGAAGTGATGAAGGGTCAGCAGCGTGGCAAGGCCTTGGGCTTTCCGACGGCAAACGTGGCAATACGGCAACTGTCGCCGGCGGAGGGAGTGTACGCGGGATGTGTACATGTGGAGGGACGGGGGGGGGGGGAAACAAAGACGGGGACCAGCGGGGGAAAGAATCAGCCATTCCCCGGCAAACGGAAAACGGTCGAAGCGTTTT
>WQYP01000040.1 GCA_009781185.1 Phycisphaerales bacterium | reverse complement strand
GCCGCCACCGGATGCACTGCCGGACGCTCTCTCGGCACTCGAAAAGTGGATTCACCGCCCCGACGACCTTCCACCTCTCATCCGCATCGGCCTGGCCCACGCACAATTCGAAACCATCCACCCGTTCCTCGACGGCAACGGTCGCATCGGACGCCTGCTCATCACGCTGCTCGTCGAGCACTGGAAAATCTTGCCGGTGCCGCTGCTGTACCTGAGCGTCGCTTTCAAACGCCACCAGCAAGAATATTACAATCGCCTCTCCGAAATCCGCACCCTCGGCAACTGGGAAGGCTGGACAGAATTCTTCCTCGATTGTGTGGCCGAAGCCGCCGATGACGCCGTCTCCGCAGCACAACGGCTGTTCCTCCAACTCTCCCTCGACCGCGCCGCGTTGGTCACCGCTCCCCAAGCAACCATACCAGCCGTCAAACTGCTCGACCTGCTGGCCGCCAACCCCGTCATCACATTGCCACGAGCCGTAACACTCTTGAACGTCACCAAACCCACCGCCATCAAAGCCTTGGCTGCACTGAACAAACTCGGCATCCTCCGCGAAACCACCGGCAAACAGCGAGACCGTGTTTACGTTTACCATAAATATCTCCAAATTCTCAAACAAGACACGTAGCGATCCAACAGTTGCAGGTTGATCGCCGTATATCCGATAGATATACTGTGTATATGGATTTCGGAGACGACAAAGATGATCAAGACATTGACCAAGCACGGCAACAGCTACGCGATGGTGATCGACAAACCGATCCTTGAGTTGCTGCAAGCTACGCCGGAGACGCCCTTCGAGATCATTTCCGATGGGCGTTCGCTGGTACTCACACCGGTTCGCAACGCTAAAGAAGATAAAAAATTCGAAGATGCCGTGGCAATGGTCCACAAACGCTTTGGCCGAGCCATGAAGAAACTGGCGGAGTAAGCCATGCCTTTGTTCCTCGATCTGGATCAAGTCCTTCGCCTGCACCGTAGCCTGATCGAACACTACGGCGGCATCGACGGCACCCGCGACATGGGCCTGCTCCAGTCGGCTCTGGCCATGCCACAGGCTTCTTATGGTGGCCAACTCCTGCATGCCGACATGTTCGAGATGGCCGCCGCTTACCTCTATCACATCGTGCAAAATCATCCGTTCTTGGACGGCAACAAACGCACCGGCTCCGCCGCCGCCATCGTTTTCCTCGCCATCAACGACATCACCATCGATAACGACGAAGACGGTTTGATCGAACTGACGCTCGCTGTCGCCAGCGGACAATCTGGAAAAACTGAAATTGCCAAGTTCTTCCGACGCTGTGCTCAGTGAACAGTTTCCCGTCCTATCAGCCGCACACACTGAAATATGGTTGATGCTTTTCATCGCATCTCCTCCTCGCGAGGCTTCATCGGAATCGGCGAAGTGCCCGTGCGAGTAAGTACTGCAGGTTTGCCGCTGAAACGCTGATAACGATCCACGATTAAATCGACATATAAAGGATCGATTTCCATGAGGAACGCCCGTCGTCCCGTCTGCTCGGCTGCGATGAGTGTGCTGCCGCTACCGCCGAAAAGGTCCAGTACGTTTTCGCCGGCCAGCGATGAATATTGCATCGCCCGCACCGCCAACTCCACCGGCTTCTCCGTCAGATGGATCATCGCATGCGGGCTGACCTTCTTGACGTGCCAGAGGTCCGTGGCATTGTTT
The DNA here is from genome assembly GCA_009781185.1 of Phycisphaerales bacterium. Lineage (GTDB taxonomy): Bacteria > Planctomycetota > Phycisphaerae > WQYP01 > WQYP01 > WQYP01. The sequence continues at coordinate 27,302 of WQYP01000040.1, read as the reverse complement.
GGGCCGAAGAAACGATGTGCCGCGCCCTCGCGCCAGCCATAGAACGCCAGCTCATAGGCCCTCATAAAATCCTTCCTGTTCAACACCGGATGCTGTTTGTCCCACACGATCGCTTGTGCGAAATGTAGCCCGTGCTTTTTCAACAATGGTGGGTAGCTGCCGAGGTTGCTGTAGCTGCCCCACATGAAAAAACTGTGTCCTGGCAGGAGTACACGAGCGATGTTGCCAAACCATGCGTCGAGCATTTCGTCGAACGCTTCGTCGGAAATAAAATTGTTTGCGAGGGGGCGATCTTTGGCACGGAGTTTTTTCTTCGCCGGCTCGGCCTCCGCGTCGAGTTTCTGGCGGCGTGTGGCTTCAACACTCGACAAGCCCGCCGCGATGGCATTATTACTGCGAGGCTCCAAGCAGATATTATACGGGGGGTCAGTATGACAAAGGTGAATCGGTTGACCATCCAGCAGCCGATCCACATCCTCCGACTTGCTCGAATCCCCACAGAGCAGCCGGTGATCGCCAAGTATCCACAGATCACCGGGCTTGGTGATCGCCTCGTCCGGCGGTGCCGGCACGTCGTCGGGATCGGTCAACCCCTGCTGCACGTCGCCGGACATGATCTGCGAGAGTTCCTCTTGGTCGAACCCCAGCAGTCCCAACTCGAAATTCATGTCCTTGAGCGCCGAAAGCTCGATCGGCAAGAGTTCGTAATCCCACTCCGCGATTTCATTCGTCGCGTTGTCGGCGAGCCTATACGCCTTCACCTGCGCCGGCGTGAGATCGGTGGCGACATGCACCGGCACTTGGGCGAGTCCCAACTTCTGTGCCGCCTTGAATCGGGTATGACCAACGATAATCACGCCCTCGGCATCGACTACGATCGGTTGGCGAAACCCAAACTCCTTCAAGCTCGCCGCCACAGCATCCACCGCCTCATCGTTCTGACGCGGGTTGCCGGAATATGGATGAATCTGGTCAAGAGAACGAAGTTCAATTTGCACAAAAATCTCCAGTAAAAACAAAGGTTTTCCAGTTTTTTTTCACGAAAGAAAGTCAGTCATATTTCGTTTGCGTTCCCCTCGGCATCATCTTCTGAACGTTCCAGGGGGGAACCATTTTTTATATTTCTCTGCCACTTTGGCAGACGTTTCTGGCAGTCGCGTTCGTCTGGCCCACGTCGCGTCGATCTTGCGAATTGGCGTAGTTGGCCACCTTGCCGCCAACGATGCAACGTGTGGCAAACGTGCGAGAACGTTGGCGAACGTGGTCGCGGTTGGCGTGTTGGTTTTTCCGTCTGCGAACCCACGCACGCCGGCCTGGGACGGATTCGTGGTGTGTGCGCCCCCTTAAGGGGCGCACACCACGAATCTCATCCCGGCGTGCTGCTTTCGTGGTGTGTGTATTTTTAGCGCACACCACGAAATGATTTTCGCTTCGTAATGTGCAGCAAAACACCTCCCACCACGAAACAAATAGCATTTGTAGTGTGCGCACACCACGAATCTCACCACGAATCTTCATGATTGTTCCTCCTGGCTTTTGGTGACATTGCGAGCATAGGTACAAGGTTGGTTACGTTTGCCTTCGCCGCTACGAATAACCAAGCCTTCCGACTCGGCATACCGCAGTAGACGCTCGGCTGTCCAATTCGACAGTCCCGCTTTGTTCGCTCGTGACAAGACCGCGGTACGCGTCGCCGGTTCCACATCGACAAATGCCTCGGCGAAGGACTCGGACGTCCATTCATCTTTTTTCTCAGTCTTCTTCTTTCCGCTGTCGATTCTGAGTTGCAGAGGATCAAGGTCATCCGCAGGCGACCAGACGGGATGCGACCAGCGGAGACATCGCGGTAGACACGGCGGCCATGAACGCACGGCAGCGTCGAGAACGACCGCATCCTCCTCCTCATGAGCACGCAACACCATATGTGTGTCGGTAGCGCGGCTCTGACTGCCCGCACCAGCACCCACGTCGGTCACGTTCTTGCCGGACTGGTTCCCCTTGCTAGTATGATGGATCAACACAAATGAACAGTCCAACATATCGGCGTAGCGGTCGATGTGGTTATAGAGTGACGCCATTGTGCCGTTATCGTTTTCATCCATATCACGCGGCATAAAGCGATAGAACGCATCAAGAACAATCACCTTGAAACGCCCCGGCTGCAGAGTTTGAAAGTACGTCCCCAGCGAAAACACATCTTGCAGGCAGCCTCGTAGGTTCAGGACTCGGACACGGTCTGCGTAGGCGTCCCAGGCAATACCTCGGGCCTCGGCGACCTTTGGGATGCGATTGGCTGACGTTTCGCCGTGAAGTTCGTTGTCGAGAATTAAAACTTCGCCACGCTCACATTTGAATTGCCCAAGCCAATCACGACCCGTCACGACGGCAAGGGCAAGATCGGTAACCAACCAGCTCTTTTTCATCTTCGGAGCCGAGATCAGGTTCATCGTCTCACCCTCTCGCAGCAGGCCGTGGATGATCGGTGGTCGCAGCTTGGGATATTTGTTAACGAGTTCTCGAACGGTCAAAGGTTCCAAAAGCATCACCGGCGCGGCAGGTGGTGGCGTCGTAGTGAGAGAAGAAGTAACCGATGTTGTCCCATATCCTTGAGTCCGCAACGCCGACGCGGCACGGGTGTAATCGCCGTTGTGTTCGAGCATCGTGTAGACGGCGAACGGCCCGTATGCCTTGGGGCCTTCGAAGGGGGCAGCGTTGGAGGAGAAGACGTAGAAAACGCGATCCTTGAACGTCGCGCTCCAGCCTTTATTCTCTCCCGGTCGCCGCCAATATTGATTTTCCCCGTCGCGGACCAACATCCAGCCATGCTGTACGAGTAATGCCGTAACATCACCGCGAGCATTGAAAGCATCACCGGGACGCTCGCCCTGATTGTGCGGTTGCGGATCGGGCGGAACGGCAACCGGCGACGGGATCAGCTCATTGAGCGACCAAGCGGCTTCGAGCAGAACGTCTCGTTCCTCGGCAGTGAGCAACGGCAGATCGTCGATCTGTCCCTGCATCAGTTCGTATCCCGGTGTGGGATGACAAAGAAACAGTCCTCCCTCGCCTCGTGTCTCGATCAAGGTCAGGATGACCTCCCACCCGCCGGACGCATTGCGTCGTGGTCTGTATGTTTTACCGGCAATGACGACCGGCTTATCGTCGGGCGTAAGAACAGCACGCTGGGCCAGATGAACACTACCGCAGACTTTTTCCACGCAACGGTAGAGGACGTGCCAACCACCGGACTGCGATGTTTCGATAACCAGCCGTCCCATCAATCCTGGCATCTCCGCCTCGACTAGTTCGGCCCAGCGGTTGAAAAGCTCGCCGCCGTTGTCGAAATCGAGCAGTTCGAGATTGCCCGACACCGCACCTGTCACCAGGCACAACGCGTCGTGTGAATTGGCAAACCACGCCATCACCTCCGCTTCGGTCGGCAGGCGGGACTGATAGTCCTTCCACCACGCCAGCGCCGGCCGCTTTTCAACACGGCTCGCTGGCAGCACGGACAGTCCCGCCCGCAGATATTGTTTGGCAAATGCATCCATGCCGAAAACGTCCTTCACGAGCAACCCGTGGCCGTACCGCATCCCACACACACGTAGCACGAGCCAGCACGGACGGTCACACCTCCACACTGATGGCAACGCGGCCCTTGCGACGGCGGGAGCGGTGGCAGCAGACGCATCGGTGCCGGCGTCGTAACCAGATCAGGATCGGACGGTGCGCCGATCACAGGTTTTGGCATTGGAATCGTCATCTCTTGCATCATGTTTCCTCGCTTCTCGCTACTGCGTTCCGGGCGGATGAAATGCGTCATGGCCTTCGCCCCGCCCGCCAAGGCGAAGACCACAGTGAACGGTTACGAATGTAAAAACAGTTCAGACAGGCTCACCGCGTTCGAGGCGTTCGCGCACGTCGTCGCAAAGTGTGAACGTAAATACCGACGGTTGAACGATGCGGTATTCACCATCCGCGTTGGTCTCCCCACGCGGCGGCATCCGGTGCATCACGAAAAACTGATCGCACGCGGGCACCTCTCGCCCATATTTGGCCGACTCGCGTTCCGCCGCTGCCCGCAAAGCCCGCACGAAATCCGCGTAACGACACCCCAGCACCTGGCACATTTTGGCATGCGGCGTGAAAATGCCGCAGTCCTCAAGATGCTCGGCGGCAGCCTCCACATCCGCCCGCGACCAGAAGTCAAGATCGGCAGGTTTCACCACCTTATGCTTGACCATCGTTTCCAGCATCAGCGGATCACAGTCGTAACCTCGCGCCCACAAGTGATCGGCCACCGTCTCCATCGCCATCGGTAATGACGTCTCGTGATTCAATTCGACCGCTTCATCAAAAGCGAACCCAATGCGTTGCTCCACGATTTGCTGCATATTGATCTCCTAAAAAGGAATTTCATCTTCTGGTTGCATAGGTAACGGCAAGCTCTCATCCCACGACTCGTCCGGAGCATCTGGAACCGCCACGGTTTCCAACTCCGGCTTCGTCACCAGTACGCAATCAATAATTCGGTCGAATTTCTCGCCGGCGACGTGACGAACGGTGATCGCAAGCGCCTGTGCCAACACGCCGGATTTCGCCAACGCCACGGCCTCCTCAATCGTCTTCGGCACCGGAGTACACGACCGCATCCGCCACCACGCCTCGGCCTTCTGCCGTGCGTAACCTTTATGTTCCAAACACACCCACTCGGTTTTGTACTGGTAGTAGCCGATCTCGTAATCGACTCGCAGCGTGCGCGGTGCGTCATAAGTGGCGTCTCGCTTCACATGCACGCTGTAGTGAACATCCCTCACCTCGTACTCGGTGTCCGTGATTTCACCGGAGAGAACGCCAGCAGTACCGGCCTCCGCTTCATGTCGATCCCGCTCCGGCGGCGGAAAAACAAAACCGCATTCCGGACACGTCGCATACCCCGTCGCAATCAACGCCTGACACGATGGACACTCTTTCGATGGCCTCTCCTGAGAACCGAAACGTTTTGCCGCCGGATCGTGAACTCGAATTTGATCCACCGGCCCGTGCCGTAGAACATTGCCGGAGAAGTCCAAAACCAGACAGTCGGCCTTACCGGGAGCCAACCGAAACCCCCGTCCGACCATCTGGTAATAAAGTCCCGGCGACATCGTCGGTCGCAACAGCACCACACAGTCCACGTTCGGCGCATCGAAGCCGGTGGTCAGCACATTGACATTCGCTAAAAATTTCAGTTCCCCCTCATGGAACCGCCGAAGAATCTGGTCTCGAAAGATGCCCGACGTTTCGCCATCGACGAAGCCGCACTCCTCACCGGCGATCCGTTCGATTGTTTTGGCGACATGCTGACCATGTTTGACGCTCGACGCGAAGATCAAAACCGACCTGCGATCTTTGGTAAGTTCGACAATCTCCTTACACGCCGCATGAACCAGCCCATCTTGGTCCATCAACGCCTCAACCTCGGCAGGAACAAACTCACCGCCTCGTACATGCAGTCCATCGGTGTTGGCTTTGAATTTTCCGCTTTTGCTTTTGAGCTTCGAGATGTAGCCAGCGGCGATAAGCTCCCGCACCCCGATCTCGTAACAGATGCTATTTAAAATTCCCTCCGGCGGCGGCACACAAATCGGCCCCGACGACAACCGAAACGGCGTCGCCGTCAAACCGATCACACGCAACTGCGGGTTGAGAGAGCGGGCATCATCGAGAAATCGCCGGTACATCCCGTCACCTTCCATCGGAATCAAATGAGCCTCGTCCACGATCACCAGATCGAAACGCCCCAGCTCCTTCGCCTTCTGGTAAACCGACTGAATTCCTGCCACGAGGATCGGCTGGGTGGTGTCACGCTTGGCCAATCCCGCCGAATAAACCCCGATGTTCATCCACAAGTCCGGTGCCATCGCATGGAGCTTGTCGACCGCTTGCGATAAAAGCTCCTTCACATGCGCGAGCACCAGCACCCGCCCATTCCACAAATGCACCACGTCCCGGCAAATCGTCGCAATGCACGGAGTCTTGCCCGCCGCCGTGGGCAGGACGACACAAGGGTTGTCGTCCCGCCCACGCAGATGCGCATACACCGCCTCAACGGCCTCTTTCTGATAAGGTCGCAAGGTGATGATGTTGGAAGTTGGAGAGGCCACGGTCATGTCAGTTGTTCCCTGGCGAAAACGCAGAACCACACAGCGGACACGTACACAAAGGAAATTCCGTAATTCGCACGTCGAGCCGCCCACCCGCCACAACTTTGCACCGGCGAGCAATAAGCAGATCAATCAAGCTGTCGTCCTCGTACTCGCCGGCATGCTGAAGAGCATCAAGTGTTGGCTTCAGAACGTTATCCAAATCGCGTCGGCGGTAGTCAGGGGGAAACGCATCCATCGCCAAAGCGATCCGACCGCCGCAGGGAGGTTTGCGGGGACCATTTCCACCGGCACCCGCCAGGAGGGTACAGACGTTCGTGCGAAACGTCCGCCCCTCCCGGCTGATCACAGTGCGCCCTCGAAAATGCCGCCAGTAATGATTAATCGACGGCGGATATGGCAAAGTCAGCGTCACTATTTCTCCTTCTCATCGCTTCCACGGCGGCGTGTTACTGGTCACCGGAGCCTGCTGAGGCCGACCCACCGCAGGCGCAGCACTCTTGGATTCGAATCCCTTAACTTCATTGGTAAATTCCCCGGTGTCTTCACGTTTCTTGCGTTTGACGGTGATCACCAGCGGCAGGTTGTGCAGTTCGGCACTGTCACGCGGCGTCATAATGCCCACAGCGCGACAGAGGGCCGAGAGTTCCTGCTGCGCGATCTGCACCGTGGTAGGATTGGAATTGTGCAGATTCAACCTCGCCCAGACATTGCGTCCCTTGTGCGGCCCTTCGAGAATCTGAAACGTAAACTGAAGATATTGTCCGCCACCGCTTTTCGTCGGCTTCATTTCCGACTCGGTGATCGCCGCCAGATACTTACCCGCGGGCAGCGGTTCAAAACTACTGGCCGGTTCGACTTCATTCGCATTGAATCCGTTGAGATTCGCCATAGGTTTGTTCTCCTTAATCATGTGGTTTCGTTAATTGTCACCGACTCCCGCCCCCCCCCTTCCCCCCTACGCTGCCCCCGTTGGCACTTGTGGTGGTGCGGCTACACAAGCCTGCTGCCGTTTCGCAAGCTCGGCTTCAATTCTTCGCACAGCAATATCGAAGTAATTCGCGTCAACCTCGCAACCGATGAACTTTCGGCCTTGCCTGATACAACCAATGGCTGTTGTGCCGCTTCCCATGAACGTATCAAGAACGGTCATCCCGGCCTGCGTGGAATCCAAAATAAGCTTTTCAATCAATTCCACTGGCTTCTGCGTTGGGTGGACTCTCTCTCCGTTCGTTTTCTTCGCGCCGCCGTTAAACGACTTTATCCCGTTGATAACATTTGAACTTATGATTTTCCGTCCACTCTCGCAGTGAAACAAAATAGACTCATAGGAGTTCTGATACGTGTACCCCGTACCTAAGTTTTTTAGCCAGACAAGCGAGTTTCTGACCTCCATAAATTCACTCATCACTCGCATAAAAAAGTCATTTGTTCGCCAGTCTGTGAAGACATACACCGCGCGGCACAACTTGCATGCCCTCTTAATTTCCGCGAAATACTGACGAAAAAACGGGATGCTGATGTTTGAGTCGCCGCGACGTGATGAAACGCCGTTGCAATGCCATCCGTTGTAATACGGCGGATCAGTAACAACAGCGTCGATGCTGGCCGGTGCGAGTTGGGGCAGCACGTCCAAGGCATCAGCGTGATAAAGCACAACGGTTCCGTCCGGTGATGTATATTTAGCCTCAATCATTGTGTCTCCCCCTGACCAACCAGACGTAGCGGTTCGCTGCTTGCTGGTGCTTGTGTCATCGCCTGCATCAACGCCGACCACGACAACGGCAATTCCGCAGGCAGGCTGTAACGATTTTTGGCGACACACGCCGGGCTACCAACGGTGCGGAGAATTCGTTCGCCGCCGTCCCTGCCCAAGCCGGAGGCGATAGTGCGGTCACGACCGAAGCCACCGCTTTCGGTTTTGGTGATGATTTTTCGCGTCGCAAACAACACCGCGTCGGCCCATTCGGTCAGCAATGCCGTAACGTGTTTATGCAAACGTGGCGAATAACGGTCATAGGCGGCATGCTCGGGGTCTTCGAATTTTTCAACCTTAGCATGCGCCAACAGAATCACGCACATACCGCGTTGGTTTCGGAGAGTGTCGAGATTCGCCAGAATCCTGCGCCAGTGCGTGAGAGCATGGGTGTAGCCGCGAGCATAGCCACCATCAACTTTCTCAATGCTCGCGACACCGTACTGTTCGCAAAGCGCATCCCACACGAGTCGTTCGAGCCAATCACTGGAATCAATCACAACTGTCTCGAAGTTATGCTGTTCATGGATCAGCGAGTTGAGAGCCGTTTCGACATCGACGAGATTTTTGGCCAACGGAAAGCTGGCACAGTCGATTTGGTCCAAGCCGTCTTCGGTGGGAATGAAGATCGGCGCTGGCGCATCGGCTGCTGTGGTCGATTTGCCCACACCTTCCACGCCGTAAATCAGCAGACGTGGCGGTGAGTGCTTTCGACCGTGATGGATGTTCTGAAGCGTCATCGAAAAATCTCCTTAACAAGTTCGAACAAAGGCAGTTGCAGGACTCGAACCCGCAATCCGGAGTACTCGTTCCGGTGACCCAATCCAGGGACTGCCAGATGCGCCCGTGGGTGGCGAAAAGAAATGGGAGAGGGCAAGGCTCGCCACAAACCAAACGGGCGCGGAGGAATGCTCGATATAAAGAAGGGAACTATGCGACGTTCAAGAAGCGGATATCTTCGTAACCAGTTGGCCATTGATCCTGCCGACGACAATTTAGGAGTCGGTGGATAGCCGCTTCATTCTCCTGACGGGCGATGGCGAGAGTGTCGTCGGTGACACGCCACACACCACAGCGGAACGGCTCTTTCTTCTCGATGACAATGAGATGGACCGGCACCATGAGGCCGTCGTGAGCTTGAGCCAATACCGATTGATAAAAGGCCATCTGTTTGTGATAACCGTGACGTTTCGCATCGGCTTCAAACCATGTGATGTCGTCACAGGTTTTGAAGTCCACGATGCCGCGATGTGGATGGAGCCAGTCGATGCGAATCTGACAGGGGATTCCGCAATACTCCACCCGCACCACACCTTCGCTTCGCCCATAGAGCAAGAGATCGAGTGCTTCGCTGTTCATCGAAACGCCCGCCGCCATCTGCTCGATCAATTCCACCTGTTCATGCGAAAGTACCAGCTTTCCCTGCTCCTCCGCCCACTCACGAAACGCCTGCGTGTTCACACCATACGGCTTCTCCGTCTTCGGATTGACCGGCCCGCCCAGCGCAAAGGTCGCTTCGTAAACCTCACGTCCCTCAAGAATCCGCACATGCGCAGCCCGGCCGATCAAGTCGCTCACAGAATCACTGTCACCGATCAGACCGATGGTCTTCTTGCGATGCAGTAACGGACACTTCATAAAATCCAGCAACTGATGGCTGCTAAGATTGTGTTTCGCCTTGGCGTGGTACTTCTCAGCGGATTCAATCCTCAGAATCGCCAAGTTGATATCCAGCTCCATGCCATCATCCAATTGAAAGCCGTCACCCAGTTCCATGTCGTGATTTTGTTTCATGTTTTGTCCTTTAAAAAAAAGTGTCCTGTCACTAGTTACCTATGCCGTTTGCGCCCAGCGCGCTCAATTAATTTGATCCGAGTCCATTTTTTTCGAAGTCGCGGCGGATCAACGCCAACATCCTGATGACCCGATACCAGGTGATCCCCAGCGATTTGGCCGTCGCCCGGATGCCGCGTTCCACCAAACTGTTGACAAAGGCGCGGTCTTCCGGAGCGAGCTTTGCCATCACATGTTCAATGGCCTCCCGCCGTTCGAACTCTTCAAAAGGTGAAATGGGATAGGTCTGGATGCGACGCCCGCCCTCCTCCTCCAGCACCACATCGCCGAGCGGCTGAAGCTCCCCCTCGTACTTGACGAGAGTGCCCTCCAACGACACCGCACGATAGGACTCGCTACGTCTGAGCCGCTTTCGATAACGCAGCTCTATCGTGACCCAGGTATCGAGTGCGTTGTTGACGAAGGCTTCCAGGCTGCCACGATCAGGGTTGAACCGGTGAGCTTTTCTCCACAGGTACATCCGCATGTCCTGGCACAGATCGTCGAAGTCCGAGATGGAGAAATCTGCCCGCCGGGAAAGCTGGCGGGCCTTGATTTGAATGACTGCGACTGTGAATGGGGCCGAAATGATTGACTGCCGAACATCCATAACTCGTTTCCTTCCAAGAGGTAACGGGTCAATGGAATCAGCGTGGCCTTTACGGCAGGCCATGAAAAACGCCAAATGCGCCCGTCAAGAATGAAGGGGGCGACATTTGGCGTCGCAAAGGCTACATTTGGCGTCGCGGCTATTTTTTTGTCTTTTTTTAATTATTTTTCACGGGGCGGACCTCCCACTCCACACCATCTTCGGGTGCATAACGCGAGACGTCCCCGAAGATGATGGCCTTGGTCAAGTGCGTGGCCAAGGCCGGATCGGTGTTCTTGATCTGTTGGTCGATGACCCGTTTGACGGCATGTCGGAAGCTGTCGCGGAGATTTTTGCGTTTATCCTTAACCTTCCTCAGCCTCCCTCTGAGCCCAGTGGCCTCATTGATCTTGGCGATGATGGCCTCCAGGTCGTTCTCATACCGTTCTACGAGGACGTTGTTGTTGTCAGCACGAGCCTGTTCGATCCCCCGTCGCAGATCACATGCCTCTTCGTGATACTGTTTGAGAGCATCCCGATCGGTAATAGTTCCGAGGTCGTTGAGCATAGGGTTTGATGCTGACCGCAACCCTTGGTCAATAGCTTCTTTATCGCTCAGAATCCGAGCGCATTCGTCGATGGCCGTGCTGCAGACAATATCGATGATCGGGCGCGGTTCATTGGGCATAACCAAAAGATAGTGAATATAGCTGGCACCCAGCCACGGGATCAGGGTGAACTCTTTTTGTCCTTTGAATCGCACCTGCCAGCCACCGCCAGACCGCCGGAAGATGTTATCAGGTATCTTTTCCTGATGGACCGGGCCAACTGACATGGAGGTCGGGAGATTCGACTCGTAAACGATACGCATCAGGGAGTCAGCAGGCAGCATACGCTGACGGATCGCTGCACCGTGCGTGGCGATCATCTTGTCGACGACCGTATTGACCTCGACTGAATGGCGTTGGTAGAGATCGAAGCAACGTAGGGCACTGGCTCCCGAATCACCATCGAGATAACGCAAGGCACGAGCCACTTCCCCGTATCGAGCCAGGAATTGCACGGCATCGTTGAATTTCCTCACCTGATTGGCCCGCTCAAGATAGCTGGCGAACAGTGTCTTATCATGGTGGATTTCGTCTGTACGGTCACGGGTCTGTGTGAAGACGTCTGTTTTGTATTGATCAAGAGGATCATATTGTTCGACTCCGGCCGCAATGATCGCAAATCGTCTATCCACGCATTGTGAACAGGTACCACAATGGGAATGTTGGATGGTCATTTCCCACGTATGGGCACAGCTGATGGATGGGCCGATCAGTTCCGAACAGCCAGCTGCGGCTATCAACTTAGCCACCTCGGCCTTGGTCTTCCATTGAAACGGATTTTCGACCACAAAAGGACCGTCCGTGATCATCGATAACAGCATCTGAAAACTATTCAGCACCCGAGGATGAGTCGTGCGCGTCGCCTTGCCACCGACTACTTGGGCGCAGATCGGCAAATTCATGCTGACCACACCGTTTTCATAGAAACGCACGCTGGACTGGCCGAGCATGTTGGCGATAGTGGCCCCGAGCGACACGAACAAGAACGACCGCGTCCGTTGGGTGTACTCCTCGTTCATCCACTTCTGTTTGTGGACTGTAACGCGGATGTGGGACGGAGGATTGTGGGGAGCCTTGGCATCCAACAGTTCCCGCATCGCTTGATACCGCTTATCCAACTTCTGCGTTGGTCGGTGGTTTACCAGCAACACCCGCCGCTTCAGGTTCACGATCTCTTCTACCGCACCGCCCAGCGAATCCAAGCCACCAGAAAACATGATGACCTGTTCGGGACGTCCCAGCATCTGGCCATCTTCATTGAAATTGAGGAATCCTTGGAACGAGGGGCGTTTGGTGATCGGCACGAATTCAAATTCATAATGATCATCCGAGAGAAAACCCAGCGTATCACGCAGGCACTGACTTACTTTCTCGGAAGACCAAAAGTCGACATCGCCGACGGGTACCACGAAATGGAAGTGCCGCCGCCAGTAGCTACCGAACGTTTCAACATCGCTTTGGCCGCGTTTGATGGATTGATCTGCCGCAAAAACGTATGTCGCGATGTCCAGCAAATCGTGGAATCGGTCAGGCACCTCCTTGTACATTGAGACGCGGATGTCCTCGATCCGCAGCGTGATCTTGTTTTCGTCGTCCGCGCCGTAAAGATGCAACCGAACCGCATCCGCTTGAAACTCTTCGGGGATCGTTATCGTTGCGTCGCCGCAGATGATGTATTGTTTACTGTCCATCGGTTTTGGCTCCCGCTCTCAACTCGTCCATCATTTTTTTCAAACCCCAGGAGGCAAAACCTTGAGCTGATTCGCGTGATATGTTGCCTTGCTCTTCATAACGATGCTTGGAAAACCACTCATTGGAGAACTGTTCGACAATAGCCGACGCCTCGCGGCAATGCGTTGTAAGTGCCTGTTCAAACTGACCCATCTGATTCATGGTCGCAAACCGCTGCCCCTCACCCAGATTACCTGCCAATACACGGCTTAAAAAGTAGTTCATAGAGTCGTCGGTCAATCTCGCGAAAAAAGTGCGGGAAAGTTGGCCGAATTTGTCAGGTTTACGCAGCTCGGCCAAAGCATTCACAGTGTCGTCATGCTGCATGTTGAACATCGACTGCTGCTGCAACTTGGGCTCCAAGTTCTGGATCACAGCATCCACCAAGGCCCGTTGAGCGATCTGGCCCAGGCCGGAATGACCACCGTTGGCAGCGACGTGATTGTCCAAGGCCTCGGTGATGGCCACGGTGATACCCGGCAACGACGTGTTGGCGGGAATGTCGATCCCCTGTGACCGCAGATAATCCAGTGGTTTGTCTTGGTTCCCCGCCAACCCAAGCTGAGTCATCAGCCAGACCGCCTGGTTGTAACCAACATCGTTTTGGACGAAGGAAAATGCAGCTTCTGCCGCTCGAATCGTAGCGTTCGCGACCTGCGATACATTCGCCCCCGCAGCCACGAGTTCGACAACATCGCGCCACTTGCGAGTTCGCGGAAGATTTCCAAGCAGAGTATGACCCATGTCGATGCTCACTCGAGACGTTTGAGTGAACTATAACAGATACCATATTCACGTCTACGTACCAGGTGCCAGACATTTGACAACGACTGGTCGCAGGCATGGCGGTCATAGCACATCTCCATGTTATTTCTCACCAATGCCGCCTACGCGTTACCCACGGCCGGAGGTTGAAATAGGACCGGTTGTGGGAGAACGTTCATCAGCTCGGTCGCGTTCGTGAGGATCGTACATCCATATTTTCGGTCCAAGCCCGTGCGCTTCGCCAAGTTACCGAAATATCGCTCGGCCACCACGATGTCGCAGTACGGGATGGCCGTGGCCAGGAAGGCCATGTCGCGTATGTCATTGCGGTCGATCTTCCGCTGTGCTTCCTCATCCCTGGCCAACACGAGCGTCAACAACACGTCAAAGCTCGGGACGTCGTGGGCAAAGGCAATGAGATCGTCTTCTGACTTGATCTTTTCATGCAGCTTTGCTGGTTGGATACCGAATTTTTGGCACTCGGCCTCCGCGATAGGCAAGAGCATCTGCCTCGCGATCATAAGAGTATTTTCTCGCCGCTTGCCCTCGGCTCCTTGGGACTGGAGTTGACGGTGACGGATATCGTCGAGAAATGCGGCCTCGACCTCGGACTTTGCCCGTAATTTGCGTCCAAGATCGCTGGCCATCCATTCGCTAAGCATCTTTACTGCCATCTCATCAGACCGAATAGCGTTTTCAATTAAAGCAATTTCGTCAGAATGCCCTCCCTTAAAGATAGGTGCGATTCCAAAGGCATACCATAGACCCTGTTGAACAAATAATTCGGGATTGACCCATTGGATGTCAACGCCCAACCAACGCGCGGCCACTTCTAAGGCTTCTTCGCACCACACCTTCGTACATGGGAAGATGGCATATTGGCGTGAGACTTTGATCATGAAGGACGCCAACCGCTTGCGCCGCTCCATATCGCCGGAGGCGCAGACTTCCATCATGTGAACGAACGACAGGGGTACGCGGATCAGGTCCGCGTTTGACGCTGCCACAATTGCCTTGAGCGGGGTCTCGTACTTCCCGGTGTCATCGCGGCCATAGTGGGCTTTGGACAGGGCGATCCAAACATTCTGATCGAGGTAAACTCTTGGTGGTTGATTCACTGCCATCAGTCTCTCCGTCGTGGGACATGACTCCCTACTGCTGGTGATCCGGTCGTCTCGGCAATTTGCGCCAGCGGTAGGAAATCAAGATGAAGAGGATTATCTACTGTACCATCGCTTGCCGCTAGTGAGCACAGTGTCAGTATCACTCGCGACGATGAGGTATAGATTTCTCCATGAGCCATCCTTTTCCAAGTTGGCTGGTGAGATCGTTCGCCAGTCACCTCTTGACGCCCGTCGAACCGAGACCGAAGATAAAACAATGAGAACTCTGATGCCCCCACATAGCAAGGAGATCCTACGTGACATTCTTAGGCTTATCCAAAAAGCAGCAGAAGCAGATCGAATTTGAAGTTATCCCGCATCGTGCCAGGCTGCAACTGCTCCGTCTTCTGCGGGCGGCCACTAACAGCAGCATTCACAACGTCTATGTGATCTACATTAACAATATCGTGAACATCGGTCGCAATATCCTCGGACTTCCAATCAACATAATCGAGATGAACGATATGGGTGACTATTCGTTACCCGACGTTGATGTGGGCTGGATCAGATCGGAGTTCGAGCTTCTATTGCGTCGGCCAAATACGACTCAATTGATCGAAACACTTGCCGACTTAATTGGTGAGAGATGGCTCGATGCTGAAATGGTGACTAAAATTCTACGAACTCATGGCTGCGGCGTTTCGTTCAGGCAGAGTTCTCAAGGCCACGATGTTCAAGTGCAAATTCTCTCAATTGAAGAAATCGAGTCCGAGGCGGATGAAGCCGAGATCCCAAACATCCGACTCCTTGTGAGCCGTATGGAGAATGCTCTGGAAGGAAATGACTATCCTGCTGTGTTGCATGCAAGTGCCAACGTATTTGAGACACTCGCAAAGGATATTATTGACGATCCAAATATCGAGAATCGATCTCTGGGGTCTTTTTTTGACCGCTACCGCAAGGAGTCCAAGCTGCCAGAACCCATCCTTGATCATGTTTTGAAGGTGTACCAACGGCGAAATACCGAGCCATTAGCAGGTCATGGTCGAACAGAAACCCCAACGATTAGGCAAGATGAAGCGATTGTTCTTTGCGAGATGACCAAAGCCTTTGTTCGGATCGAGCGTCAACTTGCATTGTCAAATGCCAGCCCCGTTGCGCGTACTGGTATGCAGGTCCGCCATACGCCGGGTGATTTCTGCCGCCGTCGCCCCACCCGTGACCAGTTGCTGAAGTTCCTTATGGTCACGGGCGATCTCTCGACGAACATCGTCCCGCTCACGACGCGCGACAGCCAACTCACCACCAATGGCAGCGTCAGCATCGTCCAGAACCTGATTCAATAACGTCTCGTCCCTCGCAAGACAACGGATCTCTTCGACCACAACCTGCTCGATTGTGGCGGCAGGGAGCAGCCCGATAGAGCAGGCACCACGACCATTCTTGATCGAATGAATACAGCGGTAGTAGCGATAGGCGTTCTGTGTTTTCCCCCGACAGAAGGTATGCGCCATCGCCGAATTACATCCCTTGCACCGAAGCAGGCCACGTAACAACGCACCATATTTATTGCGGACCTCGGCACCGCCGCTACGACCATTGGCTTTGAGTTGCTGCTGAACCTTGTCGAACAAATCCTGCTCGATGATCGCTTCATGCTCGCCGGCGAAAAGCTCGTCCTTGAATTTTCTCTTGCCGGTATATGTCGGATTGGTCAGTAGCTGATACAAAGTCGCCTTGTCGAACGGGCGGCTGCCCAATTCGTGTCCCTTCCTGGTGACGCGATGCTTGTTGCCCCAACCCCGCCGAGCCAATTCCTTCACCACCGGCAGAAGCGACGCCTCCTGAAGATACATACGAAACATCTCACGAACACGAGCGGCCTCCTTGGCGTTGACGACCAGTTTGGGGCTGGGGCTGGAGCGGTCGACATCGTAACCCAAGATGGGAACCCCACCAGTCCATTTCCCCTTGCGAGCTTGGGCCGCGAGTTTGTCGCGGATGCGCTCGCCAATGATCTCACGTTCGAACTGCGCAAACGACAACAGAATATTCAGCGTCAATCGTCCCATCGAATGGGTGGTATTGAATTGCTGGGTGACGGAAACAAACGAAATACCGTGCCGATCAAACGTCTCCATAATCTTGGCAAAATCCAGTAGCGACCGCGACAGACGATCCACCTTGTAGACCACCACACAATCGACCTTGTCGTCGTTGATATCACGCAACAATCGATCCAACGCCGGGCGTTCCATGTCCCCGCCAGAGTACCCGCCATCGTCATAGCGATCCGGCACCACTGTCCACCCTTCAGCCCGTTGGCTGGCAATATACGCCTCGGCACTTTCCCGCTGTGCGTCGAGCGAATTAAATTCCTGCTCCAATCCCTCATCGGTCGACTTGCGTGTATAGATAGCGCAGCGAGTCATAATTCGTTCCGGCCGCTGAAGTTTTTTCTTTTTTCTACTCATCGTTTCACCCCCAGGTGGAAGAAGCGGAAACCGCTCATGTGACTACGCGTAATTCGATTGGCTAAAGCACTCAGCGAACGAAACCGCTCGCCGTCCCATTCAACGCTCTGACCATCCTCCAGAACCACCGCCCGGATGGTGCGTCCCTTGTACTGTCGCACCAGCGCCGCCCCCGGCGGCGGCATACGCGGATCATTACTTTTCTCTTCCTCCATCGGCACCTGCCGCGTCACCGTCACCGTCACCGTCTCCCCAACCTGCGGCGGGCAGATCATGGTCTTGGGAGCCATAACTCGCACATCCGCATCGTTGGCCAACTCCTCCGCTCGTTTGCGAGCACGCTCCGTCAGCCCTCCCTCCGCGTTCGCCTGAATACGCCAGGCAATCTTGCGAAGGAGATAAGCTCGATGGCGAGTCCGACAAGGTTGCCCATGCAACTCCTTGTAGCAGCCAACCAACTCCCCCGTGGTCATCCGGTCCAAGGCCGCGATTTGATTTCCAACATCCAACATCAATGTGGCTCCTTTCATACGATTTCAGAGACGCAACCCGCTAACCCGCGGATCGTTGAGACACAGTGAGCCTCGTTTTCGAGGAAAGATCAAGCGCTTTTCGAGAATTTGGAGAAGATATTTGATCGGCGCTTTGAGCCGATTTCGCTTGACAAACACAGCGCAACAGACCTGCCGCCAAGATGCCGGCCACTTCATCGCGACGCTCGTCGACTGTCATAGATTCAGGATCACGGATCAAATTCATAGCAGGCTCCCAGCAACGAAAAAAACTCCTCCGTCACTAGTTACCTATGCCGTCTGCACAGGGCGCGCTCAATTTCAGTGTAAATATTTTTGAGAATCGCCTTCCTCAATTCTCCAACAGCTTGTTGGAAAATTCTTTTTCCGAGACGCCGTTTCGGAAATTGGTCCTGTCACATAAACAAAGTAGAACCGACAATTCTCACGCAGACTGCGCGAGAATTTGGTGGTTCATTTCTGGCACAGCCCGTGCCAGAATTTGGAGAATCGGTAATTCTCCCACAGCCTGTGGGAGAATTCGACGGTTCATTGCTGCAACAAGCTATTGCAAAAACACCTTGGTCGTACAACCAAGATGCTGGGAAGAGATTTCGATTGGCGGTATCGGATAGCAGGACGTAATATAGCGACTGTTTGATGTGAACGTTTTTCCGAATCGCATCTGAGAGGAATTTTTGAGCAATGGCCGCGGCCAACCGAGCTATCATCGCCGAACAAGTTGACGAACCGCCATCGTTCGAGGAGAAGACGGTCCGAGGCTTCACTTTCGACGACATCTCCAAAGCCAAGATCAACGCTTTTACCAAGGAAGCGGACATTCGAATCGGTCGTACTGCTGCTCCCAATTTTTTGCGGAGCCTCAATGTGGCGGATGCATCGCGGGTTAAGAACGCGGGCATCCTCTTCTTCGCCAAGAATGTGCATCGTCACATTCATCAGGCGCAGATGACGCTGCTGGCGTTCAAGGGCACGAACCGACAACACATTTACGACCAACGCGATGTTCGGGACGATCTGCTTACACAGTTCAATGAAGCGATGGCGTTCCTCAAGAGGCATCTGAACATCCGTAGCGAAATCCATGGCTTGAAACGTAAGGACATTTACGAGATTCCGCTGGAGGTGCTGCGAGAAGCCGTGGTGAACGCCCTCATGCACCGCGATTACAGTATCACCGGCACACAAGTGAGCGTTGAAGTCCACGACGACCGGGTAGAGATCATCAATCCCGGCGATCTGCCGAAGGGCCTGCCGCTTCAGAAATTCGGCTCAGTTTCCATTCGCAGAAACGAGCTGATCGCCGACCTTTTCGCTCGCCTAGACAAAGTGGAACGTGTCGGCATGGGCATTTCGAAGATGAGGAAAGCCATGCTCGCCGCCGGCCTTCGTGAGCCCACGTTTGAGCCGGGCGAGTTCTTCCGTGCGATCTTCCATCGTTCGCCCGAGTTCGCCTTGAAGAACAAGGCTTGGCTCTAATAAAGGCGGGCACTGGGAGGTGGTGCAATGACGTGGCTTGCGTTACCTTTATTTTCCTAAATACTGGTATTTTCTTGCGCAAGAAAATAGGCGTCTGCTGGAAAAAGGATTGAGCCATGTTAAATTTCGAGTTCTCCGCACCGACCAAGCTGGTCTTCGGTCGCGATACCCACAAGCAAATCGGCGAACGACTCAAGCCGTACGCTAAAAAAGTCCTGCTGCACTACGGTGGACAGAGCATCAAGAAAAGCGGGCTTTACGACCAAGTGGTGGCCTCTTTGAAAGCAAGCGGTGTATCGTTCGTTGAGCTTGGCGGCGTCGTGCCGAATCCACGTGTTTCGTTGGTACGAGAGGGCGTTGCGATTTGTCGAAAGGAGAACGTCGATCTGATCCTGGCCGTCGGCGGCGGAAGCGTCATCGACTCCGCAAAGACTATCGCGATCGGACATTACTACGACGGCGACGTGTGGGACTTCTTCACCGGCAAGGCCGTCCCAACGAAAGCGCTGCCGGTAGCGACCATCCTCACTCTCCCGGCGGCTGGCAGCGAAGTCAGCGACAGCAGCGTTATCTCTGACGACGCGAACCAACAAAAACTCTCCTGCGGTGGCGAATGCATGTCGCCAATCATCAGCGTCATGAATCCGGAACTGTTCATGACGTTGCCGAAGAATCAGATCGCCAACGGCGTGGCCGACATGATGAGTCATATCTTCGAACGATATTTTACGAATACATTGCAAACCGACGTAACTGACGGGCTTTGTGAAACTTTACTCAAAACTATCATGAAGAACGCCCTGATCGTGATCGACGATCCGAAGAATTACGACGCCTGGTGCGAGGTGGGTTTCGCCGGATCGCTCGCGCACAACAATCTCGTCGGCCTCGGCCGCGAGCAGGATTGGGCGTGTCACATGATGGAGCACGAGCTTAGCGCCATCTACGATATTGCCCACGGGGCCGGTTTGGCGATCTTGACGCCGAACTGGATGAAATACGTCTACAAGACCAACATCGGCATGTTCGTCCAGTTCGCAACCAACGTCATGGGCGTCGAAGGCAGCTTCCGTACCCCCGATGCCATCGTTCTGGAAGGTATCGCAAGACTGAGCGAATTTTTCAACAAAATGGGCCTCCCCGCCACCCTCCGCGATGTCGGGATCGACGAAAAGAACCTCGATCTGATGGCGAAAAAATCCACCGGCGTCGCCTACGGCCAAACCGAAAGTCCCCTCGGCGGATTAAAACCACTGGCCTGGCAAGATGTCAAAGAAATCATGAAACTGAGCCTGTGAAGCAAAGGGATTGCTCCCAACGTGACTCGCGAGAATGCACCGAACCTCTTCGATCAGCAAGCCGTGGCAGAAGATTACGTGCCGCGAAAGGTGCCGTCTTTCTATCCACAACAAATCGTGCTGGCGAAGGGCAGTTGTTCGACACCAGAACGGCGACAGTTCGTGGAACGAATTTGTTCGGTTTATCCGCAAGCAAAAGTAGTCGAGCAGTTTGCGATTCCACACAACAAGATCGCGTTCCCCAGCAGCGATCCGCTGGAATTGCATTATCAGGGGCATCGCACACTGGTGTTCGGAGAACACAAGAGTGCCGTGGGACGTAGCAATGAAACTGGCAACACCTGTCCGAACTTCTGGCACTTCTCACCCTACGGCTATTGCCCTTACGGATGCCAATATTGTTATTTGTCCGGAACACAAGGCGTGCGATTCTCACCTTCGGTGAAAATCTTCGTCAATCTCGAAGAAATCCTGGCAGAAATAGACGTACAAGCTCGCCGAATCGGCCACCCCGAAGCGTTCTACCTCGGCAAGTTGCAAGACGGTATGGCCCTCGACCCGCTCACTGGTTACTCTCGCCGCATGATTCGCTTCTTCGCCGATCATCCCTTCGCCCGCCTTCGTATCCTTTCCAAGGCGGCCGATTTCCAAAACGTCCTTGATCTCGACCATCGCGACCATACGGTACTAACCTGGACGCTCAATCCGTCAACCGTGCAAGAACACTACGAAGCCATCGCGCCACCGGTGGAGGATCGCATCGTCGCGATGCAACAATGCGCCGCCGCCGGATACGCTGTTCGTGTAATGCTCATGCCGATCATTCCAATCGCCGATTGGCAGGAGCATTACGACCGCTTCCTGGAACAACTCCTATCCGCCGTCCCTCTCGACCGCCTTACCCTCGGTGGCATCTGTAGCTACGGCCCCGCCCTCAACCTCATGGAACGCAAACTCGGCAAAGATAACATCGTGACACGTTCGCTCTTCGTATTAAACAACGCTCCCGACGATGGCCGCGCAAGATTTCCGCGAAACCTGCGCCACGAAATCTACTCCCATCTGCTGAAAGTGATCCATCGCTGTCAACCCGGCCTGACCTGTTCGCTGTGCATGGAAGATATCACGCTTGCGAAGGAACTCGGATTGGCAAAAAACATCGGACGATGCAATTGCGTTCTTTGAAGTTTGCGATCCTATTTGATGGGAGGGGATCTGAGCCCACGAGCCAGCCATGCAAAACGATCTGCGATAGATCGGCGACCTCGCTTCTCCTCATCTTCGTCGGAACTGCGGACGAAAGGATGTAACCACGCGGCATTGCTATCCGTCAGAGAATCAACAATCGGCAAGAGCTTCCGACGCGTGTCGGCCTGACAACTGCGGGCCATATCGAAACCCAAAAGCAACGCGCCCGCATACTGCACATCAAAATCAGCCGACGCCACCAACGCATCCAACGGCGAATCGTAGAGCCGACCCACTCCCGTGACGGCGCTGTAATGCTCCATGATGAACAGCAAGTCGTCGATATCTTTCTTGAACGCACTGCCGCGATCAGCGAAGGCGAAGAGCTTCAGGGCGGCCAACAGCGGTACTGTCACAACTCGAATGCACAACCCCGGAGCGATCTCGGCTGCCACCGCGTGCTCAAAGGCATCATCAAACCCTGCAACCATCATTTCGGTGTCTTCGTTCGGCCAGCGGATGACGCCGTGGATTTCCAAACCGCCGAAGGGAACCAAGTCTATCGGCAGGTTCGTGGGCAGGTGGATCAGTGTGTGAATACGTGTGCCGGGCGCGAAACGTTTTGAGTCGCTTGCCTCGTTACGCAAGCGTTGGAAGGTGGCCCAATCCGGAACTCGAACGCCGAAATCCAGATCGCGGGTCGTTCGGCGTGTGGGCAGGCCGTAAGGCTCGTCGAAGACCAGTTGGCGAGCGATTGCGCCAATGAGGAGCAAGGGTGTTCCCAGCGAATTCGCTACGGTAACAAGATCACGTAATGCGACGGTCTCTCGTTCGGGCAGGCGATCAAGCGGTACAGACATGAGGGCTGATCTCCTTATCGTACAAAGCGGCGGCGACCTCGCGTAGGCGGTCGTCGTCGGTGGCCAGCAACTCGGCGTAAATCAAAATCGGCGAAACCAGTGGTGGATTTTCTGAACCAGGTTGCATCCAGTGTGCCGCCGGGCCGGGCAAAACAAGCACGTCCACATTGCCTTGTGTATCAGAAAGGAGACGTAGACGCTTGGCCAACTCGGAAAGGTCAACGTCAGCAGGAACATGCAGGGCTGCTCGCTGGGCATGTAGAAGTCCCGTTATTCGAGCGGCTGCCAGTTCACCGCCAAGCAGCACGTTCTGATTGGCCTTCGTCAGGAGATTGGGAAGTTCCTCGATCTGGCCAGCACGATAACGGCGTCGCAGAAGTTTCGGACGGAGACGCTGGCGATACCCCATGATCCAACGCTCCAGCAATGTCTCCGGCTGGCGCAGTGTGCGGTGATCCGAATCGGCGATGTGAAGAAAACCCTCTTTGCGGAGTTGCCCAAGCAGATCGTGTACGGTTCCCACCGCGATTCCAGCAGCCTCGGCCAAGGCACGATATTGCCAATTCACTGCTTCAGGTTTGACTAACAGAAGTCCCAGCAGACGTAGCCCCGCCGGAGTATGGAAAACCCGCGTCTCCACTTCCACTCGCGGCAACGCTTTGGCTCCCTCACGCAAAGCGTAGAAAAACGGTGTATGGAAGAAGAGATTGCCGGCCGTATCAGCATACGCAATTCCCGCATTCCGCAGTTGAACCGCGACATTGGAATTGATGTAACGTGCCAGAAAACAAGGCTTCGCCCGTTCTCGCTCCGCCTGCATTTTGAGTCGCTCAACCCGATGCGGCAATGCGGTGGTTGTGACCTGCTCTTGTAAATCCACGATGTAGTCGGCATGGTGCCTCCCCTTCCCCCCATGCGTTAAAGTCAACTTTGTATCCCACGTAGCCAAGCGTTTGCCTTTGGTAGGCTTCACGGTCACTTGAGCATCCGGCAGTTGCCCCAGCACTTCCGCGCAAGCAGCCAGCAAGTCTTTGTCCTGTGTCCGATATTCAAAGTCAAACTGCGGCATATGCAGCCCTCGCAAGGATTGAGAGATGGTCCACCATTTAAGACCATTTTCTCTTTGTTCGACAATATACTATGTTCAATTAAATTGAACAATCAAATAAATCGAACAAAATGGCATCAAGAAAACGCTTTAGCGAATATGAAATTGTGATGTAATGGTCTGGCAGAGAGCTATCGCGGTCTCGCATAACCACTGCCGTTATTCGTTTTCCAGTTCATCCAGATCAAGATTCTTCACACGCTGGCTGAATACGCGATGGAGGGCGTCGAGCTTTTCCACCAGCCACGCGAAGTACGTCGGCCACTGATCTCGGTCCTCAAGGTTTGCCGGCTTGCGGAAAAACATTTTGCACGATTGCTTGTCAGGTGGGTTGTACCAATCCAACGACTCCCCGAGTTCCTTTTCAATCTGGGACTTTTGTGCCTCCAATGCAGCATATGCAATCTTGGCCGTCGGGCCGTTGAGTATGACCTCAGCCCTCACTTCGTGTGCCTCAAACGTTTCCGTAATCGAATCGGACAGGCTTGCCACTGCAAAAAGATGAAACCCGACCCGACCTAACGCCATCGGCATCCAATGCTGAGGTCGTGGCGATCTTGGCTTGATGAGTTTGGCGTTGTCACGAGCGTACTCCACAAACTTCGTCCAAAATTCCAACTGCAGCCGCTTGGCATCGGTAAGTTCACTCGCCACGATCGTTTTCACGGTCTCCGAGACCGTCCTGCTCCAATCATTGGGTTTGCACACGACGTTAAACTTTGGAGCGATCGCCGAATCGCCGATCCGCCACAGTTCGATCTCCAAGCCGAAGAAGTTGAATCGTTCGTCCGTGATTTCGTTGAGCCAATCCAATGTTGCACGGTGCTCTTCGGTAAATTTTTCTGCTATCTAAATAATTTTTACCGCCTGCAAACCGGCAGCATAGGTCAGAAGTTGTCCGAGATGCTTGTGATCTGTTGGCTCCAACTGGTTTTCAATCAATACCCAAGCCCCAGATTCATCCTTGCAGAGTATGTCCGCCCGAAAGGGACCAACGTGCTTCTCCTGGGCTTCAAGTTCCAACTCGATACCAATAGTGTCGCCAAGCAGTTTCAGGTTTTCACCTTCAGCAAGCCAGGGCGTAAACCATGATGGCTCGTCTAGCCACACCTCGCGAAGTTCCTCGATTCTTTGCAACCTTCCGAGAGTTTTGCAATTACTCATGTAAGTTCCTCCAACAGGCCGGGAGATTTTCCGTTCATTGTACAATAGAGCGAGCGGATTTGGAGATTACCGTGCAACAAAGAAAGAGAACCTTTGATGCCCTCGTATACCCCGCGTGATACAATCACGCCGATAGTAAGGAGCACACGTCATGATCCGCAAGATTCTCGTTCTCGTCCTTCTCCTGGCCGTCCTACCAGCCTGTTCTCGCCATGCCGCTCACCCACTCATTCTCCTGACGGAGTTTGGTATTCTTCTCCCCAATGACGTTTTCGAGATTGATCAGGCACAGTACGATATCCGCAGCCAGACAGTATTTTTCCAGTTCCTGCAAGGGTTGTGACAACTCGGTAGTACCCTTGAATACTCGGTTCCATCCAACCAGCTTTTCAGACCTTCGAATCGAGTACGCAATACAATGAGCAACACCGACCATTCGCCGCGATCAGGCAGCCGATTGCCGCTGAGCAGTTCTGCGACATAGGTAACGTTCTGAAACTTCGCCCGGAAAGGTTCAATCCTAGCCAGCAGTTTATTCCACTCGCGGAGTTCGCGGCGATCCGCTTGTTCCTGCTCAGGCGTTTTTTTCCGTGATACCGGGGGATCACACAGATATTCGGGTAAGGTCGGCATACCAGGCGGCAGGTCCATCTCCTCATCCTCGATTGGCTGCGGCAGCCAGGCAACAAACTCCTGGGCCACCAACTGAGCATCCCGACGATCAAGCAGGGGATCGCGAGGGTAACGCGAATGTTCCAGGATCACATCCATGAGCCGCACCAGGCGCTTTCGCGGCTTCCGTTTTTTGTAGCGATCCGCATCCTCATCGGACAATTTCCCCTGTGGCCGGGCGGCGGCTTCAATAAGCTCGCGAACCCGTGCTGCGCGGACGAGATCGTGTGCGAGAGCCGTGATCTCGTAGTCCTCGGAGAACGTGACAGGTTGGAACTCCTCGACCAGCCCGCGATAGATGCGGTGGAATAGCCGATCACTTTCAAGGTGATTGTCGGGTGGTTTGAAGCGGGTGGCGAACAGGCCGTGCCGCATGGCGTTCATCGCGGATCGTGCCTTCCCCTCCACGGTCGCCGGGCCACGGGACTTGCAGCCGTTGCTTCGGGAAGCGGCTTGCTGTGCAGGGGTTCTGGGCGATGGCTTCACATCGTCAAACACGCCAGATCGGATCGAGTCGAGCATCTTTGGGCCTCCGTGCCTGTTGACTTCGCTTCGGGCGGTACTCCTTACCGCCATGTTCGTGTCTATTTTATCATGCCGCGACAGGAACCTGCGAGAGTCGTCGTGCTTGCTGCTCGTAATTGCGATGCCCGCAGGCATGTGCATGTTTCCAGAACGCATCCAGCGAACGACGCGAAGGCAGTTCATCGAAACCTTGCTTCGCGGCCTCGTCTTTAAGGCGTCCGAGCACCTTACGGCGATCCTCGAAGGCATAGCAGGGCCCGAAATAGTTTAACCAGCCTTGGACGGTCTCAATGGCCCGAATGGGCGACGCGGGCTTGTAATGGGCACCAGTTAAATTTTGCTGGAGCCGCCCCCATCCCCGGTCGGCGATGTGGACACCGAGATCATCACCCCGACGATGAAGACGGTATCCCAGCCATGTGACGGACTGTCCTGCGTCCAGATCGAAGATGCCGTTGTTCATTCCCCCTTTCAGAGGCGTTCCCGCCTTTCGGCATGTCTCCATCAGTGCCTTGTACGCGATCTCCGCTTCCCCGACTGTGGAGCAGAGCATCAATAGATCGTCCGCATAGCGGATCAAACAGCCCGCAGGCAAAGGAGCACGGTCGATGAACCGATCCGCAAAGATATTCCAGAACAGGGGCGATGCCGGGGAGCCCTGCCGGATTCCGCGTTTTGACTTCATGCCGGCGCACCGCCGGATCAACCAAAGAACGTCCTCCGGAAAATGTTCCGAACATGCCTGCATTAAGCGGTCGAGCGACACCGTGTCGAAGGCGCTGGCAACATCATCGGAAACCCAGACCATACGGCAGGGCTTACCGCCGAGATAATACTGGATATAGAAGAATTTACCGCGACGGATGAGACTGGCCATGACGGCTCCGACCTCCGGGTTATGAGGCGGCTCCGCGCTATCGCCGAAAAGCATCTTTAGTGCTTGGCTGGCAATAGTTTAACGTTTGTTGCCACTTTCGCAATTCTTCTCATTTTCTCGCATTCTTTCGCATTCTATCGCGGTATTGGCAGACAATTTCGGTAGTCGCCGGTAGTCGAATGGACTGAATTAAATGTAACAATACGACAGCGGTGTGGCCGAGACAATTTCGGCGGTTTTCGGTAGTCGAATGGTCGGATATGAATACAACAATGCGGCCCGCAAGCGATGCTGTTGCTGCATCGCTCGCCAGCTCTATCACCCTCCTCATCCCCCACGGTGGGCACCACCTTTCGGCCCGCGTATCGACGCCGATGATTGCGGCGTCTTCTGGCGGACCTACATGTTTCGTCTGAGTCGCTACGCGGCGAGATTGCACGTTGATGACGAAGTAAACGAGGAAGCGGGTCAGGCCCGTGGGCGTCCATGCCTCCACGGTGAAGAAGTCACAAGCGGCCATGCTCTCGAAGTGCGACTTGATGAAGGTGGTCCAAGACATCCGCTTGGGCTTGTCGGGTTCGTCGAGCAGTCCG
>WQYP01000039.1 GCA_009781185.1 Phycisphaerales bacterium | reverse complement strand
TGGGGGTGTGGGGGGTGGGGGGGGGGGGGGGGGGGGGGGGGGGCCTCCAAAGCCACCGTATACCGCACCCTCAAACACCTCCTCGACGCCGGACTCCTCAAGCAAGTCCACTTCGGCAGCAACAAACAAACCCACTACGATTTCATCCCTCCCGCCGGCGACCACGACCACCTCCTCGACCTCGACACCGGCAAAATCATCCCCTTCTCCTCCAACAACGTCATCAAACTCCGTAACGCAATCGCGAAGCAAATGGGCTTCTCCGCCATCTCCCACCGTTTTCAGATTATCGCTCGTAAATCCCCCCCTTAACCCAGACGAACTCAGACCAATCCAGACGAATTTAGACAGAAACAGACAAAAACGTTCTTTTCAGCACATGGATGCGAACGTAATGAGTGTCAAGATTGCGATCTTGATTCTTTTTTTGGTGATCAGTGAATTCAGCATCGTGAACATCATCAGTCTCACAACTCGGCCGTAGAAACTTGAAGCAAAACCGATGCGCTTCGCTCATTCTTCGCGACGATTCCTCTCAATTACCGCAATGACATATACTTAGAACTCTTCTTCACGTCGCCTTCCACGTGCCGTTCGTAACGTCACGTTGCCTTCTCGCAACACGCCGTCTCTTCGATGTTGCCGCGTTGCCTTCTCACAACATCACCTTTCACGTTATAATTCACACTGAGCCCAATTTAATAAGGCATCTACATCTGTTTGATCCCAGCCATCCGCGCCCGTGAGGACCCTGACAAACCATGCTTGCTCTCATCGAGTCACAGCTCACCAATTTTCTCATCCGATTCACCTACTTTGCCCTCATTTTCGTTCTGGTCATCGCTGGCCTGGGCGTGCCCATTCCCGAAGACATACCTCTCCTCTTCTCCGGCCACCTTTGCTCCAAAAAACATTCCCCCATCGCCGACCTCCAGCGAGAGGCCGCCGAATCCGAGAGCCATAAACCCGTCCAAAATGTCCCCAACCTTTACCTCATGATGCTCTCCGGCATGATCGGCGTACTCATGGGCGATTCGGTCGTCTTCTTCATTGGCCGCCGCGGCATCAACGGCCAAAACTTCGTCGCCCGCCACCTTCGCAAAGTCCTCCACTCCAAACGCCGCGAAAGAGTCGAGCATCATTTCGCACGTCACGGCAATCTCACCGTCTTCGCCGGTCGATTCATGCCAGGCTTTCGCTCCATCGTCTTCGCTTTCGCCGGCATGTCCAAAATGTCCTACCCGCGATTCCTCCTGATCGACGGCGCCGCCGCCGCCATCTCCGTCCCCTTCTTCATCTGGCTAGGATGGCATTTCGCCGACCGCTTCGCTCAATTGGAAAGCTTCCTCAACCGCACCAAGCACATCGTCGGCCCCATCATCCTAGGCCTTCTCATCATGTTCGCTCTCATCTACTACCTCCGCAAACGACGACTCGACCAGAAGCCGGAAGCCAGAAGCCAGTAACCAGAAGAAACTCGAAATTCGAATGACGAATGACGAATCAAATTCGAATGTTCAAATGTTCAAATGATCGAAACCGCCAGAATCTCCCCTTCAGGCGGTTTTGTTTGTGTCATTCGATCATTCGGATATTCGGATTTGATTCGTCATTCGTCATTCGAATTTCGTCATTTATTCTCTTCCTCCTCGCTCTGAGCCCTTGCCACGCGCAGACTGTCGAGCTGACGCATCACGATGCCCCTCGTCCCGGCCAATGGGAACTCCTCACCGTCACCTTCGACCCCACCGTGCAAGCCGCTATTTCTCCCGCCACCATCTCCGTTCAGGACGCTCGCGGCGGCCTGACCATTTCCCGCCCAACCACCTCCGCCACCATCACTTCCACCGGCAAAGCGCAACTCCTCATCCCGCTTCCTTACCTCGCCGAAACCGATTTGCCCTCCGCAAAATGGCCCGTCCATGTCTTGCTCCAATCCGCCAACCAACGATGGACCTCCGGTTTCATCAACGTCGCCCGCCCCGTTCCACGCTCACCCATGAGCACGCTGGTCCCCGCCCAGCAATGGCCGAAGCAGGAATGGAACCTCGCACCCCCCTCCGCCTCCACCCTCCGCATCATGGTCCCAGCCAACAGCGACCTGAGAATCCCTCCCTATCTCGCCTGGCGCCCCATCACCTCGACAGCCATCCCCGACCAGGAAATCCTCTCAGGCCCTATTCTCCTGTTTGCATCTACAGATATGCTGCTGCTTTCCCCTGACCTTGCCTCGAAGATATCGCAGGACCGTGCTGCCGCCCTCATGTCGACCGGGCTCAAGCTCATCATCGCCGACAACGCCGCCCGTCCCGTCCCCGCAGGCTCCCCGCTGTCGCGATTTCCCTGGGTTCGCCTCGTCCCCAACCCCGATTCCGCCGCTTGGATCACCCCTCCGCCCACCCAATCCCCGCTCCCTCGCCTCCAAGTCCTCGAACCCCACCTTCTCGACACCACACTCATCCTCCAACCTGCCGCATCCAAACGTATCACCATAATCCTATACAGTCTCCCTTTCGTCGCCATTCTCATCCTACTTCTCGCCCGTGGCCTTTTCCGCCGCCCTGCGATCCTCCTTCCCGTCCTCGCTCTCACCTTCGCCGCCCTCTCTCTCTTCGCTTTTTTCTTCATCCCCACTGCGTCCCCACCGACAACCGCTCACGCCGTCTGGTCCACCACCTCTCTTCCAGCAGATCAGTCCTCTTCGCTGGTCCTGAGCGAATCGTTCACCGCCACCGCATCTCTCTTCAACTACACCTTAAATACCACCGCCGAGCAAACCGCAGCCCTTTTCCCCGTTTTTGCCACGCCTCGCGAATTTTTCCTGCAAGACGCCCGCCTCACGCTTGACGTTCCTGCCCCGAACACGCTTGATCGCCTCTCCCGCCTGGAAGCCTCGCTTCCCCCGCGTTCCTGCCTGATTTGCACCACCCGCACCGCCACCCTTGCACGTTTGCAACCCTCCTCCATCCACACTCTCTCCCTCGCCGAAGGCTACATCTCCCAGGACTCGACCCAAACTAAAACCCTGCTCACCCAATGGGCCGCTGCTCATCTCGATCTCGCCCCCGCTCTCCTGACCGCCTTCAACCTCGGCCGCCTCCCGATCGACCGCACCTACCTCCTCCAACTCCCCAGCGATTCTTCGCCCCTTACCTTTCTCGAACCCGCCCCATCCGCACCAAACGCTCCCTGACGGTCGCGGCCCTGATGGTCATATGCGTTCGCCATGGTCCAACTCCACGGTTCCGCGAATTGATCTTGACAGACAACAGCCAACATGCGCTAATGTGACGCAACATCCAGCACGCCCTTTCGTGGAGGATATTTTATGGTGTCTCACTCCAGGCGAACGGTTCTTCTCGGTGTTGTCCTGGCCATTGCCACGCCACTGTGGGCTGCCGGGCCGATCAAGGTTCCACTGGTTACCACCGCGATTCCTGCCGATACCACGTACGTTCCGCCGTCGAATGCTTTGGGTGGCGCGTTTCCGGGTCAGTTTGTCCTGAGAGACGAGAAACCCACGACGACGTTCACGCTTGGCGGGATCGAATACACCGTGCAAACCGAAACGCCGCCCAAGGCCCCCGACAACCAAAAACTCGGCACGATCGTCGAGGTGGAGAGCAAACTGCTCCTCAAAAACACTGCGCAGTCGTTCACCTTCGGCTCAGACGCAAGCGCCAAACCCATGGAACTCACGCTCGACAAGGGACGGAAGTACCTCCTCAGTGGCGAAGGCTACTCCTTCTCCTTGTACATCGATCCCAAAGTCAAGAAATGCGTTACCACGCAGGGCATGCTCCGGCCTGCTGGCGTCCAAACCGGCAAAATCGGCTCCTCCCCCCAATCCACCATCGCCATCTTCGACGCCAACATGGACGGCTTTTACACCAGCGACAAAGACGGCATCGTCATCGGTAAGCCCATAGAATTTGTCGACAGCTATAAGACCGCCAAAAAACTATATCTCGTGCAGCCGCTCTCCAAATACATCAGCACACCCGGCGGGATTTTCGAGATCCAGAATCTTGCCAAAGACGGCAGTGAATTAACGGTTCTCCCCTATGCCGGCGCCACGGCAAATCTCGAAGTCATCGCACCACCAAAATACTGCGGCCAGATTATCATGACCTCCTCTGACGCCAACCTCAACGTGACACTTAACGGCAAAGCGGGAGAATCGGTCAAGATCATTCCAGGTGCTTATACGATGCTGGCGGCGAGGCTGTACACGCCATCGCAAGATAAATCGCGGCCGCAAGGGCAGTGGATGTATGTTTCCGGGAACGAGATGCCGGCGTTGCAAGTGAAGGCTGGAGCCAAGCAAACCCTGACCCTGAGCGGACCCAAGGTGCTCGAATTCCAGGCCGCAATGGTCAAGGGCAAAGTCAACATCAACCCTGAGACGCTCCGCACCAAGGGCCAGGCAGGTGAAACTTATTTGCCTGCGTACGACCGAACAAAACCGCCGGAGGTCACTCTCAATGTCGATGGCAAATCGACGTCCCTTGGCAAAATGGAATTTGGTTGAGGCGGCCTCTGCGAGTACTCCGGCGGAGTACCAGCCAGCATCAATCTCAAAACAGCCAAAGATGTTACGGTCACGCTCAAAGTGCGGCTGATCGGTTTTGACGAACTTACCGCGACCGTGCCGCTGAAAATGCCGTAGATTTCGTGCCGCAACTGTTAGCCCCCGGCAGAGCTGGGGGCTATTGAGGGTGACATCAACAATGTTCCTATCAGAGCCGCAATCGTAAGATTGCGGTTATTGGTCCGCAATCTTACGATTGCGGCCCTGATGTTGTTTCGCCCCCCAACAAGTTGTATTCCGTCAGAGGGCGACTTCGTCCAACACAGGTGTCACTTTGAAATTTGTCGAACAACTGGGCGCTAAAGCACTCGCCGCCGTCGAAACGCTCGGCGATTACCTCTGCTTCGTCGGCACGATTCTCTACTGGACTTTCCGCGGCCCCGGGCGATTCGCTCGACGACAACTGCTCCTCCAGATGTTCGACATCGGCACGCTCTCCATTCCCGTCGTCATGATTACCGGAGCTTTCATCGGTGCTGTTCTTGCCATTGAAGCATTGCCACAGTTCCAATCGATCGGACTTGCCGGGCGGATCGGTTCGGTCATCAATATTTCCGTCGTCAAGCAGATCGGCCCGGTTCTTACCGCGGTCATGCTTGCCGGGCGTGTCGGCGGTGCTCTCACTGCCGAGCTCGGTACGATGCGTGTTACCGAACAGATCGACGCGCTCCGCGCCATGGCCACCGATCCCACACGCGCACTGGCCGTTCCTCGCTTCGTTGCCTGCCTCATCATGACGCCGGTTCTCACGGTTTTTTCCGATGTTCTGGGCATGGCCGGCGGCTGGGTGATGGCCGTCAAGGTCAACGCCGTCGATAACGCCGAATATTGGCTCCACACCCGCGAAGCACTCGACCTCTACACCATCAACACCGGCTTCATCAAGGCCTTTTTCTTCGGCGCCGCCATCGCCTCCATCGCCTGCTACAAAGGCTTCAAATGCGGACCGGGCGCACAAGGCGTCGGACGCGCCTGCACCGAATCCTTCGTTCTCTCCTTCATCACCATTCTCGTGATGAACTTCTTCGTCGCCGTGCTCATGAATGCCCTCGCCCCCAGTGGTGGAGGAATGTTCTGATGCAATCTTGTCTCATCCGGCTCGTCGATCTCCGCAAGTCCTTCGGCCGCAACGTCGTCCTCGACGGCCTCAACCTCGATATCCACGACCACGAGTCCGTCGTCATCCTCGGCCCCTCCGGCACCGGAAAATCCGTCCTCCTCAAACACATCGTCGGCATCCTCCGCCCCGACTCCGGACAAGTCTTCTTCCGCAACCAACGCATCGACAACCTCTCCGAACGCAATCTCGAACCGATCCGCAAACGCTTCGGCTTCCTCTTCCAGGGCGCCGCCCTCTTCGATTCCCTCAACGTCCTTGAAAACATTGCCTTCCCGCTCCGCGAACACACCGACCACAACGACTCGCAAATCCGCGCCATCGTTGCCGACAAACTCGCCATGGTCGGCCTCTCCGGCACCGAGTCCAAAATGCCCGCCGATCTCTCAGGCGGCATGAAAAAACGCGTCGCACTCGCACGCGCCATCGCGCTCGACCCCGAAGTCGTCCTCTACGACGAACCCACCACCGGCCTGGACCCCATCCGCTCCGACGTCATCAACGAACTGATCCTCAAGCTCAACGACGAACTGCATGTGACCTCGATCATCGTCACGCACGACATGACCTCCGCCTTCAAGGTCGCCGACCGCATGGTGATGCTCTCCCGCGGCAAAGTGATCGCCGAAGGCCCCCCCAACGCCATCCGCACCAACCCCAACCCCGAAGTGCAAAACTTCGTCCTGGGCAAAGCCTCCCCCGAAGACCTCGAAGCGCTGCACCGCAACAAGTAACCCGCAAAACAGAGCTGCAATCGTAAGATTGCAGTGACGTGGCATCGGCATCTCGCCGATGAACTGCAATCTTACGATTGCAGCTCTGACGTTTCATCAATCCGAGACGCGACCGTCAGAGAGCGTTTGGCTAGAGCATTTTTCACGTGGTCGTGGCGTGATGACATGCGCAAGAAGCGAGAGCCAAAGCCCCGCATTGCCATGCGGGGCTCCAAAGCGCTACGGGCGAGTGAAAAATGCTCTAATCAGCGGGACCAATAAACAAACTCAGACTCAAGTTCGAGCCCGGGCTTTACATGGGTTTTGAGAAGGTAGTCTTTGTGCGACGGAGTTGGCGTGGCGAGCTCTTTGGAATCGCCAGCCTGTTCAACACGGATCCGGATGACATTGCTGTGCGTGGGTCTTATGTCGACGTAACGTGAATTGCCCGGCCTGATGGTACCGATGGACCTGCTAAACCACGCCGCACGAACCGTGACGTTAGTAAGATCGTCAGCGGTTTCGTTGGAGACACAAACGCTCACATGGGAATCGACGAGATAACCACCAACAGCGAGGCAGAAAAACGCAACGGGAAAATTAGCCAACAGGAGAAACGTAAGGAATACCCCGGTCCGCCAGCGTACAGGAATCCCCAGACGTTTCGCGGCAAAATATTGTCGAATACACCAGGTGATAGTCAAACCTATCCCTGTGAGAATGATGAAAGTTCCAACGAACAGCATGAGCCCGCCGACAGGTACCAAAAAATCCCAATCAAAAAAGTAATAGAGCACCAAAATCGTCAACCCAATAGCCATCGGAAGAATGGCACAAATCTTAGCAACGCGAAAAAAAACGCGATCCAAACGAGTCCCCCGCGGATCAAGAGATTCGGAAGCGTAGTCGAGATGGGTCATGGATTGGCCTCTTTTGCAAGTTGCTGCACCTTTCGCCATGAGCGGAGGACGTCGAGCCAATCGGACCATTGTTCGATGTAGGCGAGATCGAGGGAGTTGCCACTGGTTTTGAGAATGCCCACGATGTCTTGCAGATGTTTTTGCGAGTCGCTTTCCTGGTAAAAGCGGAGCTTGTTGAGAATGATGTCTTCGGGAGAGATGTAGGTAACGTCGTAATCGACGGTGCTTCGGATGCGGCGTATGCGGCGGAATGCTTCACGCTGATGCGAGGAACCCTCGGCAACGATGAAATCGACCTTGGCGAGACTGGTTTGATGCAGGACGTTGAACTGGAAACGATTCCTGACGGCATCCACGACCGCGTCACGCTCGACATAAAATTCAGCAGGGGGAAATGCCGCGAGAAAGGCATCGATCTGATCGAATCGGAGGTCGATGACCACATCGAGGTCGTTGGTCATGCGGAAAGGGCCGTAGAGAATGCCGGCGAACGATCCCGTGACGAAATAGGGAATTTTCAGACGATCGAGCGTTGAAGCGACATAACGCAGCAGTTCATGTTGATCCATGAATTCTCCTGCGGAGTTCGGCTTGTATCTGATCGTGCGTCCAGTCGGGGTGCTGCTGCTTCAGGAAACCGCGGAGCATTTCGCGGGCGGAGGTGAACATATTGCTGGCGAGGATGGTTCGCTCGGCGGGTGATTTTTGCCGGAGCAGCGAAAGAAGTTTTTCGTCGACGGTCGTCATGGTCGCATTGTAGCAAAGCTACTGGCTTCTGGCTTCTTTCATTTCGTCGGTGAACGTGAAGGTGATGTTATAGAAGCGGGCCTTGCGGATGAGGGTGATTTCCTCAGGCCAGCCGCGGGAGTCGTAGCGGAGATACTCGATGCGGAGCGTGTCGAAGGCGCCCATGGCGATCTCGGTGGTTTTGAGGCGGCCGGTGACGGCATCGAAGGTCCAGGTGTAACGGAAGGTGTCCGAGCCAGTGCGGCGGAGGATGAACTGGTCGCGTGCCAGGACGAGGCCGTCGAGAGAATCGGGGAGTTGCATGGCACGTGAGAGGTCATTGACGAGAATGGCGACGATGGACGCGTCGAGGCCGGGCATGGTACGCAGGACCGTAACACCGGCCCAGTTGATGCGAGCGTCGAAGAGGACATTGCCTACTTCGGTGACGACGATGATGCGGAAGTCGCGGGGGTTGTGATAATCGAGGATGCCGGAGGCGGTGGTGCGGCGGCCGGCGATGTGGATGGTGGTGAAGAAGGAGCGTTTGAGGCTGGGGCCGTCGGCGGGGATGCTCGGCCAAAAATCTAACGATTGAGACACGCGCTGGGCTTCGGGGCTCAGGGCGGCGATGGGCGTGGTGGCAGTGCAGCCGGTGATAACCAATAGAAGTGACAAGGTGACAAGGTGACAGAGCAGGGGGGAGGGTGACAAGGTGAGTTTCATGATTTGGCACTCGGAGCGGTTGTGGGAACGGTTGTGGGAACAAATGCGTCGGCAGGAAATTGAACATTGGCCTTGATGTCGTAAAACCAATAGCGCGTGGCGTCGTCCTGCTGAGTGCTCATCTGGAGGAACAACAGGTGATGCGATGCGCGATCGACGGCAAAGGTGATCTGCTTGACGACGCGGAGGAGGTCTTTGTTGGTGGGAGTAAGGGTGAACACATCGGCGGCGGCGGATTGAACGGTGCCATTGGGAGAGGCGGGGATTGAGGCGGTGCTGGTGCTGATAGTGTACATGTCGGTGATTTTGCCGGTATCGCTGGCGGACCATCCGCCGAGCTGGGAGAGGACGGTGGTGAGGCCGGGGCGGGTGGGCTGGTTGGTTTTGGTCCATTCGGTTTCGTGCTGGGAACGTGCCAGGAGTTTGCCCTTGGCGAGAATGAGCTCGGAAAAGTAAGGCGTTTCGGTGACGATGCGGAGGGCGCCCTCGCCTTCACGCGGATCACCTCGTCGGACCAGAACGTGGCCGCGGCTGATGAGCGGCGTATCGAGAGCGGCAAGACGCTTCTCGCAGATAAAGTTCGCTTGCAGCGTTCGCGTCTCTTTCAGCGCAGCGAGATGGGCGGCAAGAGCTGCGGTGGCGTCTTTGGGGGAGGGGAGAGTTTGCGCGGCAAGGAACGATGACAAGGTGACAAGGAGACAAGGTGACAAGACAAGGAGCAGGTGGCGGAGCGAAAGCATGTGAGACCTCTGATGAACCCATATAGCCCCGGCTTTAGCCGGGATTAGCTCGGATGAACCGCGACAATTTGTTAATCGGAGGCCGATCCCGGCTAAAGCCGGGGCTATATGGAATAGCGTTTCATTATAGGCGGCCGGATTCGTGGTAGGCGCGGATGCCGGCGATGATGTCGGTGTATTTGGGAGCGTAGCCGAGGATTTTCTGGGAGTCGCTCAGGTCGGCTTCGGTGTGGTCCTGGGTGAACGAGTAGGGGTTCTCGAAGTAATCAGGGGCGAGACTGGTGCCCAGGGCGGCGTTCAGGCCGGCGACGACTTGATTGAAGGAGTGCGGCCTGCCGCAGCCGACGTTGAAGACGGCGGCGTCGGGCGGATGATCGACATGGAGGGCCAGGAGATTGGCTTGAATGACGTCTTCGATGGAGACGAAATCGCGTTTCTGCTCTCCGGCGGTGAAGATGCGGGGGCGCTTGCCGGACTTCATCTGCTGGGCGAGTTGATAGATCATGCTGGCGAATTTGCCTTTGTGCGCTTCGCCGGAACCATAAACGTTGAAATATCGCAACCCGATGATGGGACGCATGGTGTGTTCCTGAGCCCAGAGGTGGGCGAGGCGTTCCATGGCGAGCTTGGAATAGCCGTAGACGTTGAGAGGATTGGGCTTGTCGGAAATTTTGTTGGGAGCGGGGAGGTTACCATAAACGGAAGCGGAGGAGGCCCAGATGACACGAGCGTTCCACCGAGCGGCCCAGTGTAGCACGCGGCGAAAACCCTCGACGTTGTTACGCATCATCTTCAACTGATCCGTAACGGTCGTATCGGTAATGGACGCTTCGTGAAAGATGGCGTCGCAGCGGGGGCAGGGATCGTCATCGGCGGCGAAGGCATTGCAGTCGGCAGCGATGACGTCGCCGTGGAAATCGATGAGGTTGGGGAAACTGCCGGAGGAGAAGTTGTCGAGGACGACAACCTGGTGACCGTCATTTTCGAGTTTTTTAGCGAGGTTGGAGCCGATGAATCCGGCGCCGCCGGTGACGAGGATACGCATGGGAACTCCTGTGAAGGACGCGAAGCTGTTGAGTATATCGTAGAAGCCAGAAGCTCGTGTAGTGATTCAAATAGATGCCATCTTATCAGAGCCGCGACCATCAGGGAGCGACAGGCGAAAACCTGCGATACGAGCCAAAACACGCGATTTTATAAGATCGCTTAATTGTGAGTCACTACACTGGCTACAGGCTTCTTCCTCCGCACGCCGCGGAAGCGGATGAGGAGCCAGCCAAGGAGGCCGCCGCCGAGGTGGGCAGCTTGTCCGCCGGCGTTTTGGCCGTGGAAGAGGACGGTGTAAGCGGCGACGCCCATCATGACCCAGGCGAAATACTTGAGCCGCACTTCGAAAAAGTAGACGTAGATGAGGCGATCGGGTGCGAGGTACGCGGCGGCGAGGAGGATGCCGAAGATGCCGGCGGAGGCGCCCACAAGCGGCGTGTCCCTGGCGGCGGCCCAGAGAAGGGTGTACATCACGGGCCCGGCGATACCGCAGAGGAGGTAGAAGAAACTGTAACGCCAGCGTCCGAGGTTGAGTTCGACGATGGGGCCGAAGATGTACAGGCCGACCATGTTGACCAGGAGATGCCAGAGATTGGCGTGGAGGAACTGGCAGATGATGACACGCCAGAATTGATAGTGGAGGAATGCGTCATGGATGGTGAAGGCGCCGTAGAACAGGACGGGATCTCTGAAGGCTGGGCGGGCGAAGCGGAGGGGGATGCCGGCGCGCAGGAGCTGATTCTGCCGGGATGCGATGATGAAGGCCTGGATCAGGAAGACCGCGACGTTGAGAATGATGAGCCAGGTGGTGATGGACCACATGCCGGCCCGGCTCAGGCCGGTACGTGCGTGGGAGGGGGTTGGGGGAGAGCGGTAATAGTCGCGGTCGTAGATGCCCATGATGCTCCTGGACGAGGTCTTGGTTATTCTAGCGTGCTGATTGTAATAAATAACGTCAGTTCGACGTAAGACGATCCTCTTGCTCACAATGAACACCGTGGCCATGCACGGCGACCTTATGTCGAACTCACGTTAATTACCATTATGCGGAGTTCCTTTTTATGCGAAGTAATTGAATAAAGAGGTGAAAACGGGCGGAAATGGAGGTAATTACATTTCTGGAAAAGACACGAAATATGCTGAAAAACAAGGGGAAAATGGCGGTTTTGCTCTTGTCGGGGATGCTCGGGACAGGAATCGAACTTCCTCAGATTCTACGAGGAAATTCGAGGGTTGTGAAGGAAGCGGCGCGCCAGACGGCGCGCGAAACCCCGACCTTCAATGGCTGGCCGAGGTTTGGGGGCGGATACCGGCGAATGTGCAACAGGCGGTTCTGATGTTGGTACGGTCGGCCATCGAACCGACAACCAGCCTGCCCACAGACCCCAATCACATGTAAGCGATGGACGTTCCTTGAAGGTCGTATGCCTGTTCGATCAGCTCTTGCCTGTTGACGAACAGGTCATGTTCATGCAGACCCACGAGTTTCAAGAGTCTTGTCTCGGCAGCTTCGTTCGATTCCAAAGAACCGTCTTTCAGAATGTGCGAGATGCTGATCTCAGGGCATCGCAAGTGGCGGCAGACGAGAATGTTCCGATGGCAGGTAATCGGATCCTTTTCGCTGCACATCAGCGCGATTCGATTCGTTTCCACTTCTTTTCGAACTTTTTCGAGACCGTGATTGAAGATCGGCAACTTCGCTATTTCGCGGTAATCAGCCCTGCCTTGAACGTAACACTCGCGCTCATTGCGCCGGGCACCAAGCTCGACACCGAGAAAGACGTAACGGATGCCGATTTCGTTAAAGAACGCTTCCAGTGCCTTTCGATTGTACTGAGGATGGAACCGACTGTAGGGTTGAGACCGCACATCAGCGAGGGCACTGATTCGATGCCGCTGCAGAAGGGCGACGAACTGGGCCAGTTCATGGTTGGAGTGCCCAATCGTAAAAATCTCTTTTTTGTCTGCCGCCGGGATCATCAGCGTTCCTCAATAACCGCCGCCACGAGCTTGTAGTGTTCACCGTTCCACTCGCCCGCCAAACTGACACAGAGCAGTGTAACCGCAGGGTCCAGTATTTTGTTCATCGCAGGTTGTTACCGTAGTGTTCCGAGATACAATGCCCGGCTGTTCGCTAGAGAAGAAAGGCTAAAAATGAAAATCAACAAAGAACTCCTCAGGGACAAGATCTACGCATGCTGGCTCGGCAAAAACATCGGCGGAACCATGGGCGCTCCGTTCGAAGGCCAGAAATGCACGAACAACGCCACCGGCTTCACACACGAAAAAGGCGCTCCGCTCCCCAACGACGACCTCGACCTGCAACTCGTCTGGCTCAAAGCCATCAGCGAAGTCGGACCGCAGAACCTCAACTCCAAAATCCTCGGCGAATACTGGCTCACCTACATCGGACCGCCATGGAACGAATATGGGGTTTGCAAAGCGAACATGCGAATGGGCATCATTCCGCCCTTGTCCGGCGAAATCGACAACCACCTGTGGAGGAATTCCAACGGTGCCTGGATCCGCACCGAAATCTGGGCATGTCTCTACCCCGCCATGCCCGAGTCGGCGATCAACTTTGCCTTCGAAGATGCTTCCGTCGACCACGGTTTTGGCGAGGGAACCTTCGCCGCCGTCTTCGTCGCCGCGATTCA
The DNA here is from genome assembly GCA_009781185.1 of Phycisphaerales bacterium. GTDB lineage: Bacteria > Planctomycetota > Phycisphaerae > WQYP01 > WQYP01 > WQYP01. The sequence continues at coordinate 16,089 of WQYP01000039.1, read as the reverse complement.
AAGTTCTGCCTTCGTCATCAACGACCTGAACACCCTCCTTGCCATCGGGCTTTCAAAAATCCCGGCAGACTGCCACGTCGCCCGTAGCGTCAAACTCGTCATGGACCACTACAAAAACGGAAAAACATGGCAGGAGGCCCGCGAAGCACTCATCAAAGACAGCGAGGACTTGGGCTGGTTCCAGGCACCCGCAAATGTCGCCTACGTCGTCCTAGGCCTCCTCTACGGCCAGGGCGATTTCAAAAAGTCGATGCTCACCGCTATCAACTGCGGAGACGACACCGACTGCACAGGCGCAACCGTCGGCGCCATCCTCGGCATCATGAACGGCACAAAAGGAATCCCTCAAGACTGGCAAGCCTACATCGGCGACAGAATCATCACCATCGCCGTCATACTCGGCAGCGCCTGGTTCCCCGGCTCATGCACAGAACTGACCGACAGCGTCATGAAACTGCTGCCCGTCACCACCTACCCCGGCCTGAAGTCCACGCCCGCAATCGAAATCGTCAACGAGCCAGTCGAAACCACAACAGTCGATCCCGCATCCTTCATGGGCGACTCGTTCATCAAAAGCGTCCTGACCCGTTCCCGCCATTCCTTCACCTACGAAACCGCCTGCACCAAAGCTTTGATCGAATTCGACGGCCCGCCCCAAATCCAGCCCAATGCCGAAATCGCCCTGAAAGTCACCGTCACTCACACGCGTTGCGTGAGCTATAACCGCTACGAACTCCGCTGGCTGCTCCCGGAGGGTTTTAGTGTCATCTCGGGCAAGACCAACCTCATAGCCAAATGGGGACGTGGGGCGGACAACGTCAACATCGCCGAAGTGAAGATCAAAGCCGGCGAAAAAGTCCAGCCGATCAATCGGCTGATTTTGGAGATAACCTCGCCGAGCCGCGCCGTGCCGCTGCTGGTCCCAATCACACTGCTGGCGTGACTATCACAAGGGGTTGCCCGAGCACAGGTCAAACAGTGTGCCGATCGCAGCCACGCAGTAACTCTCGATGCCACAATCGTCAGACGGCAGTTCATGGTTCGGAGTCCCATTCATAAGCTCTCCTCAAACAACTCACAGACTCGGGGCACGGTTCTTGCGAACATTGTCAAACAAAGCATCTCACGTTACTGCATTGGTTTATGAAGTATCGTAATACATCAGGCGCACGGGACAAAGTGATATCACTTGTGACTGGAATGCCGCTTGGAATATTTTTCACGCAGAGATGCTCTTTGCGCAGGATTTGGCGACCTCATGCGTATAGATCGTAGTCAACCATTCCACGGCGGGAGGTTGCTCGGACTGTCCGGGAGAAGGGCGGGCCCACAACTTCCCGCCTGCGGTGCTATCGTCGCAGGCTGCGAGGGCGGGAAGGGCGGTTACTCACCGTCCTCTGCAGGCGAAGCTGTGTAAGTCTGGTCGGGGTGGTTTGGCATGTCGGGGATGGTGTAGGTGAGTTGCCCGGCATCAATCATGGGCTTGAGATAGTCGCGGACCAAGGGCTCCCGCTGGCGACCAAGCAAAAGGGACAACTGCATCGAGTTCAGTGGCTGCCACCGGCAAAGACTACAGATGAGCTTCCGTAACTGATCTGGCAAAATTCGCTTAGGTAAATCGGCGACCTTGGCGGCCAAGTCGTCAGGCAAGTGTTCGGTCGTAAGGTCTGTCGGTAGCTTACGACTTTCGGGGCTAGAGCATTTTTCATGTGGTCGTGGCGTAATGACATGCGCAGGAAGCGAGAGCCAAAGCCCCGCATTGCCATGCGGGGCTCCAAAACGCTACGGGCGAGTGAAAAATGCTCTAACCTTACGACTTTCGAGTTCAGGCTTACGACTTTCGGGGGTATCGAACACATCCGTATGGTTGCGGAAATATACAAAACGAATCGCTACGCAAAGCCCATAGTCCGCATCGTTCGCAGAGGAAGCAGTCGCCGATTTTCCGACAAACGGTATGACCTCGCCGAATGGTACCTACGGCTGACCGATGGGCCGGTGATTGTGACGCAGTATCATCACGACGACGACTTAATACCTTCTCCTCCGACCAAGTTGGAAGCCAGAATGCCCAAGCCAAACGAGATTCTGAAATTGGCAGAAGGTTCCCTGCGGTGTACGGCCATGATTCCGCGAGGCGAAGTGCATATCAACCTGATGCGGTTATGGCAGGGCGGCAAGTTTACCTATGCAAAGATTGGAGGCTGTCCGACGTAAAAAAACTGATGGTTCCACGCGAGCGAGCTTGACGTGAAAACGCACTCCAGTCGTGGCTATATTTGGCGATGGCGACTCCCCCCCCTCCCCCATCCCCCCTCCTACTCCGGCAGGGTAACTTAGAGAAAAGAAGATATAGACTATGATGCTAATGCTAATGATAAGGAAGAGATTAAAGAAGAGTTATAATAATATGATGCTATGAAGGATAGATACGGATAAAAAGGTAGAGCTATTAGAAATGAAGTACAGCAATGGATCACAGTCCTATTTGGATGGTGATAGAAGTGATCACACCAAGGTCATTCAGCGAATCGCCTGCGATAGACGAAAAACCTATCCGGGAGACAAGGTGATGCTGTCCAGCCACTTCGTGGGCAGACCCTTCGGTGGCAGGAGAATAACGGTCGTGATGCTATCACCTACGCAAGAATCGAACCTGGGCTTACTGGATGTAAAAGCCGTTGCCGCTTTTTGTACTTGTTCGACGAGGCACATCCATCGCCTGAGGGATGCTGGGAAGATGCCCGCTCCCGTCAAGATCGGAGCATTGGTCCGTTGGCGTCGGCGGGAAATCATGGACTGGATCACGGCAGGATGCCCGGCAGTCCGAATCGTGGGGAGGAAGGGGGAGACGCATGTCTAAGAAGGTTCCAAACGGACCAGAAGAAGTACCTGCCTTGTTGACCAAGGCGTTGATTCGCAAGCACTACGTTCCGATTGGGGAGCGCACGTTGGATCGGTGGATTTCGGAGGGGACATTCCCCCCTCCAGATATTTCCAAGGGTGCCAAGGTGCGTCTCTGGAAACGTGAAACGGTGGAGACGTGGATTGAGAAGGCGGAAGGAGGGGCGTATGACACCCGTTGAATCAGTGCTATCGAAATTGCCGAACGCCAAACACAACAGCAAAGGGCGAGGAGAGTATTTGTACGAAGTGCATAACCGAGGGCCTACGTGATAGGCAGAATTGTGGTGAAGAGAACGCAATACTTGCATTCAATGAAAGTATCAAGTAAAATAATTAACATGAGTAAAATTTTAGATAAAATAAGGAAAGCCATCAACGCCAGCGACAAGACGCGGTATCGGCTGTGGAAAGAAACAGGCATCACACAAAGCCAACTTTCCCGACTGAGGAGCAACGAAGCTGGTGTGAGTGTGGATAATTTGGAAAGATTGGCAGATGCCCTTGGGCTGGAAATCGTCGTCCAGCCAACGAAGACAAAGATAAGCAAGACGAAGTGAGGTGAAATATGGCTTGGCTCGAAAAACGTAACAAAACATACATGGTGTGTGATCGCATTGGCCGAAAGACCATACGCATCAAAGCCTACACCGACAAGGCTGCTTCGCAGGCAATGCTGACGCGATACAATAAGGAACGTGCCAAGAAAAAAGAGGGGCTGACTGACCCCTACGCCGAGCATCGACACCGTCCACTCTCGGAGCATGTTGGCGATTGGATCAACGATCTTCGACAACTGAGACGGGCGAAGGGCTATGTTCGCACTGTCGAAGGTCGAATGGAGAGGCTGGTCAAGGAATGTCGGTGGAAACTGCTAGAAGACATCGACGCAGATTCCTTCGCGGATTGGCGTGAGAAGGCAATGGGAGAGTATGGACATAACGCCAAGGACAAAAAACTCCTGAAGCAGGCGAAAGAAAATCCGACCCCTATGTCGCCCACGACGAAGAATCACTACCTTGGAGCAGTGCGAGCGTTCTGTCTTTGGTGTGTCAAACGCAAACGGATGGAAGCCAACCCTATCGGCGAGCTTGAAAAACTGGACGTATCGGAAGATGTACGGCGAGGGCGACGAGCAATTACCGAAGAGGAATTGAGACGATTACTGGCTGCAGTGCCAGAGCGATATCAGTTGCTCTACAAGGTAGCACTGGGGACGGGCTTGCGAGCCTGGGAATTGAAGGCGTTCCCGAATGCGGTGGGGACTGGGAAGAGCAAGCGGGTAGCACAGAAGGTAGCAAACATCGGCTTGTACGGGCAACGTTCGGCATCCATCGGCCCCCAGAGGGGAAAGAAGAAACCTTTAGTTTTGTCGGGGAAAAACGCCAATCGGCGATCAAATGTGCCAATCGACAATAACGAGGGCGACGGGGCTCGAACCCGTAGCCAAGTCGCGGAATCCTCGGAAAAATCGAGCATTTCTTCACCAGAAGGTAGCGCAGGAGGTAGCGCGGACTTGGCCGTGATTGTGGAGGCGTGGCCGACGCTACCAGCGGTGCTTAAGTCAGGAATTTTAGCGATGGTACAGGCGGCGAACAAGGCGGAAAGCAAATGATCGGCGGGGACATCCGCGCCGGTATTTCGGCCATGATCCAAGCCGCAAAGGGGGAGGGGAGGGCGTAGGTACTTGGAAAGAGATTCAGCACATGACGCTAGGGGGAACGGTTGCCCTCCCGTTATTTGTTTGTTGCGCGTAGCGAACATCGCCAAAGCGGGCGAACACGGGCGCAACGACCGGGCGAATGGTAGGTCAGGCCAACCTCGCCGCCACGAACGCGACGTGGGCGAACTGTGGAGGGGAGGGAGGGCCAACGTCGCGACGGCAGGGACCGGGAACGGCTAACTTCCCTGAAAAGCCATTTCGCTGGTCCCTTGGAACTGATGGACTGGTAGCGGCTTAAATTCCTCACCAGCACACGGACGGTATCCCGCCGGCCAACATGCATTCATGCGACAGAGCAACCGCTGCTGCATCGGTGCGTCTTCGTTGACACGCTCGACCGTCAGCCGGATATTTTTCACCGCACATCGGTAAATCAGAAAAAGAACGTCACGGGCAAGATATCGCGGCACATGGCCAATCATGTAACGGTCATAGTCATCGCAGGTCCGCACCGCGACCGCGTAAGGATCGTGGCGGTTCTGAAAGTCAACCATCAAACCCAGCGAATCGCCCGTTTTCAGCGTATTGAGCCGCTCTCTTGCCGGCGCGGGCATCCGACGGATGCTGTGCAGGAAAAATTTACTCACGAAGCATCCGCTCTCATCAGGTTGCGGACAGGTGAACAGTTCCAAAGAATCCGTGGCCCGGCGACCTTCGGTTACGCCCAGCAAGGCGATGGGGTCCGGCGGGTTATTGCGATCAAAGCCGTCAAAGCCGCTCCACCGCAGGAACGCTTCATATTCCGGGCGAGACTTCGCCAGCAGCCTGTTGGTGAAAAGCGGAAATAGTTCGTCGGAGATGTACTCAGCGTTCAGATCGTCCATACCTGGAAACGGCGAGAAGCCCGGCAGCATTTTCGCACCACGGGTGTAGACGAAACGGTAGCCGTCCGGTACGCGGTCCAGCCGTCCGACCGGTCCCCATTGGCCGTCGTCGTTCTCGTTACGGCTGCGCCAGGCGATAAAAATAGATTGATTTGTCATAACTCATCCTCAAGCAGACGCCGCCGATTCTCAAGCAGCAACTGAAGCGTAAACTCTCGCCCAACCGGCGAAAGCCGATGCGGCGGCACCTCAGCCAACAACTGCTCGACTCTCGCCTCCTCGACCGCCCGCAGACGGTCTTTCCAGATTATAGAGGCTGTGGGACTCCGAAGCGAGAAGGCCCGCCACGCTTCAATGGTGGTCAACGTTTTTCCGGAATTGTCTGAGGCGTAAAATGCCGACTTTGCACGTTGGGCGAATGCAGGAATACGCCGGTTCTTGTCCTTGGTGGTGAGCCGCTCTTTACGCTCATCATCGCTGAGGTTGCGAGCGAGACATGCTCCGTGGTCAAAAGTCGGAGCCAAATAAAGAGGGTTTGCCAAAACACCCCAATTCTCATGATGACGGTCCTGATTGGCAACCCATGCGTCGAGCATGACGTATCCGATGAAAACGTCCAACGCGGTCTTGATCCCCGGAGGCATATCGGCTCCCCACGGCTCCGGCGGCGGCGGCAGAATTGCCAAGGCTTCGACTACCGCATCAACAGTGTGCTCACTCACTTTGTATTTGTTTTTATCTATGGGGTATCGAGAATCGAGCAGCCATAACAACTGATTGCCAAGAAAGAGCGACACCGGCGGCTTCGCGCAGATTTCGCAAACAACGCCCGGCACATCATCGCTTATCGCCAGCTCATAATGCACATGCGGCAACGCCAGCTCTTTACATAGTTCACAGGCAATTTTCTCCGCCCAATCTTCACCGGTTCCACGTTCCTCAGCTTTGAAAAGCATAATTCGGTTCCGCTCATCACGAAACCAGAATTTACGTTTCGTCCCCAACTGCTCCGGCACCACCGCATACCGACTATCAACCTGAATAATATCAAACATCGGGCCGTTCCTTGTGCAGTTCCATCTCGCCGCTTGGAAGTCCGGATGATAACGCGGATGCCTAATATCGGATAGCCTCCCCAGCCTCCCCCACGACCCACTCAGTTTTTTTCTCACGAAAGAAAGTCAGTCCTATTCCGTTTGCGTTCCCTCGGCCATCTATAAAAAAGATCGCCAGGGGGGAACCGTTGGGGGGGGGGGAATGGTTCCCCCGTGGTGATCCCGTTTAGAGAGGCCGGTGGGAACAATCACGGGGGAAGGTTGACTTTGTTTCCTATCGAATCGAAAGCGAAGACGCCACCGGACATGTTTTGTCCGGTGAGGTGGTTATGATGCGGTTATGCGATGCGGATTTCATTGAAAGAGGTGCATGGTGATTCTTAAATATGCACTTTATGCGATTGGAGGGATCGTCGGTTTGATCCTGGCGTTGCCTCTCATTCTGGGCGTCATACTGCTCTATTACAAAGTGAAGTTCTGGTGGTGGTTTCGTCACGTTCCGGATACGAAGCGGATGAATGAGTGCCAAATGCTGGCTGGCGTGATCTGGAAAACGGCAAAAAATGTGCACGAGGATGATGCGGAGGAACTGGACAGATTGCTGCGAGAATATAGAGTGGAGATCAAAGACGTCGAAGATGAAGAGGCTTTGGCCAAGAAAATATACAAAATGCCGAATAAAAAGATCGTACATGCGGTCAAGGTCGTCAAGTATTTGTTTGAGCTGAAAACCCGTGATTCTTGAGTTCTTTTCTTTTTTAAGGAGAAACGCCCATGTCAGAGCAAGTGTATTGTAAGTACTGCGGAACCTCAGCACCCAACGCCAGGTCCTTGACGGCCAACGCGTGTATCCGGCATCCCGATGGACCCGGCAGAGGAAAGCATGCGTTGTACCAAGGAGACACCACGGGTGAGTACGTGTGCGAGTTCTGTGGAAAAACGTTCCCCAACATCAAGTCCATGACGGCCAACATGTGCATCCGCCATCCTGATGGCCCCGGCAAAGGAAGGCATTCGCCAGCTTTATAACGGACGGTTGCTGGAATATAAGCCCAGGGATTGCCCCCCCATTCCCCAAGTCCCTGGGCTTTTCTCCTGCGATAATGATTTTGAACGGAGGTACTCCAATGACTGATCTTACGTCTCAGCAGCGGCAGCTTGCGTTGCATCGGATGCTCGTTAAAGGCCGTAAAGTCCTCGCCAGCGAATTGGCGAAGAAGTTCGGTTGTAACGAACGGACCATTCGACGCGACTTAATCAAAATGCGAGATGAGAGTGGGCTGCCGATTGAGTTCGACAGTCGAGACCAGACGTGGCGGTACATTCGTGAGGTGGCGGAGGTTCCGCCGATGCTGGTGGATACGGAGGATCGGCAGGCATTGCTCTTCACGTTGCGGGCGGCGGCACAGTTTGAGGATACGCCGGTGCGTCAGCAGGTGGAGCGGTTGTATGAGAATTTGTTGGGAACGTTGCCGCCGGAGCAGGTGACGCGGTTTAAGGAGTTGATGGACTGTGTGCATTTTACCGGGCCGCGATTGCAGGCGGTGAAGAAGGAGGTTTGGGATGTGGTGCTGCTGGCGATGGAGGGTCGGGAGACGATGCGGATTGTTTATACCGATGGATATCATGGTTTTACGGGTGAGCGAGATATAGACCCTTACGGACTTTTGATGCGAGATCGTCGGTGGATTCTGGTGGCTTATTGTCATAAACGGAAAGCGATTCTGACGTTTTCGCTCAATCGTATCAGTCGTGCGGAGACGACGGATGAGGCGTTCGAGCTTCCGGCAAACTTCATGGAACGCTATCTCGCCGATGATTTCGAAGGTCTGCAATCGACTGGCGAAAAAGTACGAGTACGGCTGCGGATCGCAAAAGATGCTCCGCTGTACGTTCGGGATCGCCAATGGAATGATAAAGAAACGCGGACACGCTCAAAAGACGGAAATCTCATCGTAACGTTTAAGACGGCAGCGATGTTTGCAGTGGAACGCGAAGTTCGCGCAGAAGGCGGATGGGTCGAAGTCTTGGAACCGGTGGACAGCCGAGAGCGATTACACAATTCGGGGCGAGCGATTGCGAACATCCATCAGGAATAAAAAATAGTGCCGCATGCGGAACGATTGACACGATTCGCAAAATATCCGACATTTTGAAAACATGAGATGTTCGTATTCGATGGAGAAGACAGATGGCTGAAACCGTTGCTCCTTTCGCGGATTCTACAGAGCAAGAACCGCTTGCGGATTTACGCCGTGCTCTGGTTGCCGTACCGCATGAATTCGACAAGCTCAAGGCACAGCAGGAAACACACCTGAAAGCCACCAAGGGCAGGTTCAACATATTCACCGTCCTGCGAAACGCTCATGAGGAAGCCGGTTTGCATACGCGGTATTTGCATCATTTGCTCAATCCGTCCCCAATCGCAGGGCACGATTGCGGGACGCTGTTTCTTGAACTGTTTCTTCAGACATTGAAGGATATCCCTCCGCAGAGGCACGACGGTCAGTCAACGCAACTCCAGCAACTTGCGGAATTTGACTTAGCAGCGGACGTTAAAGTTGAAAGGGAAACACGGATACCTGATGGCCAGATCGACATTCTTATCAAATCTCCGTGGGGAGCCATCGCCATTGAAAACAAGATTTATGCTGGGGAACAGGACGAACAGATAAGCAGATATGCCAGATATCTGCGGCGAGAATATATTAACCAAGGCAAGAACGGAATTTTGTTGTACCTCACACGCGAAGGCGACCAGTCCATCACATGCGGCGAATTCAAGGATGCCTATCACCGGATTTCTTACCGATCTCACATCTTGCCGTGGATTGAAAAGTGCTTAAAAGAAACATATCCGCACGTCAATATCAATCAGGCGTTGCAGCAGTACCGAAACGTCGTCGAACAATTATTGGGTAATCCACGCATGGAGAAAATGTATATGAGTCAAGTCAAGGAACTACTTCGCAGTTACCCCGGCATTATTCGTCACATTAACGACATTGCAAATGCTCGCGACGAATTACGTAAAGAGTGTGGCGAGATATTCTGGAAGCAAGTGCAGGATAAGCTGCCGCCTACCATTGTGATAAAACCGCTGGCCGGGTCGCCGGAGAATTGCCTGTGGTGGAGTGTGACTGGTCAAGCGGGCGACATAATATCTAAGCTGGAACCTTGGATCGCATACGAACTCAAGAATAATAAAGAATTTTATATTTGTGTGCCCAGAGGTAATTTTAAGGGCAAGGAAGAGAGCTTCGAAAAAGAGATGCGTACCTTGGGGCATGAAGTCGAGCGAAAGGGCGGTTACAACGCCGCAAGGTTATTGCCCAATCCATTTTCCGATGACGCGTTGAGCAAGATTCTCGCAGATAAAGATCAAATGAATGTCATGGCTTCGGAATGTGCGGTCGTAATTGCAGATTACGTGGAAGCACTGGGCAAGGCGTGGCAAAAGACATTTGCGGAATAAGAAATATCGGCAGGCGACCGTAGCACCGGACAGGTTTTGTCCGGTGGTGTGCGTTATAAAGTAGTCATGCCAAAACGTCGCAGAACAAAACGTCGCACAAAATCCAAGCCCCGCCCCGCGCTTTGCAAAGCGGTGAAAGCGGGCGATCTCGCAAAGGTCCGGCGGCTTCTCGCCACGGGTGCCTCCGTGCATAAATTCGACCGAGACGGCTATCAGGCGATTCATCACGCCGTCGGACGTTTTGAGAATAGTGTTGCCGAGCATGTGCGAACAGAGATCGTCAAACTCCTCCTCGCACATGGTGCGGACCCGAATGCTCAGGCTCGCGAGCCCGACGGCAGCACGGATGATGGCAATCGTCCGCTCAACGACGCATGTTACAACGGCGTCGATGAAATCGCGCGACTGCTCATCGAGGCCGGCGCGGACGTCAACGCGATCTCCTGCTGTGACTCGCCACTCAAGCACGCCATCTACGACGGCGACGATGAAATCGCGCGACTGCTCATTGAGGCCGGCGTGGACATCAACGCGATCTACTATTTTGGCCCGCCACTCTTGCATGCCATCTTCGGCGAGCATCATTTGGATATAATCGACTATCTCCTGCGTTCCGGCGCAGACCCCAACTTTTCCAACGGTGATGGTACACCTCTTCATTTCGCTGTGAGAGATAGGCAACAGGATGTGGTACAGGCCCTGCTCGCTCATGGTGCGGATGTGAACGCAAAAGACCACAATGATCATCAGCCGCTGGATGAGGCCTACGCCAATGGCGATTACGACACCGCCGAACTTCTGCTGGCTCACGGAGCCACCTGCACCATCGACCCCTGTACATTTCCCGAGGAACTTCGCATCCAACTCGCCCACGATTTCCTGCGGTCCAAACAACATCCTTTTAGGAGAAAATGATGAACAATGTACCAAATGACACGATGTTTACAGACTGGGTGAAAACAAAAGGCGGCGAGGTCGAGAATGTCAACGCAAAAATAAGAAACGCGATAACCTTAATACATTTTGCCGCCGCAGAGGGGCGTGTGGATGTGCTTGCGTGGTTGAAAGAGCAGGGTGCGGACGTAAATATCGAGAGCCAATATGAAGGAACCCCTATGCGTTTTGCAGCTTTTTATGGTCGTGTGGATTCCATGAGGTGGTTGCAAGAGCAAGGCGTGGATATAAACACCACGAGCGATGGTGGCTGGACGCTCATGCATACGGCGGCGGGAGCCGGTCAGCTTGACGCCATGAAATGGTTGAAAGAACAGGGAGTGGATGTCAACGTCACGACCGAAGATGGCCGGACGCCCATGCATGTAGCACAGCTTGATGCGATGAAGTGGCTGAGAGAGCAGGGCGTGGATGTGAATGTCAGGGACAATGATGGCGTGACGCCCATGCATCGGGCGGCCTCGGATAGCCGCATCAAAGCCATGAAGTGGTTAAAAGAGCAAGGTGCGGATGTGAATGTCAGGGACAATAGCGGCACGACGCCTATGCATGATGCGGCTCGGTGGTTTAATCGTTTTGAAGCCCTGACATGGCTAAAAGAACAAGGCGCGGATATCAACGCTAAAAACAACGATGGCGAAACGCCGTTATCCGTCGCAAGTACGGACGAAGTAAAGAAATGGCTGCTCGCCAACGGTGCGAAATAGCAACGAAACTATATTTACAGGAGAAAACGATGAGTACGAACGATACGATGTTTGCGGATTGGGTGAAGGCAAACGACGGCAACATCGAAAACCTTCACGCCAAAATCGAAGGTGGACGAACCTTAATCCATTACGCCGCCCAAGATGGCCGCGTGGATGTACTTGCGCGGTTGAAAGAGCAGGGTGCGAACGTAAACGCCAGAACCGACGGCGACTCGACGCCTCTGCTTTACGCCGCCAAAAACGGCCACCTCGACGCCATGAAATGGTGCATCGAACAAGACGCGGCTGTCAACGTTCGAAATAGGTTCGGCTGGTCGCCCTTGCATTTTGCCACTTTGAACGGCCAACTCGACGCTATGAAACTATGTATCGAACATGGCGCGAATGTCAACGTTAAAACATGGCCGAATGGCGAAGCAGTCATAATCGGGGCGATCATTCATGGAAATCTCGATGCCATGAATTTGTTGATGGCGAACGGCACGGATATGAGCATCAGAGATACAAGTGGCCAAACGCTCATGCATTGGGCCGCCAAGCGTAATCGCGTTGAAGCGATGCAATGGTTAAAAGAGCAGGGACACGGCGCGGATATCAACGCCAGAGACAATGTTGGCCAACTGCCCATGCATGGGGCCGCCTTGCTCAATAAACTTGACGCAATGAAGTGGTTAAAAGAAAACGGCGCGGACATCAACGTCAAAGACAATGGCGGCTATACCCCGTTAGACTGCGCTCGTATGGACGAAGCGAAAGAATGGCTGCTCGCAAATGGTGCAAAATAATAATGAACGATTTGACGACTTAACGATTTAATGAAAGGACCACTGATGCCCTACAAACTATGGAAAAGCCCACCTGTGACACATCGCTTCGCTTTATGTTCCGACACGCACGGCGAGCCGCCGCTGTATTGTATTCCTCCCGATGTGACCATCCTTCACGCCGGTGATGTCTACTACGGTCCCAGTTCCGCCGATCTTGAACCGCTTCGCCGCTGGAAATGGGATCACCCCGTCTACGCGGTTCGTGGCAATCACGACTTCCACGACCCCGCAGACTTCTTCGGTCGTTATTACGTCAACGACATCACCGCCAGCATTCAGCGCATGGGGCACCACTACGACAGCCTCCTCATCGTCGGCCTCGGTCTGGCCTTTCCAAACTACTGCGATCTCCCCACCAATCGTGACCTTCTCGACGTCGCCGCCCGTATCATTGCCGAAACGCACAAACTCAAAGAAGACGTGGAACGCAGGGCCACCTCACGTCTCGTAACTCCTCCTCCCTTCTCCGAGGGCCGCTTCATCCTTCTCACCCACTATCCCGCACCCGCCCGCTCCAAACCCAACCAACCGCCCGGCTACGCCTACCCCGCTATCGCCCAACTCCTCGCCGATCTCACCACCACCTTCGGCATCCGCCCGCTGGCCATCATCGAAGGTCACATCCACGAATGGGCCAACACCACCGACTTCCACGACACCCCCCCCCAATCCCCCACCGGCCCCATCCCCATCTACCGCCCCGGTCCCATCGGCGGAATCCTCACCATCGACGAGAAAACCTGGCAGTTAAAGTATGATCCCTTTTTCAAAGAGGTACAGACATGAAATTTGTTGCGATTGATTTTGAGACCGCAAACTATAGCGACGTGAGCATCTGCGCCGCGGGGTTGGCCGTGTTCCAGGACGACCAGCTCACCGATTCCCGTCATTGGCTCATCAAGCCGCCCAAAGGCCACGGCTGGTTCCGCGACGATTTCATCACCATCCACGGCATCACCCACGAGCACGTCCGCGAAGCTCCGGAGTTCCCCGTCATCGCCACCGACCTGCTCGCCCAACTCACAACCGCCGACCTCGTCATCGCTCACAACGCTTCCTTCGACCTGAGAAAACTCCACGGCACTCTCCACCACTACGGCATCGCCTGCCCACCGTTCCGCCACGCCTGCACCCTCGCCCTGAGCCGCCAAGCCTGGCCCGACCTCCCCAGCCACGCCTTAAACGCCCTCGCCGCCCACATCGGCCACACCTTCCACCACCACAACGCCCAATCCGACGCCGAAGCCGCCGGACGCGTCCTGCTGGCAATGATTAACCAAGGGCTTAAAATACCGTAACGCCTTAACACAGGAGACCACCGCATGGTACATGACCGTGCGGCGCTCCTGTATCCGAAAGGAGAAACAATGGTCGGCATACTGAAGAAAATCCTGGGGCTTTCCGGTGATCCCATGAAAGCCTGGGTGAAGGCGAACGGCGGCAAGATCAAGAACGGCCAGGTCGAGAATATCGACCGGATACTCACCTACCAGGAAGGCAAAGACTGGGTGGCCTTAATACATCTCGCCGCTGCAGAGGGTCGTGTGGACGTGCTTGCCTGGCTGGAAGAACAAGGCGCGGATGTGGAAGCCAAGGGCTGGGATAACGTAACGCCCATGCATTATGCGGCCTCGAATGGCCAGCTTGAAGCCATGAAATGGTTGAAGGAACAAGGCGCGAATGTAGACGTCGCGGATGATGAGGGCTATACGCCCATGTATGATGCGGTTGGGGCAGGTCACGTTGAAGCCATGAGGTGGTTAAAAGAGCAAGGCGCAAAGGTAAACGTCGCGGTCGATGAGGGCCAGATGCCCATGCATCTGGCTGCCTCTTATGGACAGCTTGATGCCATGAAGTGGTTAAAAGAACAAGGCGCGGATGTGAACGTCAAAGAAAATGATGGTCGTACACCCATGCATTGTGCAGCTCAGGAAAATCATGTCGAAGCGATGAAGTGGTTAAAAGAACAAGGCGCGGATGTGAACGTCAAAGAAAATGATGGTCGTACACCCATGCATTGTGCAGCTCAGGAAAATCATGTCGAAGCGATGAAGTGGTTGAAAGAGCAAGGCGCGGATGTGAACGCCAAGGAAAATGATGGCTGGACGCCCATGCATTCTGCGGCTCAGCAAGATCATGTCGAAGCCATGAAGTGGTTAAAAGAACAAGGCGTAGACGTAAACGCCAAGGACGATGATGACCGGACACCGTTATCTCTCGCATCTTCTAACGAAGCGAAGAAGTGGCTACGCACCAACGGCGGAAGATAGCGACGCGGCAATGACCGGTTCCTGTACCAGAGGAGAAAACAATGATCGGCATACTAAAGAAAATTCTGGGGCTTTCCAGTGATCCCATCAAAGTCTGGTTGAAGGAGAAAGGTTATAAGGGCAAGCGCGGGCGTGGCCCGGCACAATACGTTTGCGGCTACGGCCACGAACACTACAGATATTTAATACATGAGGCCGCCGCAGATGGACGTGTGGATGTACTTGTCTGGCTGGAAGAGCAAGGCGCGGATGTAGAAGCAACGGACAAGGAAGACTATAGGCCCATGCATTGGGCTGCCAGCAATGGTCAGCTTGATGCCATGAAGTGGTTAAAATTACAAGGCGCGAGTGTAGACGCCATGAGCAATGGCCAGACGCCCATGCATTCGGCGGCTAAGGAAGGCCACGTCGAAGCCATGAAATGGTTGAAAAAGCAAGGCGCGTATATAAACTCCTTAGCTTCCATCATGAGCGAGCTTAAGCAAAAGCCCATGCATATGGCGGCAGAGGGAGGTCATGTCGAAGCTATGAAATGGCTAAAAGAGCAAGGCGCGAAGGTGACAGTCAAGGACGCAGAGGGCAATACACCCATGCATTACGCAGCTCGGGGAGATCACGTTGAAGCCATGAAATGGTTAAAGAAACAAGGCGCAGATGTAACAGCCGAGAACAATGATGGCCAGACGCCGTTATCTTGCGCCTCCTCTAACGAAGCGAAGAAATGGTTACGTCTCAATGGCGGGCAATAGTAAAGGCGACGTGACCGTCAGGAGGTGAGCCATGCAAATCATCGTCACCGACCGCTTCGGAATCGAAGCGGGTATTCAGATACAAATCGCCTACGTAGTTATCTCCATCCATGATCCCTCTAGGCCCTCGGCCAACGTACCACGGCAGGCGAACCTGCGTGATGTACTGGTCCTGAGTTTCCATGACGCCGATCCCGCCGTATACGCAACGGAGGAGGGACCGCCGGACGTTCAGGAGATGACATCCGAGCAGGCAGTCAAAGTATGGGATTTCGTTGATCGGTATCGTTCAGAGGTCGAGGCGATTGTGGTTCACTGCGAAGGCGGATTTAGTCGCAGTCCTGCCGTCGCCGCCGCCATTGCCGAAGGACTTGGGCTTGACCACCGACGATTCTTACGGAACTACATGCCTAATCAGCACGTCTACCACACCATGCTGGACGCCTTTGACGCCAGACAAGAGAAACAAGGGTGAGGGTGCATGACGTTTTAGGCGGCGAGTTTTGGGGTGTATGCCGGTCGGTTGGTCCAGTAGCGGTCCCAGCGTTGATCTTGGCACATCCATAATGTTCGCAAGGCCATGATCGCTTCGACGCCT
>WQYP01000038.1 GCA_009781185.1 Phycisphaerales bacterium | reverse complement strand
GGTGTGTGTTGGGTGTTCCTGGGGGGGGGGGTGGGTTTTTGGGGAAAGGGAAGGGGAGGGGGGGGGGGGGGGGGGGCGATAACGGGGGTGATGGTGGCGGTGCGGCGGTGTGCGAGAGAGGGCAAACCGGTGATTGTGCCGGCGTTTTTTGTGGAGCAGGAGGGGGGGGCGGCGGCGGATACGCCGATGAATCCGTCACCGTTTGAGCTGCTGTTTGTACCCATGAAGCTGCACGGGAAAGTGGCGATGGTGATGTTGGTGGCGGTTCCGCCGCCTCCGGCTTCATCCAATGATACTGGATTAGTACGAACATATCTGAATTTTTTATTGCGGATGGTGGGAACGATTGAGCCGGTGCTTAGCGAGCGGCATTTATCGCTGCTGGAGAAGGATCGCGGGCAATCGAGTCGGCTGGTGCGGTTCGCGGATCAGGTGCATAAACATTTGTTTGTGGATCAGGTGGCGGTGGATATCGCGAATCTGGTCCGCGACGTGATGGAAGCGCAACGGGTGACGGTGGAACTCTATCCGCGGATTGGGAAGAAGGTGTTGGCAGTTTCGAACGTGGATGAGCCGAATAAGCGGGCGAATGTGCTGCGGGTGCAGCGGTTGATTTTTGATTATGTGCGGGATCGGCATGTGCCGGTGCTGCTGGATCGGGAGGCGGCGAAGCAGTTGGTCAGTGATCCTGTTTTGCAGGATGCGGCGGCGGCGTATTTCGCGGCGACGGAGTTCGCGGCGTTCATCGCGGTGCCGATCAAAGCGGATGAAGGGGGGGGGGCGACGTCGCCGGTGATGGGAGTGGTACTGGTGGAGTATGCGGGTACGGCGGTGGGTGGGGGGGCGCAGGGGCATTTTGCGATGCTGGGGGATGTGGTGCGGCTGTGCACGGGGAGCGTGGCCAACGCGTTCGAGGTGGAGTCGGTGCCGCTGTTTAAGGCGTTTCATAAGATGCGGGGGTTATGGCGGAAGCCAATGTCGAGCAAGCGGGCGATGATTATGTCGATTGTGGGAGTGGTGCTGGTCGCGGCGGTGATCGTGGGAGTGATTCCGTTTGATTTTGCGATCAAGGCGGACTGCCAGATTCGTCCGTCGGTGCAGCTATCGATCGTGGCGCCGGTGGAGCAGCGGATCATCGAAGTGCCGGTGCGGGCGGGGGAGCATGTGTATCGGAAGGGAGATACGCCGGCAAATGGGGAGATGGCAAAACCGTTGGCTGTGTTCGATGCGACAGAGTTGATCGCGCAGCGGGCGGGAGTGATGGCGCAGCTGGATGAGCTGTCGGTGGTGCTGGAGGAAGCGGGCAAAAAGGGAGATATGACAGAGATTCGTAAGACACGGGAGCAGATCAAACAGGCTCAGAGTCGGCGGGATGTGTTGGATTATCAGATTGAAGCTTGTACGGTCTGGTCTCCGATCGAGGGGGTGGTGCTGACGGAGAACGTGGAGCAGAAGCGATGGAGTGTACCGCGGAAAAGCGAGCAGTTGATGGAGGTTGCGAGTTTTTCGGATTGGGAACTGGTGGTGGACGTACCTGAGAGCGAGGCGGCGACGGTTCGCGGGGCGCTGGACCGAGCGTCGCGCCAGGCGGCAGCGGAGGGGAAGGCGGAGCCGGGGATTGAGGTGGATTACATTTTGTATCCTTGGCCGGATCGGAAATGGCCGGTGCGGTCGAAGGGCGTGGCGTCGCTGCTGCCGGCGTCGATGCAGAATAAAAATGCAAATGTGTTTCGGTTGCAGGTGAAGCTGGACCCGAAGGACTTGCCGCCGGGGATCGCGATGAGCGGCGTAACCGGTCGAGCGAAAATACATGTAGGTACAAAACCACTTGGAGCACAATGGACACGCGGAGCGGTTCGGTTGTTGAGGATGACGATGTTGTTTTGAGATTTTCGATTTTCAATTTTCGATTTTGGCACTGACTTCAAAATCGAAAATTGAAAATCGAAAATCTCTTAGGACTTGATATGCGGCGGGATGAAAATAGAGAGTATCGTGTGGCGGTGGGGGCGGAGCCGGCGGATCGGGGGATTGCGTCGTTACGGGCGGATTTGCAAGTTTCGCCGCAACTCTTCTACGGACAGCTCTGCTTCGTCATCAAAGATCCGGTGACGCTGAAATATTATCGCTTGCAGCCGATCGAGCATTTCCTGGTGACGCAGTTTGATGGAAAAAAGACGGCTCGGGATATGCTGGGATTGATCCAACAGCAGTTTCCGGAGAGCAGTTTGGGCGTGCAGGATGTTTTGCGGTTTGTGGGAATGCTGCATGAGTCGCATCTTTTGCTGGGGGAGGGGACGGGTCATGCGGAATGGTTGACGAAGCGGCGGACGGCAGCGAGGAATAAACGATTTTTAGGGATGGCGCAGAATTTCCTGTTTTTCAAGGTGCCGTTGTTTCATCCGGATCGGTTGTTAGCGGTGATGAATGAGACGGTGGGGCGGGTGATTTTTCGGCCGGTGGTGGGAGTGCTGGCGATGTTGCTGGTGATGGCGGGGGCGTGGAATGTATTGATGAACACAGATCGGCTGGCGAATTTGCCGTACAACCTGCTGACGTGGCAGAACCTGGCGATCATGTATTGCGTGTTCATCGGGACGAAAGTGTTTCACGAGTTTGGGCACGGGCTGACAGCGAAGCGGTTCGGCGGGGAGATCTCAAGCATGGGAGTGATCATGCTGGTGATGACGCCGAGCTTTTACTGCGATACCAGCGATGCGTGGATGATCCCGTCGCGCTGGGCACGGCTGTGGATCAATGCGGGCGGCATCGTGGTAGAACTGGTCATCGCTGCGATTGCGAGCTTTGTATGGTTGTATACACCAACAGATGGAATCGTTAATCAGATATCTTTGAATGTGATGATTTCGTGTAGCGTGGCGACGCTGTTTTTCAATGCGAATCCGCTGCTGCGGTTCGATGGATATTACTTTCTGGCGGATCTGCTGGAGATACCGAATTTGATGTCGAAGGGTCGGCAGCACCTTGGGTATTATGCGCAGAAGCATTTGCTGGGACTCAAGCCGATGGTGCCGCCGGATACGAAGCGGGCGCCGGTGGTGATGGTGTATGCGGTGCTGAGTATGGTGTATCGGTGGGTGGTGGTTTTCGCGATCATCGGGCTGTTGTATTACTTTTTCGATCGCTACGGAATGGGTCCGATCGGGATTTTTTTAGCGGTGCTGTATGTGGTGCTGACGGTGCTCTGGCCGCTGGGACAGATGATGCGGTTCGTGTGGAAACAGCGTTGGCATTTGACGCGTCGCCTGACGTATGCGGGCGGAGCGGCGGTTGCGGGAGTGGGAGTGTTGGTGGGGATCGCGTTGATGCCCTGGACGCTGGCGATTAAGCAGCCGCTGGTGGTGCTCAGTAAGCGGGATGAGGTGGTGCGGGTGCAGTCGCCGGGGTATGTGGCGAGTGTGTTGTGTGATGTCGGTGAGCGTGTGAAGGCGGGGGATGTGATCATGACGCTGAGCGATCCGACGCTGGAGGCGACGCTGGACTGTGCGCTGAGCCGGTATGAGGAGGAGTCGATCAAGGCGGAAGCCGCGGCGGCGGGGAACAAGCTGCCACAGTTGATCGCGTCGCGGCAGGTGATGGAGGCGCTCAAGGTGCAGATCAAACTGCTCAAGAAACAGAAAGAAGATCTGGTGATTCAAGCGCCGATTGATGGCGTGGTGATTCGGGATACGTCGTTGAAAGGGATTGTCGGGAATTTTGTGCCGGCGGGTGTGGTGGTCTGCCGGGTCATTCGGACGGATTTGCTTGAGGCCTGTATCAGTTTGCCGCAGCAGCAGGCGGCGATGGTGAAAGAGGGGATGACGGTGCGGATCCGGCTCTGGTCGAATGCGTCGGCGGAAATGCGGGCGAAAGTGGTACGAGTCAGCACGAAAGTATCGGATCAACTGCTGCACCCGGCACTGGCGAGCTCGATCAAGGGCGAGGTGGATGTGAAGGCGGATGAGAATGGCGAAATGCATTCGACAGGTCGTCGGAGCACGGTGTTCATCGAATTGCCGGTGGGGGGGGAGGATGGTCCGGCGATGCTGGCGGATGGGATGACCGGCCGCGGCGAAATCGAAGTGCGGCGGACAACGGTGATCGGCCGAATCTGGCGAGCCGTACTGGATTCAACGACGCCGGATTGGCATCTGTGATCACAGGCAGAGCTGCAACTGAAATTAGAGCATTTTTCACGTGGTCGTGGCGTGATGACATGCGCAGGAAGAGAGCCAAAGCCCCGCATTGCCATGCGGGGCTCCAAAACGCTACGGGCGAGTGAAAAATGCTCTAGCCACAGACAGGCACGAACAGACACAGACAGATCTTGATATGAAAAAAGCCCACGGACTGTAGTCCCTGGGCTTGGGGTGATTTGTGGGTAGAGGGGGTGAGAGGGTGGAGTTATTTGGCGGTGAAGGATGTTTTTTTGATGGTGAGTTTGACTTCGCCAGCCTCGACGGTCCAGATGCGGATATAGTTAATTTCCTTGGGATCGATATCGCCGCCGGCGATGGTGAAAGAGACGGTGTGTTCGCCCGGAGCGAGCGTGGCGGCCTTGTCGTCGGTGCGGCCGGTGGCCTTGGTGGTCTGGCCGCTCTTGATTTTGAAGGAGAAGTCGATGGGCTTCTCGCCGCCGTTGACCATGACAAAGTCAATGGTTTTGTAGGCGGAGAGGTCGGCCTTGTTGCTGTTATTGGTTTCGAGCCCGATGCCGCCGAACTGTTCGGTCTTGGTGATCTTGAGTCCCTCGGTGTCCTGTTTGCCTTCGCACTTGTTGAGGGTCCACTTGCCCATGCCGGTGGTGAAGTCGTTAAGGAAAACGTTGGTGGCAGTGGTGGTGGCTTCCTCGGCGAAAGCAAAACCGGCAACGAGAGCCAAGGCGGCAAATGAAATGAGGCGTTTCATAAGGAGCTCCTAAAAGAAGAAAGAATCATACGATCGTATCCGTCCCGCCAAGGGAAGGGGTTTGAGAATTGTCCATGGGATATGGGTGAGTCGTCAAGCCGTTAAATCGTCAAGTCGTCAAGTCGTTGCCCCGCCTTACCAACGACTTAACGATTTAACGACTTGACGACTTGACGACAGAACGACTTCCCCGCCAGTTTCCCGATCCGCCACCTCCGGCTATAGTGTGGCTTTACGTCATAAGGAAGTTATTCATGCCCACGTTTGACCAGATCGTTCATGCCAAGGCGATTCAGATCGGGAAGCTCGCGCTGCGAGCGACAACCGCGGCAGGCTCGGGACATCCAACGTCCGCTCTGTCGCTGGCGCACATCGTGACCCAACTGATGTACCGCACGATGCGATGGGACCCGGAGAATCCGCAGCATCGCGGCTCGGATCGCCTGGTGCTTTCCGAAGGGCATGCCGTTCCAATTATCTACGCGGCTTGCGCGGACATCGGTGTAACGTTTTATCCCGAAGGCAAGCCGCGATTGCTGACAGCCAACGATCTGATGACGTTGCGTGAGATCAGTTCTCCGCTGGACGGCCACCCGAATCCGCGTGTCGGCTTCCCGTTCTTCGACGCCGCGACAGGTTCGCTGGGGCAGGGTCTCTCCGTGGCCGCAGGTTTAGCGGCGGCGGCGAAAGTGGATCATCATGGCAAGAGTATTTTCTGCATCATCGGCGACGCCGAGGCGCGCGAAGGGCAGATCTGGGAAGCCATGGATTTCATCGCGGAACACGACCTCACCTCGGTAGTGGCGATCTTCAACTGCAATCAACATGGCCAGTCCGATTTCGTGGCGCCGGCGCAAACAACCGACACCCTGGCCGCCAAGGCGGAAGCCTTCGGCTGGAAGGCGCTGATTGTCGACGGTCATGATCCAACGGAAGTTCGCAACGCGCTCAAGCAGCGTTCCGAAGCGCGTGTGGCGGAGAAGCCCTTGGCGATTATCGCTCGCACGGTCAAAGGCTGGGGCGCCCCGTCGATTCAGGGGCCGGGGCATCATGCCGTGTCGGTCTCGGAGCAGGATCTGCCCAAGGTGCTCGCGGAGCTGGACGCGACGGGGATGGAACTTGGCGCGGATGCGGTGCAGCCGTCGGACCTGCAGCGGATTCTGCGGATTCTTCCGCCGCTGCCGGTGCCGCATCTTCACAAGGCCCAGCGGCCGGCGAGCATCTCCGAAATGGCCGAAAACCAGAAGCTCAGTGAAGCGCTGGAAACAGCGAAGAAGCTTTCGCCTCGCCGAGGCTTCGGCCTTGCGCTCTCGGCACTCGGACACAGCAATCCGAATGTGGTGGGACTCGATGCGGACATGAAGAACTCGACGTACAGCGCCGACTTCGCCAGGCACCATCAGTCGCATTTCTTTGAATGCCGCATTGCCGAGCAGAACATGGTGTCGGTCGCGGTAGGCATCGCGGCCGGCGGCAAAATACCGGTGGCCTCCACCTTCGGCAAATTCCTCAGCCGCGCCACCAACCAGATCGAAATGGCCATCCTCTCCGGCGCCAACATCAAACTCGTCGGTACACATGTCGGTGTGACAATCGGCGCCGACGGTCCGTCACAGATGGCTCTCACGGATGTCGCCTTCTTCCGTGGCATGGCGCACGTCACGGATCACCGCGGCGGACCCGCGATCACCATCCTCACCGCAAGCGATGCCGTCTCGGCCTATGTGCTGACACTCGAAATGGTAAACTGGCCCTCGGCGTGCTATCTGCGGGCGCTCCGCTCGGATGTACCGGTCCTTTACCAGGAGCATGAAACCTTCCCCTTCGGCAAGTTCAAGGTCCTGCGAAAAGCGATGGGTACAGGCAAAAAACTCGTCATCGCCGCCTGCGGCTACATGGTCCACTCCGCGCTCAAGGCCGCGGAAGAACTCCACGGCCAGAATATCGAAGCGACGGTTGTCGATGCGTATTCGCTTCCAATGGATACGGATGAACTGTTGCAGTTGGCGGCGGCAGAGGGTGGGGCGATTCTGACAGTGGAGGATTGTTACACCGGCGGGATCGGATCGGAAATTGCCGAGGCGGTCGCTCGGATGGCCAAAAACGATCGTCCGCGGGTCGAGAGCATGGCCGTTCGCAATCTCCCCAAGTCCGGCAAAACGCCAGAAGACGTGCTGGCCTATTGCCACCTGGCGGTGAGTGATATCGTCGACAAGGCGAAAGGGCTCGTCGGCTGAATGAGCCACAGACAGACCCGGACAGGCACAGACAGACGAGGATTTTATGACGAAGCAGCCGCATGTCGTTTTGTTGATGGGCGATCAGATGCGATTTGATTGTCTGTCGGCGTATGGAAAGTTGGGGGTGAAGACGCCGAATATTGATGCGTTGGCGGCGGAGAGCGTGGTTTTTGAGCGGGCGTATTGTGCGACGCCGCTGTGCGTACCGACGCGGATTGCGATCGCGGCGGGGAAATGGCCGCACAAGACGGGGGCGATTGTGAATGGGTCGCTCCGGCCGGAGGAAAAGCCGTTCGGGACGCTGCTGGAGGGGGATGGGACTTATTTGGAGCAGTTGGAGAAGGGGGGGTATCGGATTCAGCAGGCGGGGGTGCAGCATTTGCGGACAGTTCCGGCGATCGAGAAGCGCGTGCCTGGGGCGGAGTTTGTGTATGAGGGGGATTGGGTGAAGTATTTGAAGGGGCGTGGGTATGAGCTGCCGCCGGACGATCGAGGGAGGCGACCCTGCCCGGAGTGGGCGGATGGCCAGATGTGGATGAAGGCGTTTCACTCGGCGACGGATATCCAGAAGACGGAGTATGGGGCGGAGGATTTCATGGATATGTGGTGGGCGAGGCAGGTGTGCGAGCGGATCGAAAAGGCGGACGTTTCCCAACCGCGGGCGTGGATTTATAACGGCTGGGCGCCGCATCCGCCGACATGGGTGCCGGAGCCTTATTTCAGCATGTATGATCCGGCGAAGATCGAGTTGCCGGAGAATGTGGGGAGATGGTATCCGGGCCAGCCGGCGTTTTTGCTGCATACGTCAACTTGCAAGGCGGCGCAGTTGCATCGGGAGGAATGGCGGCGGATATGGGCGGCGTATTTCGGGTTGGTGACGCTGCAGGATGCGTGCATTGGGCGGATTGTGCAGGCGCTCAAGGAACGGGGGATTTGGGATGAGGCGCTGGTGATTTTCACGATGGATCATGGGGAGAATCTGGGGGCGCATTGTTTGTCGGGGAAGCAGGTGATGTATGAGGAGTCGGCGCGTGTGCCGTTGTTTATCAAGCCGCCCGCATCGTCAGCCCCCGGCTCTGCCGGGGGTTCGGCGTGCGCTGGGGTGAGGCAACAGATCGCGAATCACGTGGACTTGGCGGCGACGATTTGCGAGTATGCGGGTGTGGAGCCGCCGGCGGGGCAACAGGGGCGGTCGCTCAAGGCGGTGGTGGAGAATGCGGGGGCGGCGTGGGAGGATGCGACGTTCGCGGATTATCATGGCGAGCAGGGGCGGAGTTACCCGACGCGGTGCATTTTTACGTCGCGATATAAATACATTTATCATTTCTGCGGGCCGGATGAATTGTATGATGTGGTGGAAGACCCGATGGAGATGAAATCGTTGGCGAATGATGCGGCGTTCGCGGGGGTGAAGGCGAAGTTGAAGGGGCGGCTGGCGCGATGGATGAAGGAGACTGGGGATTTTATGGACATGGAAAAGGATGCGGGATTTGAGCCGCGGATGTGGAAGGAAGTCGGGTTGAGAATCAGGTCGAAGATGTTATAACTTGATGAGTTCATGAGTTCGTCGATTGACGAATTGGGATGAATGGTGAAGGAACTCGAAGCTCGTCGGATTATTAGGAGATGATGATGCGCTGGCAGAAGGGTATGAGTGGGGCGGCCTGTGTGCTGATGTTGTGCGCGGGGATGGTGGTTTCGGGAGCGACGATGAGTCCGGGGCGGGCGACCGATACGCGGAAGCTGACGATTGTCAGGGAATATGACATTCCCGTAACGAAGGGGAAGCAGTGCTCGGCGGCGATTCCAGCGATGATGAGTTTCTGGGGCGCGACGAATCAACAGGTGATTACCAAGTCCGATTTCACGTATGGCTTGAATCCGGACAAGGTGGAGGTGACGGCGGACAATTTGGGGATGTTGCGGCGGAACTATGAACTGACCTGGGACAAGCCGGAGGTCGAGAGCATCAAAGTGACGCAGACGTTGAATGTGGAATTGAGCTACAAGGCGGTATTGCAGACGGCCGCGAAGTTGCCGTACTCGAAGGAGGTGCTCGAGACGTATGCAAGTTCGCTGGGCAAGAGCGAGAAGATCAATCCTGCGAATCCGAAGGTCGACGAGATCGCGAAGCAGATATCGGGCAAGTCGCCGTGGGCGGAGGAGACAGTGGAGTTGGTTTGCGATTGGGTGAATGACAACATTGTGTTCAAAAGCAAGCAGCCCGCGGAGAGCGATGTGGTGCTGCGGAACAAGTTTGGGAATTGCGAGGGGATGGCCAACCTCGCGTGCGCGGTCCTGAGGAAGATGAACATACCCGCTGAGACAGTGGATGCGACGTTCATCAGCGGAAACGGCCACGCGTTTATCGAGGTCTATTTTCCTGATGCGGGGTGGGTGTTTTATGACTTGTCGAATTGTAATCGCGGGTACAAGAGCCTGGATTGCCTGTTGACGACGGGGTTTGCGTTTCGGGTGAGCAATGGCCGGAAGTGGACAT
Organism: Phycisphaerales bacterium; assembly: GCA_009781185.1. GTDB lineage: Bacteria > Planctomycetota > Phycisphaerae > WQYP01 > WQYP01 > WQYP01. The sequence continues at coordinate 20,125 of WQYP01000038.1, read as the reverse complement.
GGCATGAAGGTGTATTCATGACGGCGAAGGACGCTGGACCTTACAAGGAAGACGAGACATTGAAGGGGAAACTCCGGGTTGGGCCCAAAGAGAATGTGGCGGGGGTAACGGTGCAGCATGTGGCGACGCCGGTGAGCGTACAGGTACGGCAGTTGCCGATCAGCAGGCTGATCATGGATTTGAGCGTTCCGCCAGGAAAGCGGGATTATGTGAAGGAGAGCATGCCCGTGGCTGATGCGACTACGACTCCCAAAAGTGGCGAGTGAAGTGGGCTATGCGTTGAGTTTGCCTTCGAGTTCCTGCCAGCGGGCGTAGAGCTGGGCGACGCGTTCCTGCGCGTGGTGCATCTTATCGCAGACCTCGGTGAGTTTGGTGCGGTCGGACATGATTGCCGGATCCTCCATCGCCGTGTGCCACTTCTGGACTTCTTCCTCGGCAGCGAGGATGTGGGATTCAATGGCGTCGTATTCCTGCTGCTCTTTGAAGGTGAGTTTCTTGCCGGGCTTTTTGGGTGAGGGGGGGACGGGGGGACGGTCAGGTTGTGGACGAGACGTCCGCGTAACGGCTTGCGGGCGGGACGTCCGTGCCGCAACCCAGTTTTCGTATTGGTCGTAATCGGTGAAGAGGCCGGTTTCGCCGTTGTTGGCGGGGCCGGAAAGGCCGAGGATTTCGGTGGAAAGACGATCGAGCATGAAACGGTCGTGCGTGACTAGAACGATCGCGCCGGGGAAATCTTCGAGAGATTGCTCGAGGATTTCGAGCGACGGAATGTCGAGGTCATTAGTCGGTTCGTCGAGCAGGAGGATGTCGGCCTTGGTGAGCATGAGGCGCGCAACGAGAACGCGAGCCTGTTCGCCGCCGGAGAGTTCGCCGACCGGGCGGTCGAGTTGATCATGGGTAAAGAGGAAGCGTTTGGCGTAGGAGGTGATGTGGACGAGTTCGCCGTTGTAGTAAACGGAATCGGAATCTGGGGAGAGAGCATGTCGGAGGAGTTGTGCGGGATCGAGTTGATTGAGACCTTGGCGTTGCTGGTCAAAGTAGACGATGCGGAGGTCCGGGGCACGTTTGATGGTACCAGCGTCGGGGGCGAGTTCGCCGCTGAGGAGTTTGAGGAGGGTCGATTTGCCTGAGCCGTTGGGGCCCAGGACGCCAAGCTTCATGCCGGGAGAGAGGATGAGGCTGAGTTTATTGATGAGGAGAGGGTGATTCTGAGCCGCGACCGTAAGGGAGCGACCGTGCGGCAGTTCAGAAGTGGTGCATGTCGCTCCCTGACGGTCACGGCTCAGATCGCCAAATTCGAGGGATTTGACGAGTGAATGGGCGGCGAGGAGCTTTTTGGTTTTACGCTCGGTCGCCTGGAATTCGATGTCGATGGCCTGGTCGGTAGCTGTGCGGGCACGAGATTGAGCGTAAGTTTCAATAAGTTCGTGAGCGTCTTTGATGCGGGATTTGTTTTTATTGCGTTGCGCTTTGGGGCCGCGTTTGAGCCATGCAATTTCTTCCTGGACTTTCATTTTCATGGTCTGCTGCTGCTTCGCTTGCGCTTCGAGAACAACTTCCCGGCGTTCGAGAAAATCGGAATAATTGCCCGGAACAGCCAGGCAGCCGCCTTCAAAAATCGGATTGATTTCGATGATGCGATTGGTGACGTTGTCGAGAAAGTAACGATCGTGTGTGACGACAAGGTAGGCGAATTGAGTGGATTTCAGGAGGTTTTCGAGCCAGAGGATGCCTTCGAGGTCGAGATGGTTGGTGGGCTCGTCAAGCAGGAGCAGGTCGGGTTCGAGGACGAGTTGGCGGGTGAGAGCGAGTCGTTTTTTCCAGCCGCCGGAGAGCGAGTCGATAGGGACAGTAGGGTCGGCAAATCCGATTTTGGTGAGGATGATGGCCGCTTTAGTTTCAGCGTCGTGATCGTCGATAAGCCTTTCGTCGAAGTTTGCATTGCGGAGAGCGAGGAGGAGTTCTTCGCGCGGTGTATTTGCAAAGAAACGGTCCTGCTGAGCGAGGTATCCGATTTTGAGATTGCGACGGGTTTCGAGCGTGCCATCGTCGGCATGCTCGAGGCCGGCGAGGATTTTCAGGAGCGTGGATTTCCCGGCTCCGTTAGGGCCAAAGAACCCGACACGCTGATCGTCATAGAGGCTCAGGGTGATATTGGCGAACAGCCGGCGATGGCCAAAGGATTTGGTGAGATTCTGACAGGAGAGCAGGAGTGACATGTGGGCTCCGAAAAACAATCTTCTGGCTACTGGCTTCTGGCTTCTTCATTTTAAGTTGTCGCGGATGTGTGAGAGGAAGTCCTGCCATCTGGCGTCGTAGCTGAAGTGTTTTTGCAGGGAGCCGCCGATTTGCTGGAGCATCTCTTGCCGGGCGTTTTCCGAATTGATGTAGCGGTCCGCGAGTTGGCAGAATTGCGTTTCGTTGGTAAAGAGAACTTGCTCGACGTTCGGGATCAGCACGTTTGCCGGTGGCTTGCCTCGCCAGATGTGGAAGCCGGGGAATGTCGCGTTTTTATCAAAGTTGCAGAACTCTTTTGCGATGTTTTTCCAGGCTTGTTTCAGGTCGTCGCTGCCGTGTTGTTCCAGTTGGGCGATCGTTTCGATACTTTCTTTCAGGCTTAATTGTCCGATTTGCCACATGGTGGCGTTCGCTTGCTCTTCGTCCTCACGGTTGTTTTGCCGGATGAGGAAGAATCCGCCGGCGGCCCAACCGTCGAGCAGACGCGAGTGCAGGATGCCGGTTTCAATAATTTGCAAGTTGAGTTTTGTAGCCATGAAGACTTGTTGTGCCTGTCCGCCGGGCATTGCGGCTCCGGCGGCGTATTTGCTCAAGGACTCATGTTGTTCCCAGCCGTTTCCCCAGAGCCGGAGACGTTTGCCTCTGCTTTCACACCATCGGGCGGCCCATTTGAGGGTTTCGTGGCGAAATACGCGGTCGGTCAGCAGCGTCAGGTTCACGAGGATTTGATTTTGCAGCGGATCGGAGAGTTGCTTGCCGGTGGCTGTTGCCACGCGGTGGATCACGTCGAGGAATGTTGCGGGGTCGTACTTTGTCCCGTCGCGGGCGCCTGCGATGACCTCGTCGCATGCGGTGCGGAAGACGTGGATGGCGCCCTTGTCGTGCAGCCATTGTTCGGCCATGTTGTCGCGGAGCGTTTCGGGCGTGCCGGAGGCGTGGCTGAGATAGCTGATGTCGCCCGCAAATGTCGCCAAGTCTTCCGCGGATGCACGCATCGTGCGGTATCGATGCGTCATCCCTGTGGGATGGCAGAAGATGCAATTGCGCAGAGGCCATTGCAATTGCAGTGCGCCGTATACCGCTCCATGGCCTGCAACGAACGTCAAGGCGTCCAGACTGGCCGTCGCTTGCGGGGTCCGCATGCACGGCAGATTGTCCTGGTCCCAGCATACAAACGGCACATTTCGCGGAAGCCAGGGATTCTCATAACGCATCCGTGAGATGATAAGGATCAGATCGGGCTTGAAGTCCTCGATCTGTTCCATGAACGGATTTTCGCTGGAATGGTCGTCGGGCTCGATGGCGATTCGCATGTCGCAGCCCGCGGCGTCGACTGCCGATTTCATCTCTTCCATCGAGTATCGTAGCACAGTGGTGTAGCGGCTGGTGATGCCCAGTACACGCAACTTTGCCCCGCTCTCAGCGGCGTCATGAAAACGCCGAGACCAATAGGTAGCGTCCTTGTCCGCGTAATAAGCGGCGGCCTGAGATATCCATACGCCACGCTGACGGGCACGCTCGGCGAGCAGATATTGAATAGCTTGTTCGATCGGCAATTGCTCGTGGGAGAGCGGAAGGGAGCGTAGCGGACATCGCACGAGCTGTTCCGGAATGGTCCAGTCGCGGCGAGTTTGCATCGCTTCACGGAATGCCTGAAGCGCTTCGGACCCGCTCGATCGCACGAACCAGCGTGTTCGAGGATGCGAGATCGTGTTCTGCAAGTCGTGCATGTAAAAGAGCATCGCCAGTGCCGTCGGATCGCCTTCCAGCACGTAGAGTGCACAGGAGTAGTTCAGGAACGAACGTTCGGTGGTGGCGAGCACTTTGAGAAAGAGCCAGCCGTATCCGAGTCCGTCGAAGAGGATATGCGGTGGCGTGGGGGTTTTGGCGCGATCGAATTGCCAGATGTTTTCGGTCGCTTTGTGATTCATCATTCCGCCAAGCCACGCGGCAGGGCCAGTGGTCCGCTTATCACGTATGAAGTAATTTCCATCTGTTCCGGAATGCAGTTCGAAGTGGTCGAGGTTCGTTGCCGCTGTTTGTACCAGTTCCGCTCCGATGGGATCCCGTTGTGCGAGTGCCTGCACGTTGGCGGCGAAACGGCGGCGGCGGCTCGGCCAGGGGATCAGGTGGGTTGTGATGCGCTCCGTCATCCGATGAACTCCTCTTGTTGGCTATTCCGTGCCAAACCACCGCCTTGCCATGCGGTGCTCCATCCCCCTCATCCGCATTCCCATCCCCGTTTTCTCGAGCGGCAGGCAAGCCTGTCGGCTCAATAGGACATAGGTTGATTGGTGCTATTCTGCCAGTGCTTTGTTGAGCAGCGTTGCGTTTTGGCCGATGAGTTTGGCGTAGTACCAGCCTGCCAGGGCACGGAATCCGGTGTTTTGCACCGTTCCGCCGAGGACCATGCCGGAGAGCCATGCGAGGGGCTCCTGGCGGCCTTCGCGCGCCAGGATCAACGCCGCGTAATTGGCCGAGGTCTCCGCGGTCGATTTGCTCAAGGCATCCCAGATCGGCAGTACCAGTTCCGCTTCATTGGCCACGCCGGAGCGGTAGGTTCCCGCGAGCACCGCTTCCACAATGGCTCGATTATTGTTTTTCAAAAAGTCCGCGATGACCTTTCGCCCTTCGGGTCCGTTGTCTTCGAGGATTCGCTGTGCCGCCCTTGCCGCCCGTTCGTAATCTCGGCCTCGGATGCCGTCGACAGCGGTCGCCTGGGCGATGATCGCTTTTCGGATTTCCAGTTTCCGCGACGCGTCGCCACTTTCCGAATTCGCCAGCGCCCAATCGAGCACGATCGGATGCCCGAGCTTGATCAGTTCAAGCAGTCCCGGCGTGATATCCTCGCCGTTGGCGCCCTGCTGCGCCAGCTTCGCGAGTTCCTTCACCAGGCCGACCTGCGAACGCGTCAACGGTTCCAGCATCGACGCTTTCAGCCCCGTCGCTTCACTCCCGCCCGCTCCCTCCAGCGCAATGAGTCCCAGCTTGACCTGCTGGGTGACCTCGGTCTGTTTTTGAATCATGTCCGCGAGAATCCGCGGCCCGTCCGGATGCCGCAACGTCAAAAGCGCCGATACCGCCGTGTAACGCAAGCCCTCATCATTTTTTTCATCCGTCGCCATCTGCACGATCCACGGCCCGGCTGCCATGATCTTCTGCTTCTGTACCCGCACGATCATCGTCGCCTGTACCGCCGCCTGGCGCAGGTCGTGCTTGTCGTTCATGGTTCGCAGCAGGCTCAGCGCCTCGGCAGCGTCGGGAGAGTCCTTGGTCTCAAGAATGGTCACCGCGGTGTAATAGCGTACCACGTCGTCGCTGCTCTTGAGCATACGCGCAAGCATGGATCGATCTGTCAGGGCCTTCCGCCGGCTCAGTTCGCCCACCGCCATGGCCTTGTGCACTTCCCGCGGCGCATCGGCCACTATCTTCTCCAACTGCTCGACGGTGGGAATTTCCGCGTCAATAAGCGTCGCCACGCCCGAGCCGACCAGTGCCATGTCATCCACAGAGAACAGCAGTGGAAGATCGATCTTTTGAGGATCCTTCGTGATCACCGCCTCGGAGATCATCCCGTAGATGCGATTTTCTTTGGCGTTGCTGTGGCGGAGCTTCTGGAAAACGGGCAGCAGGTCCTTGTCATTGGCCATTCGCAGGGCGGTGATGACGTTGCTCGTATCGGGATTCTGGTTCAGCGGCGTCTCCTTGGTATCGCGGATCGCCTGGGTCAAGAGCCGCTGTGTGTGCTCCAAGGCCGCATCACCAAACGCGGGCGCTGCAACAAGAAGCCAGCCCCCCCCCATGCCAGAAGCCAGAAGCCAGAATGCACGATTGCTGCGAAAAATCACGTCTGCTCCATCATTCAGATGCGGCGAAAATATCTGGCGGACGATTGTACCGACAATTGGAATCTATCTCAAAATCAGCCAGACTACAGGGCTTCTCTTTTCAGGAGGCAGACGGCGTCGATGGTGATGGGAGGAAGAGGAACGATGAGCAGGCGAGCTCGAGTGGTGAGCGTTTGTGGCGGCATCATCTCTTCGCCGGTAGCGGGATCGGTCCAGGTGGCGGTGAAAGTGCCGGGGGAGGTTTCGACGGCAAGGCCCTTGCTGACGCTGGGCGGATAAATGTAAGAAGTGGCGTGGTCTTCGTAGTGGTGGATGTAGAGGATGGTGACGTTTTTATTGCCCAGAGCCCAGGAGCGGAAGGGGACCCAGCCGGGATGGGTCATGCGGGGCCGCATGTCCTGTGGGAGCTCGGCGGTGAGCTTGTGAAAGATGCGGAAATGGCGGCGGGAGTCAGGGCCGAGATAGGCGTTGGCGTTGGCGGTACTGCCGGGTTTCGGAACGCTGTGATAGCATGACATGGACCAGTAGAGAATCCCGACTTCGTTCATGTAAGCGGTCCAGAGAACGATTCGCCATTTGTCGGGGTCGACGTTGGAGAGGCAGGCCTTGTTGCCGAACTCGGTGTATTGGATCGGTTTATTGAAAGATTTGTACGCGGCGATCTGCTTGGCAAGATAAGCGTCCACTTCGGTTGCTGGAATGGAAACGTATTCATGCGGCATGATGATTTCGCAGGAAGGATCGTCGTAGAGCGAAAAATTAGAGGAAATGATGTGCCGGTAAGGATCCGCATCGCGGATGATCTTGTGAAGACAGGCAAGGTATTCAGGAGAGGCGTAGGCGTCTTCGTTAAAGATTTCCCAGATATCGACGAAGGCGGCATAACGGGCAACGATATAACGAATGTATTTCTCTTGGTATATCATGGATGCTGCGCTTGGCGATTTGTAGTTGACGGTGTCGTAGGACTTTCCGAAGGCGGTCTGCTGTTCGTCGAAGGCGGACATGTCCTGCATGAAAACGAGGATTTCGGACATACCCGCGCCCCGGTGGAGCTTGTAAACCTCGTCAAGCTCGGCGGCAAGTTCGAGATCGTAACGGTCCGGAGCATCATACATGCAGATTTGAGCATATTTTCGGTTTGTGCTTTGCCGGGCATTGGAGGCTTTGCCGAAGGTTTTGGGCGGGATGATCGGTTGGGCATGTCCCGCGATGATGCCTTGGCCGAACTGAATACGCGAGAGATTGACGGCCCCCTTGAAAGCGTCGCACCATTCGGCGGCGGAGACGAAACGCCCTCTCGGAGAGTCTGGCGAAATGGGAGGGGTGGGGAGGGGTGGTCCGTCGAGGTCGGGATTGATGGGGCCGGTGGTTTGGACGCCGACGCCGTAGAAGGGTGTGCGGTCTTCGTATTCGAGACGGTAAGGATTGAGGCGGGAGGGGCGGAGGTAGCCGTGGGGGAGCAGTGGTGAATGGTGAATAGTGAATGGTGAATTGGCGGGGGGACAGGTGAAGTTGCCTTGTTCGGCGGCGTAAATTTCGGCGGAATGGGGGGCGAAATGGGGAGGGGTTGTGAGGGTGGCAGAGTAGGACCAGGTGCCTGGTTCGCGTGGGACGAAGCGGATTCGCCATTGCTGCTTGCCGGCGTAGAAGCCTTCGACGTGGACGGTTTTGCCGGTGGGGGAGGTGAATTGAGCGGAGGCACGAACATCCCAGAAAGGATTGTTAAACTCGGCGTCGGTGGTCAGGATGATTTCGTGGAGAGATTCGAATGCCGTCATTCCCCAACCATCCCTTCCGGATCCAACAACTTCTTCAACTCTTGTTCTCCCAGTCCCGTCTTTTCACGTGCCACTTCTCTTACCGTTCGTCCGCTCTTGGATGCTTCCTTGGCGATCTCCGCCGCCTTCTCGTAGCCGATCACCGGTGCCAACGCCGTTGCCAGCATCAGGCCTTTCTCCACCAGTTCCGGCCCGCGACTTGTCGCCTTGATCCCATCCACACACTGCACCGCCAGGTTCCGGCACGCCGCCGCCAACAACGTAATCGACTCGTGTAGCAGCATTGCCGCCAACGGCATCGACATCGCCAACTCAAAATTATTCCCGCACCCCGCCGCCGTCATCGCCGCGTCGTTCCCGATCACTCGCTGACAAACCATCAGCACACTCTCACAAATCACCGGATTGACCTTCCCCGGCATAATGCTCGACCCCGGCTGCACCGCCGGCAACTCAATCTCCCCCAACCCCGCCCGCGGCCCCGACCCCATCCACCGTATATCATTGGCAATCTTCGTCAGCGACACCGCCACCGCTTTCAATTGGCCATGAGCTGTCACTTCCGCGTCGAGCGTCGCCTGCGCCCAAAAATGATTCGGGGCCTCCTTCATTGCAAAGCCAATCTCGCTCGTCATCTCCCGGCATATCCGCGAGGCAAATCCCCGGGGCGCGTTAAGCCCCGTCCCGACCGCCGTCCCACCCATCGGCACATATTGCAATTCGCCAAGCGTATAGATCACACGCTGCAACGATGCCTCCATTTGACCGGCAAATCCCAGGAACTCCTGCCCTAAACGTATCGGCGTCGCGTCCTGCAGGTGTGTTCGGCCTGTTTTGATGACTGGCCAGAGTTGTTTGGCTTGTCTTTGCAGTGATGTATGCAACTGTTCCATCGCCGGCCGCAGTTGATTCCGCATCAACATCACCGCCATCACCTGCAACGCCGTCGGAATCGCGTCGTTCGAGCTCTGACCCATGTTCACGTGATCGTTCGGATGCACCGGTAACTTGTCCCCACGTTTCCCTCCCAGAATCTCATTCGCCCGGCTCGCCACGACCTCATTCACATTCATATTCGTCGAAGTCCCAGACCCCGTCTGATACACGTCGATCGGAAACTGTGACGCTCCCTCCCACGCCCACGCCGCTCCCCCGATAATCTCTTCGCACGCCTGCACAATCGCCTCCGCCAACCGCTTCTCCAACACCCCCAATTCCCGATTTACCACCGCCGCCGCCTTTTTGATCATCACATGCGCCACGATAAACTCCCGCGGCATCCCCCGCCCCGAGATCGGAAAATTCCCCATCGCCCGTTGCGTCTGCACCCCGTAATACGCCTCCACCGGCACCCCCAACTCCCCCAAAGAATCCCGCTCCATTCGCATCGAACCCATCGTTAAACCTCCAGAGTAAATTCGAAACTCGAAGTTCGAAATTCGAATCAAATTCCAAATTCAAATGTTCAAAACTCGAAACACTGCTCACACCATTCCCGTACCCACAGGCAATTTCGAACTTCGAACTTTGAGTTTTTTTCGAGTTCCGAATTTCGAGTTTCGAATTTCAACCTATTCCCCACGCATTCCTCGCAACCGTTTCAGACATATCTCCACCGCTTCCATCGCGCCCAGCGGCTCCATCTGCTCCGACTGTTCCACGATGAACCATTTCGTTCCGCCGATCGTTTCGCACAGCTTCAACATCGCCGGCCAATCAATATCCCCTTCCCCGATCAACGTCGCATGATCCTTCACCGCCCCCTTCTTATATTCCTTCAAATGCACCGTGGTCGCCCGCCCCGGATACCGCGAAAGATACGGCGTCACATCTCCTCCCCCGTGCCGCGCATTGCCCGTGTCCAACTGCATAATCACTTCAGGCACTGTATTCGAAAAAAACAAATCCCACGCCGTTTCCCTCTCTCCCCCTCCCCCGTTCCCGCTCCTCCCCCCCGGCGGCACGAACTCCGTGAAATGATTGTGATACCCCGTCCGCATCATGACCGGCCTGAGCCGCTCCGCGATCCCGTTAAATATCTCCGCCGTCGCCTTCCAAGCCTCCACAGACCCCGTATACTGCTCCGCCAGCCCCGGCACAATCAGATATTGATTCCCCAACACCTGATTAAATGCGATCGTCTTCTCCAACTCATCCCCCAGCAGCGTCGTCAACCGCGTATGCGTCCCGCAACACTTCAGCCCCAGGTCATCCAGCATCGATCGCAGTTCTTCCGCCGACCTCCCGTGATATCCCGCAAACTCCACGCCTTCATACCCCATGCGTGCCACATCCTTGAGCACCCTGTGCAAATCCTTCGCACACTCATGCCGCACTGAATACAACTGCAACCCAATCGGAATCGTCATCACATGTACTCCTTCAGACAAACTATCAGAGCCGCAATCGTAAGATTGCGCAGCCGTAACCGCAATCTCACGATTGCGGCTCTGTTATGATTGCAACTCTTCCACCACGTCGTCGGAGTCGAGGATGGCGCGTACCTTGGCCAAGGCGTCATCCAAAATGTCGTCAGGAACGCGAGCGACAAACTCGCATTGGCGTTCGCGGAAATCGAGGCTTTGGATCTGATCGGTCAGGACGGCGCTGGCGATTTCCCGGCCTTGTTTGGGAGGGAGAATGCCAGAGGGGATCAACACATCAAAAGGCCAGGGTGTCGCGTTGGAAGTGATGGGGCAGATCAAGGCAAAGCCGGTGGCCCTGGCGAAAGATTTGGTGGAGAGGACCAGTCCGTAATGAGGGCCTGCCATTTCCTGTCGTGCGGAGGGAGAAAAGTTCAGGTGGATCAGGTCGCCGCGGTCGGGATAGTAGGTGGTGCGGGCCATGGAGACGGATTCCTTGCTTGGAGTGGGGGGGGGTTAGAAGATTTCTTTGCCGCGACGGCCGCGGATGAGTTCCTTGTGAGGATTGGGCGTCTTGCATTGGGCCAGAAGCTCGGCAAGTTTGTAGCTCTTACGCCGACGTACCGGCCGAATAAGCACCCCCTCCCTGGAAACGCTCAGCGTGACTTGCGTACCTGATTCCAGGCAGGCTTCCTGCGCAATCACTTTCGGAATGCGAACCGCCCGCGTATTGCCCCACATTTGCACCGTGGTGGCCTTAGTCATGAGCGTTCTCCTGAGTCATCCGACGACGTTTCTACAATGATGATACAATTGCCGAGGCGACAAAACAAGGGAAATTTAACTTCGCATTGCACCCTCCCACAAAATCCCGTACCCTTCGTTGCTTAAACAAAGTTTCAAGTTTCGAGTTTCAAGAATTTCGAAACTCGAAACTCGAAACTTGAAACAGGAGCCCCACATGCCCCGCATCGCCGTTGCCCAACTCCGAGATGGAGATCTTGTCGAGCAGCCGTTCGTTCTGGCTTCCAAACAGATGGGCCAGACCAACACGGGCAAGCTTTTCATCAAGGCCGAGTGCACTGACGCCACAGGCTCCGTGCACGTTCGCATGTGGAACGCCACTCGCGAACAATACGACCGTCTGCCCAACACCGGCTTCATCACCGTCCGCGGCCGCGTCGAAACCTACCAGGGACATCTCCAACTCATCGCCGAATCGCTTTATCCCATCGAAGACCATGCCAAGCTCGACTTCTCCGAGCTCATCAAGCACACGAAGAAAAACGTTCCCGAGATGCACACGCGCATGCGTGAGATTCTTGCCAACATCCGCGACAAGCAGCTCAAGGCGATCGTCGACGAATTCCTCGCCGACGCGGACCTCATGAAAAAATTCATCATCGCTCCCGCCGCGATGGGCATGCACCACGCCTGGATCGGCGGCCTCCTCGAGCACACCACCTCCGTCCTCGAACTCGCGATGCTCATCTGCCCGCGTTACCCCGACATCGATCAGGACCTCGTGCTCGCCGGGCTGTTCCTCCACGACATCGCCAAGACTTCCGAGCTTTCCTACACCGCCGGTTTCGACTACACCGACAACGGTCGCCTCGTCGGACACGTCGTCCAAGGCACCATCTGGATCGACCAGAAAGCCCAACTCGCCGCAAAAAAACTCGACGAACCCATCCGTAAGGATCTGCTCACCGTCCTCCAGCACATCGTTCTCTCCCACCACGGCACCCCCGAATTCGGCGCCGCCGTCCTGCCCAAAACGCCCGAAGCCATCCTCGTGAACCTCATCGACAACCTCGACGCCAAAACACAGATGGCCATCGACGCCGTCGCCGCCCCGTCGGAAGACAACTCCTGGACCGAATACCACAAGGCCTTCAACAGCAAACTCTACCGGCCCAGTATCACCATCCACGAGTGAAGTTTCGAGTTTCAAGTTTCAAGCCCAGGGACTGCAGTCCCTGGGCTTTTCGAGCGATTTGATGCCTTTATTTCCCCGGCTGTGTCGCCGCCGTTTCCTTGAGCGCCGCCGTGTATCGTGCCTGAAACGCCTGATATGCATCCACCGCCGCCGCGTATTTCTTATCCGCAATCTCTTTCGTGATTCCGTCAGCCACCGCCGTCAACTGCTTCGACATTGCCACCAGCGAAGGCGTGATGTCAAAGAGGGTTCCGCCGTCAATTTTCCAGACGCCGCCCTTTTTCACCAGCACCAGCGTTCCTCCTCGCGTTTTGGCCGCCTCGTCGGGCGCAATGGTCAGCACCACCGATTCGCCCGCCACCTTGACCTTGATCTCTCCTTCCTTGATCGCTTTCATTCTAGCCGCGAACTGGCCCGACGCATCCGCAAAATATTCCGTCGCCGAATCTCCGAACTTTTCCTTCGCCGCCTTTTGCAGTCGCGAGATCGACGCCACCGCATCCAGGATCGTTCCCAGGTCCTTCTCTTTCCCCGCCGGCATGACCAGCGTCTCCTGCATCGCCTTGGCATCCCCCGCCTGCCACGCCGTTACAAACGCTTCCACCCCCTTCTTCGCCTCCGCCGCGTCATCCGCCCAGGCTACTCCCACAAACCCCAACACCACCGCCATCATCAGCACCACTCGAAAAGCATTTCGCATCATCATTTCCTCAATCACTCACGAACTTCCGCAGATCATCAGAGCCGCAATCGTAAGAGTACGCCATTATAACCGCAATCTGACGATTGCGGCTCTGATGATTGTGGGGCATAGGCACGTTATAGTGGAGGGGATGTTTTGGAGGTCCCGAATGAAGTTGTGGATGAGATATTGGGTGATGGTGGGGATTGGGCTGATGGGGGCGATGGTTTGGGCGGAGGGCGGAGCGACGACGAAACCGACGACAAAACCGGCAGGAGTAGCGGCGGTAGTGGCGAGGGAGGGGCCAGGTGAAGTGACGAAGTTGCCAGAGGCGCCGGCGCTGCCAGCGAACGTGGGGGATTTGAAGTTGATCCAGGCCCGGGTGGAGGCGGTGGCAAAAGTAGCGGTCCCGGCAACGGTCGCGATCATCATGGAAGGGGCACAGGGATCGGGCGTCATCGTATCGAAAGATGGCTATGTCCTGACGGCAGGGCACGTATCAGGAAAACCCGGAACGGACATACGGGTAGTGATGTCGGACGGTCGGCGATTCAAGGCTCGAAGCCTTGGCGCAAACAATGGAATCGACTCAGGCATGATCAAGATTTCCGATCCGTTCTACAAAGGAGATTTCCCATTCGTGCCGGTAGGCTCAGCCAGGAAACTGGCAGCAGGCCAGTGGCTGGTAGCGATCGGACATCCCGGCGGCTACATGCAGGGACGCCCGCCGGTGGTGCGGCTGGGAAGGGTGCTGCGGGCGAATGCGTGGGTCATTACGACGGACAATCCTTTGATCAGCGGCGACTCCGGCGGGCCGGTGTTTGATTTGGATGGGAAGCTGGTTGGAATCAATTCGCGGATCGGTGCATCGACAAGCGCGAACCTGCACGTGCCGATAGATACGTTTGTCGAGACGTGGGATCGCCTGGCAAAGGGAGAGGAGTGGGGCGGAGCGAGTTTCCTGGAGGGAGGTCCGCGTCCGACGGCAGCGCTCGGAGCAAGAATACGCCAGGAGGACGAAGGGGTCGTGGTACGCCAGGTGCATCCCGACACGGCAGCTGACAAGAGCGGCCTGAAAGTAGGCGACGTCATCGTGCGATTCAACGGCCGACGGGTCAAAGACGATAACGACCTGGCAACATCAATCGGAAAAAAGAAACCCGGAGATTCCATCACGCTGGAGGTGCAGCGGGAATCGAAGCTGGTAGAAGTGATCGCAAAGCTGGAGGCGGTGGGGAGGTGAGAGGGGGGGACAGGGTGACAAGGTGACAAGGAGCACCGCGTGGCAACGCGGTGGTGGTTAAGAATGCGAGGGCCAACCACCGCGTTACCACGCGGTGCTCTCTTCACCTTGTCACCTTGTCCCCCCTGCTCCTTGTCATCGTGGTATCCAAGTAGCAGTAGTGCCGGCGGGGATCAAGGCGTCGGCGTTATCGAGTTCCATCTTCACTTGGAAGAGCTGACTGGCGGGATCGATGATCGGATCGACGGCGATAACGCGAGCCTGGCGACTGATCGCCGGTTCGAGGGCCAGTTCGAGATCGACCTTATCGCCGACCTTGATGTGGCCGAAGAGCTGCTTGGGCGGATAAAACACCGCGTGGAGCTTATTTACCTGAACGACGACGACGAGCGGATTTTCATCGGTTGCTTCGCCGGCGTGTTTGTTCACGCGGAGAACAAAACCGTCGATCGGACTCTTGATGGTCATGTGGTCGAGGAGGATTTGTTCCTTGGCGAGATTGGCCTGGGCTTCCTTCTGTTTCTCAAGATCGCGTTCGACCACAATCTCGGTTTGGATAACGGCAAGATGCTTCTGACGTTTCTCAAATTCGTTGACGGAGGGATTGGTCAGCGCTATCTCATTTTCGAGCTTGGCGGAGTCGAGCTGATTCCGGGCGAGGCGGATCTCGGCTGTGGAGTCCGCCTGCATCTTGGCCAACGCAACCACCTGCTGCTGGACCGCGTCATCAAGTTGAGCAAGCTTATCGCCTTTCTTGACGAGTTGGCCCTGGGTGACATCGACGCTCAGGAGCAGACCTTTCATACCGGCGGGGACATCGACGTGAGCGGCCGGCTCGGTTTGCCCGCGAAGAGGCGAAGGAGAAGGCGAAACCTGGGCGGAAAATGCGACAAGCAAAATCGCGGCAGCGACGAGGAAAAGGAAGCGACGAATCATGGCGTCTCCTTATTGGTTGATCATAGACATTATCGGATGAAAAAGAGGAGTGATGAATGACGAAATTCGAATGACGAATGACGAATCAAATCCAAATGACCGAATGACGAATGTTCGAAACATCGCGTCGCTGGCTGTTTCGGTCATTTGAACATTCGAACATTCGAATTTGATTCGTCATTCAAATTTCGAATTTCTTCCGGCTTCTGGCTACTGGCTTCCGGCTTCTTATAATCACGGCATGTTGCCATTCGTCGTTTATTCTCTCGTGCTGCTGCTGTCGCTCGTCGGCGTGGCGTTGAATGTGCTGAGTCTGCCGGGCAACTGGATCATGTTCGTCGCCGCGGTGATCCTTTCCGCCTGCCATCACTGGCAATCCCCATCGGCCACGATCCTGGTACTCATGTTCATTCTGCTGCTTGCGGGTGAAGCGATCGAATTTTTCGGAAGCGTCGTGGGTGCCCGGAAATTCGGCGCCAGCACCGCCGCCGCGTGGGCCGCCATCGGCGGAACGCTCACTGGCGGGCTGATCGGATCGTTTATTCTGCTCATCGTGGGCAGCCTGATCGGGGCGATCGTGGGCGCTTTTCTGGCGGCGCTTGCCGTTGAACTTCTCAAGCAGCGTCCTTTGAAGCACGCCACATGGGCCGCCATCGGCGCGGTGCTTGGCCGCATCGTGGGAACCGCCGCGAAGCTCGCCTTCGGCCTGGCAGCGTGGTTCGCACTCCTCTTTTCCGCATGGCCCCGCTAAAATATCGCACATAACCATTAGCCCCCGGCAGAGCCGGGGACTACTAGACATATGCAGAAAAGAGGCTGATCACTATGCCGACCGACGAAGAACTCAAGCGTGCGTTCAAAGCCTTCAAGAAACGCCTGAAACTGACACGTTTGGACGACGAATCCCGCCTCGGCCGCAGCCCACTCACGGGCGGCGGCACGGGCATTGAATCGATCATTCCGCCGCGTGAATTCCCGCAGGAAGTCTGGGACGAGTTGGTGAATCGTGGCCGGTTATCGAAGGACGCCGACGGCTTTTACCGCATCGGCAACTTCAAGGGCGGCGTGGACTGAAGCAGGGCAACGTGCTCAGCGATGCCCACCACCTCCGCCGCCACGGCCGCCGCCGCCGAAACCTCCACCGTTGCTGTAACCGCGGCCGCCGCCGTAACTGGGGGCGGAACCCGAGAACGAACCGCCCCATCCGCCATCGCTACGGAACGCTGGGGCTGAGTAGCTCGACGCGGGCGCCGGGGCACTGCGGAAGCTGGGCGTAGACTCGCCTCGATAAACCGGCAGCGATGATGGGCTACGCGTCATCGACTCACCTTGGAACGAAGACGCGGGCACCGAACGTTGCGGCGACTCGAATTGCGGCTGCGAACGGAACGTAGGCGCCATCGCACGCGAAGACGCCGAAAAAGAAGGGGTCTTAACCTGCGGAGCGCGGAAGGTTGGAGTGGCGGAACTGCGGTTCCAGCTCGGCATACGTCCCGCCATCGAATTGACGGCGCCAAGACTGCCGAGGCTCAACCCGCTGACGAACCGCTGCGGCATGATCGGCGCCGGACGACTGATATCACGCACCCACGGACGCGACACCGCAGCGAGCCCCACAGCATTGCCACGCAGAATCACGCGTCCACCACGGAAGCTGCCATTCCAGAAGATGCGGTTATCAAAGCCGCACCTCACGTGGAAATGACGCCAATCGCAGCAGAAGTCATTGAAGAAAAAGCCGAAGCCGAAGCCCCAATACCCGATGGTGTACGGATAGCTGTAAACCAGGCCGGGGTCGTAAACCGGAACGTAGATGTAATCGGCCGACGTTGGGAGAATTTGGATAGCACCCTGATCCGCGACGATCGTTTGATCGGTGTTATCGCTCAGGTTCCCTTGTGCCTGAGCCTTGGCGCGGAGACGCTGGATCGACTCCATCACATCGCGTTCCTGGTTGATGAACGCGGAGCCCAGGGCCTGGGTCCAGTCCATATTGTCGGCGAGTTGCTGCAGCACCGTCGGATAGCGAACCAACGCCTTGACAGAGCGATCCCAAGGCTGAGCGTTCACCGTCTCATCCGTCGGCTGAGGATTGCTCCGCAGCCACGTCGCCGCCGCTGTGATATCGTTGGGGTACGTCGCCGCAGGCAGCAGCACCGCCAGCAAAGGATCCGGATAAAGCGCGATCGGCGCCGTCAACACATCAATCTGATCGGCAGCGAGAATCACAGGACTGGCGACAGGCGTGGAAGCAACGACCGGAAGATACGTCGGCTGAGCGGGAGTCGCCCGGACGTAAGACATCGAATAACCCGTGGTCGCCGGATAATAGGCAACCGTCTGAGCCATCAAGGACGAACATCCCGCAAAGCCAATTGCCGCGAGCACCGCAGCAGTAATGATGTTGTTGCGAACAGCTTTCATAAAGCACCTCTATTGACTCACTATTATATGCGCTGGGCGTAGGTATTTACCGCAATTATTTTTGCCAAAAAACCAAAAATATTTCGGGCGATTTCCTCTGCGAATTTGGTAATCTGGTAATCTGGTGATTGTTAATCTGGGGATTTTCATGTTACCGATCATTCTGATTCATGGTTTTCCATTGGACGCGAGGATGTGGACGTCGCAGGTGGAGTTTCTGCGAGGCCGAGGGGATGTGGGGGGGGTGGTGCTGACGCCGAATCTTCCGGGTTTTGGCGGGACGCCGCCGCTGCCGCGGGAGCAGACTTCGATGGAAGCTTTTGCTCGGGAGATTCATCAGGTCATTGTTCGAGAAGCGGAGGGTAAAGCGATTGTCGGAGGCTTTTCGATGGGCGGATATGTGCTCCAGGAGTTGCTGCGGAGTCATCCCGAAGTGGTAGCCGCCGCAATGTTCATCAACACACGCGCAGAAGAGGACACCCCCGTCGCCCGCGACGGTCGACTCCAATCCATCAACGAAATCACGCAAAAAGGAACCGCCGGCCTCATCGACGCGATGCTCGGCAAACTGCTGGCGAAACAACCATCACCAGCGGTAAAGGATCAGGTGCGGGCGATCATGGCAAGCCAGTCGCCGGAAGGAATTATCCACGCGCAGCTGGCGATGTCGCAGCGGCGTAACCAGACGGACCTGCTGGCAAGACTGACGCTGCCGGTGTTAATTCTGGCGGGCGCAGAGGACGCGACATCTCCGCCCTCGGTGGCATTGTCGATGCAGTCGCACATGCCGCAGGCAATGCTGGTGCAAATCGCCTCCGCCGGTCACATGGCCCCGATGGAGCAACCAGCGGCAGTAAACGCTGCGATCGAAACATTTCTGACCACGACCAGAAGCCAGTAGCCGGAAGTTTTGAATAAGCTACCCTTTGGCTTCTTCACTTGCGGTACAACGTACATTTTGGAGATAATCCCTGATATCTGATCGACAGGAGGTTCCTTATGATGCGTCGGTTTGCGGGCGTAATGGCGGTGGCGGTGATGGTGGTTGGCGGCGGAGTAGTGATGGGGCAGACGAAACCTGCGATGCAGGAGAAGCCGGAGAAGCTCTCTGACCCCGCAGCCGATGCGCTGCAGAGTTATCTCTACGCCCAGTACACCAACGACCAGGCGAGCATCAAGAAGCTCATCGAAGTGACCGCGAGCAAGAAGTCTTACGCCGACACGCTCACGAGCTATTGGCTCTGGGCGCGTTACCTGGAACGCCGTGCGATCGAGAAATGGGGCAAAGAGGACGGCATGCGGGTGCAGGGACACGTACGAGCGTTCGACGAACAATACGCCATCGACGCCAGACGCATTCGCAACGCGATCGTTCAGTACAACGCCGCCAAGACGGCGGCGAGCGTCAACTTCGGCATCGAACTCAACCGCCCGGAAGGCCTGCAAATGGGCGATACCTTCAACTTCCTCGACACCTACGAAATGGTCAAAGTCGGCGGCGAGTGGAAACTCGACTTCCTCAAAACCTACAAACGTCAGGGGACGGACGAGAATGAGGAAAACGACAAGGCCGAAATGATGGCCTATCCGCGAATGACCAAAGTGCTCGTTGACCTGTGCGACCAGCTCAAAAAAGGCCAGCTCAAGACGGCCGACGACATGAAAAACATCTTCGATGAGAAGTGGAGCCATGTCTACGACGAGCCTGTGCGGACCGTGATCAAGCCCGGCGAGAAGCCACCGGCGAAGGAGGAGGGAGGGGATGCTGAACCTGACAAATGACGATTCGCACCACCAGTGTTGAACAAACCGTGACGCTGGGACGACTCATCGGAGAGCTTGCCCCGCCCAATACCTGCATCGCGCTCAACGGAAACCTGGGAGCAGGCAAAACGCAGTTGACGCGAGGAATCGCCCAGGGCGCAGCGGTCGAGGACGCCACGCTTGTAGCATCACCAACATATGTCCTGCTAAACATCTACCAGGGCCCAAAACCGGTGTATCACCTGGATGCCTACCGTATTGTTTCGGAGGAGGATTTCGAGGTAGTGGGCTTGGACGAAGCGCTCAAGTCTGGCACGCTGGTGGTCGTGGAGTGGGCGGAGAAGATTCCGCACCTGTTGCCGGAGGATCGGCTGACGATCGCGATCCTGCCGCAGGAAGATCAGGAACATCGCCTGTTCGTCATCGAAGGAACTGGACCGACATCGCGAGAACTTGCAGCAAGAATTGAAGCGCCAAAGAAGAGTAAAAGTTAAAAGGTAAAAGAGGAGAGTGGACTTCCTTTTACCTTTTAACTTCTAACTTCTAACTTCTGTTATTCTTTTGGCCTTATTGGCGCGACGGCGTTTTGCTGAGAGGATGGCCGTTGCTCCATGCGAATCACGCAGTCATAGACGCGAACCTCGCCACCACTTGCGGCACTCTCTTGCAAACGCCCCTGGTCGCCGACGGCTTGTTCCGTGTCCGACGAGGACGCAACGGTGGCGCCTGCCTGGCGATTCCTTGACGAGACTTGCGATTCCGCGACGCTCCGGGCACCTGCCGCCGGCGCCGGCATACTCGGCATACCAGCCGAGAGAGGGGCGTTGACCGTGGAAGCAGCCGGCGACCCTGCCCCCTTGACCTTGGAATCGTCGCCGACTTTCTTGCCGGGGAGAGGGGGAGCTTC
>WQYP01000037.1 GCA_009781185.1 Phycisphaerales bacterium | reverse complement strand
CACGGGCATCAAAGTCAGCGACGAGCAACTGGCAACCGTCAATCTCAAACCCGCAAAGTTCCACGGCGAGTGGAACTACTGTGTCCACCCTCAACAAAAAAAGTAATCAGGTTATTTTGGCGGAGAGCCTTATCCCATCAGGGTGTTTCGCTTTTGGTGAAGGAGATGTGCTGTGTGCTGGGGACGAATGCGGGATCGTTTTCCCGGTCGGCGGAAGCACTCAAGCGTGTTGGTCAACTGACCATCAGTGACGAGATGTTGCGTGTGGTCGTTGAATCGGAGGGGCGTTGTGTGTTGCGTTGGCAGGAGCAAGAGCGAGAGGAGTTGGCCTTTGACGCGGGCAAGTGTGTAACGAGGTCCACATCGGATGGTTCTACGATTTGCCGGGTGTATGTGGGGATGGATGGTTTCATGTTGCCGATGGTGACTCAGGCGGAGGCGGACAAGCGTTATCAAAAGGCTCGGTCGCGTCGCAAGACTCTGCGTAAGAAGCGAGGACGGAGACGTTCTCGTCTGGTCAAGCCCGTCGGAGCCGACCAGCGTTACAAGGAATACAAGCTGGCGGCTTTCTACGATCAGGACCAGCGGCATAAGCTGTTGCGAGTGACGAGGAAGGGACCTGAGCAGGTTGGGAAGATGCTCCAGGTCATGTCCGAACATGTGCAGTTATTCAAGGCGAAGCAGATCGTGGCGGTGACCGACGGGGCGATGTGGATAGATGGTCTTGTGAAGGACTGTCTGCCCAGGGACAAGACCACTGCGATTCTGGACTTTTATCATGCCGCCGAACATGTCCATCAGGCTCGCCGGGAGGTTTACGGCGAGAGTTCCCCGGAAGGTTGTACCTGGGCCGGAGAGATCGTCAAAGGGATGCGTGAGAAGCGCTTCGATGACTGGTGGCAGTTGGTCGTTGATGTGCGGGCTCGTGTGCGTTCGTCGGGCAAGCGGAAAGCGTTGGACGGCTTGATGCAGTACCTGTTGAGTCGCCGCGAGAAGATTGATTACGCCCATTTTCGAGCGATGGGATTGAAGATTGGTTCAGGTCCGACGGAGTCGGGCTGCAAGTCCGAGTCTCGGCGCCTGAAAGGCGTGGGCATGCGTTGGACCTCCAAAAACGCTGAAGCAATGCTGGCTTTGGAATCGCTTTATCAAAGCAATCAGTGGAAAACCTACTGGTATTCAAAATATAAAGCTGCCGCCTGAAAAATTGGCAGACCCAACGCTCCTTTTTGGGGGTTTGGGGTCGGTGACGAATTGGGAACAGCCGCCGGCCTCGAGAAGGTACTTTCGCCCATTGTCGAGGGTGAGTGCCATGAGCAAGGATCTGTCATTCGCGTTGATGCCGTCTGGCAAGTTGAAGGTAAATTCCTGCGTGGGGGTTTGGATGAGCAGTTTGCCGGGCAACAGGCCAAAGTCGGGTATCTTGGCGGGCGTTTCGACTTTCACGGTGCATGCGATCCCGCCGAGCGTGAGTTTTTTCGTGGGGTTCTCCTCATTCAGGTTCAACTCCCATTGCTCCGGAACTTTGCCCTCCAAAATAAGCGACGGCAGCATATAAGCGGTATCGTCGGGGACCGCAGTGGTGGCCAACGGAACCTTGAGCGGATCGGCAGCCTGGCAGCCCCACAGCGACATAGCGATGGCCGCGACGAAAACGAGAAGAACCGTTCGTTTGGAGTGAGACATAGAGAAACCCTCCACGAAAGGGCGTGCTTGACGTTCTGCGATAGTAACGCATGGTGGCGGTTTGCTGTCAAGATCAATTAACGAAACCATGATCTTTATTTATTTGAAAATAGGATTGAAAAGTTTGACGCCTCGGAAGCGTGCGAAGTCGAGGTCTGCGGTGTGGACGGTGGCGTCGAGGCGTATGGCGACGGCCGCGATCTGGGCGTCTGTTGTCAGGTTCCCGGCTGTTCCGGCGATACGCAAAAGATCCAACGCAACTTCCACATCCTCCCGCAACAAATCCACAACCTGAACATGCGGCAACGCCAGCCAGGACGAGACATGCTCCTGCGCTTCACGGACAGAAAATGGCGACGTAAACACTTTGGGATGTGTGGCGATTCGCACAAACCCGAAAATCACCGCGGGAATGAGCGCCAGCGGTTCAGGCCCGCTCATCACGCGTTCGCACCAGCGTTTCGCTTCCGCATGAAACGGACTGGCCAAATTGTAGGTGTAGAGGAAGAGATTGACGTCTGGGATAATCATTTTTTGCGTTTGTTGGTGGCGGCGATGTGAGCTTTCAATCGTTTGGTGGAATCCAGAAAGGCGGCTGCTTCCAGATCGTCGGCTAACTTGGAAAAACCGATCGGATCGATGCCCGGCAGAAGGCCCATGTCGCGGGCTTTTACCGTGAATCGCTTGGCTTGTTTTGTTCCAGCGGGGGATGCCGCCGCAATGGCGGAGCGAAGCATTTCGTTGAGCACCCGCTTGAACGGCCGGTGTGTGCGAAGAGCAGTTTCCCGCAAAGTCCGCTCAATGTCGTTGTCCAGGGAAACAGTGGTTCTCATGGATGCATCATAGTGCGTTTTTCAGGATGCGTCAATGTGCGATAGAATCCCTGAGTTTTTGATGGTTGATAGGGTGGGGGGGAGGGGCTTGGGAGGAGGGATTGTCAATGCGTGAAGGATTTGAGCGATGAGTATTCATGAGGTGCCGGATTCGCGGGGGTATTTTGGGGCGTATGGGGGGAGCTATTTGCCCGAGACGTTGATGGGGGCGGTGGAGGAGTTGGCGGCGGAATATGAACGGGCGAAGAAGGATCCGGAATTCGTGCGGCAGTTTCAGTATTATTTGAAACAATTTGTGGGGAGGCCTACGCCGCTGTATTACGCCCAGCGACTGACGCAGATGGGGGGCGGGGCGAAGATCTTCCTGAAACGCGAGGATTTGGCGCATACGGGGGCGCATAAGATTAATAACACGATCGGGCAGGCGCTGCTGACGGTGCGGATGGGGAAGAAACGGGTGATCGCGGAGACCGGGGCCGGTCAGCATGGCGTGGGGACGGCGACGGCGGCTTGCGTTTTTGGACTCAAATGCGATGTCTACATGGGCTCGGAAGATATTCGCCGACAGAATCTCAACGTGTTTCGGATGAAGCTGATGGGGGCGCGGGTGATTCCGGTGGAGTCGGGGCTCAAGACGCTCAAGGATGCGCTCAATGAGGCGCTGCGGGATTGGATGGGGTCGGTGCAGCATACGCATTACATCATCGGGACGGTGGCCGGGCCGCACCCGTTTCCGATGATCGTGCGGGATTTTCAGTCGGTGATCGGGATCGAAACGCGGGGGCAGTGCATGGATCAGTTTGGGCGGTTGCCGGATGCGATTGTGGCGTGCGTCGGCGGCGGATCGAACGCGGCGGGGATTTTTTATCCGTTTATTGAGGATACGGCGGTGAAGCTCTACGGGGTGGAGGCGGGCGGGAAAGGGTCGGCGTTGGGGCAGCATGCGGCGTCGTTGGCGCTGGGACGGCCGGGGGTGTTGCATGGGACACTGACGTATGTGCTGCAGAATGCGGATGGGCAGACGGCGGATGTGCACAGTGTGTCGGCGGGGTTGGATTATCCGGGGGTCGGGCCGGAACATGCTTATTGGAAAGATGCCGGACGGGTGACATACAACGCGATAAACGATCAGCAGGCGCTCGAGGCGTTCCAGGTGATGGCGCAGCGCGAGGGCATTATTCCGGCATTGGAATCGTCGCATGCGGTGGCATACGCTTTGAAGTTGGCGTCGACGATGGCGAAAGATCAGATTCTGGTCATCAATTTGTCGGGACGCGGAGATAAGGATTGCATGGAGGTCGCGAGGCTCATGGTAGAAGCCAGAAGCTAGAAGCTAGAAGCCAGAATGGAGCGACAGTTATGAAGGCGATACAGATGATTCTGATGGGGTGGTTGGGAAGCGGATTATGGTTGATGGGATGTGCGGGGGATATGGAGCGAGTGGGGAACGCGTCGCGTCCTGGGCGGGCGGTGCGGTCGCCGGTGGAGACGAATAGTACGTCGGGTGAGATGGCGATGGCGTCGGCGATGGAAGGGGTGCCGTTGGTGACGGTGGGATTTCCGAACAGGGTCGGCGAAGAGCCGGTGGTGCGGACCATTGTGGATAACATGGTGCGCCCGCCAGAAGGTGGGGGATTATTGCAGCCGGTGCGTGGTCAGGGACGACCGATACCGGCGACAGGAATCACGGTGACCACGTCGACGCAACCGGCGATACAATCGGCAACGCAGCCAACGACGCGGCCAAATCCATAGCCTTGCGAGGAATCGCAAGGCTATTCCCCTTGCTTATTTCTTTTGCGTTTCGGCTTGGGCGGCGGCTTCCTCGACGGTGCCGACGTACATGAAGGCGCCTTCCGGCAAATGGTCCCATTTGCCTTCGGCGATCTCGCGGCAGGAACGGATGGTTTCGGAAAGTTTTACGTTCGAGCCGGCGCGGCCGGTGAAGACCTCCGCTACGTAGAACGGCTGCGAAAAGAAGCGTTCAAGTTTGCGGGCACGAGCGACGGTCAGTTTGTCTTCTTCGGAAAGTTCGTCCACGCCCAGAATCGCAATAATATCCTGTAAGTCCTTGTAACGCTGTAACGTACGTTTCACTTTTTGGGCGACTTCATAGTGTTCGCGTCCTACGTAGTTCGGATCCATGATGCGGCTGGAAGATTCCAATGGGTCGACGGCGGGGTAGATACCTTTTTCGGCGATGCCGCGGGAGAGGACGGTGAAGGCGTCAAGGTGCGTAAATGCTGTCGCTGGCGCGGGATCCGTTAAATCGTCGGCGGGGACGTAAATGGCTTGTACGGAGGTTACGGCACCCTTCGTGGTAGAGGTGATGCGTTCCTGGAGTTCGCCCATTTCGGTGGCGAGGGTCGGTTGGTAGCCAACGGCGCTGGGCATGCGGCCTAAGAGGGCGGAGACTTCGGAGCCGGCTTGGGTGAAACGGAAGATGTTGTCGATGAAGAGCAAGACGTCGGCGCCGGTCTGGTCGCGGAAGTGTTCGGCCATCGTAAGTGCTGTCAGGGCAACACGTAAGCGAGCGCCGGGGGGTTCGTTCATTTGGCCGAAGACCATGACGGTTTGGTCGATGACGTGTTTGCCGGTGTCGCCGATTTTGGCTTCCTGCATTTCGAGCCAGAGGTCGTTGCCTTCACGAGTGCGTTCGCCGACGCCAGCGAAGCAGGAATAGCCGCTGTGGAAGCGGGCGAGGCGAGCTATAAGTTCTTGAATAATAACGGTCTTACCGACGCCGGCGCCGCCGAAGAGGCCGGTTTTGCCGCCGCGGACGTAGGGTGCTAACAGGTCAATAACTTTGATGCCAGTTTCGAAGATTTTGGTTTTGGGTTCGAGGTCCTTGAATTCGGGAGGGGGTTGGTGAATGGGGCGGGTGGCTTTGGCGGTGACGGGCCCTTTTTTGTCGATGGGTTCGCCGAGGAGGTTGAAGACGCGGCCGAGGGTTTCAGTGCCGACGGGGACGCTCACAGGTGCTTGAGTATCAAGGACTTCCATTCCACGTGTGAGTCCGTCGGTGGAGCCGAGTGCGATGGCGCGGATGCGACCGCCGCCGAGATGTTGCTGGACTTCGCCGGTGAGGTTGAGGTGGATGCCGTGGGTTTCTGCGTTCACTTTGACGGCGTTGTAAATAGCGGGGAGTTGGTCTTCGGGGAACTCGGCGTCAAAAGTTGAGCCGATGACCTGGGAAACTGTGCCTTTAACTGCCATTTTTTACTCCAGATTGCGTGCTTTTGTCTGTTTTTGTCTGATTTAGTCTATTTTTGTCTGCCACCCCGCAAAGCGGGGTCGCTACAATTTCAATTCATTGCATTTTTTATTTCATTGCTTCGACGCCACCCATGAGTTCGGAGAGTTCGCTGGTGATCTGGGACTGGCGGGCACGGTTGTAATCCTGGGTGAGTTTTTTGCCCATCTTCTCGGCGTTGTCGGTGGCGGCTTTCATGGCGACCATGCGGGCGATCTGTTCGCTGACGGCGGCTTCG
Source organism: Phycisphaerales bacterium (assembly GCA_009781185.1). Classification (GTDB taxonomy): domain Bacteria; phylum Planctomycetota; class Phycisphaerae; order WQYP01; family WQYP01; genus WQYP01. The sequence goes on along the minus strand of WQYP01000037.1, from coordinate 24,701 downwards.
ATGAAGGCTTGGAAAATGGTCAGCTTCACGGTCGTCGGGATCAACTCGTCGAGCAGGGCTTCTGCGCTGGGCATGAATTCGAAGTGTGTGACAGTCTTCGATGATGTTTTCGTGGAGCCGGCGATGCTTGAGAGGGGGAGTACGTCTATTGCGACGGGTTTTTGCTGGCCTGCGCTGATGAATCGCATGTAGACGATTTTGAGGGCGGTGATTTCGCCGGCGATGTAGGCTTGCATGAATTCGTCGGCGAGTTTTTCGATCTCGGCGAATTTGGGATTGTCGCCTAGAGTTGTGTAGCTGCGTTTAATGGGGCGTTTTTGGAAGCGGAAATAGGCGGCGCCTTTTTTGCCGCTGATGTGGAGGTCGGGGGAGTCGTTGGCGGCGTCGAGGTCTTTGAGGGTGTGTGAGGCGAGACGGAGGACGTTGCCGTTGTATCCGCCGGCGAGGCCACGGTTGGAGCTGAGGACGAGGAGAGCGGTTTTCTTTTCGTGGGAACTGGGGGGGCGGAGGAGGAGGTGATCGACTGTTTTTGCATCGGCTTCGAGGGCTTGCACGGCGCTGCCTAAGACTTCGGCGATTTTTTGGACGTAGGGTTTGGCGCCGGTTGCGCGCTTGTAGGCTTTCTGGTAGCGCGAAGTGGCGATCATCTGCATTACTTTGGTGATTTTTTTGATGTTGCGGACGGCCTTGCGGCGTTTGATGATGACTCGGGCTTTTGCCATAACTAACTCTATCCTATTCGAACCATGTATTGCCCTTTCAGGGCATACCGTTCGCGGGGATTGTTACCGGGGGCGTTGCCCCCGGCTACGTATGTTGATGCCCTTCGGGCATCATTGCGCGATCTTACGATCGCGGCTCTGATTGTTGACGCCCTTCGGGCGTGATTCATGGGCAAGATGCCCATGCTACGATGCGGGCAAGATGCCCGCGATACAGCGGGCGGGACGCCCGCGTTACTTAGTTTTTCCCAGTTGTGTCATGTCGTTGAAACGTTTGATGAGTTCCACGAGTTTGGCTTCGAGTTCGGGGGTCAGGTCTTTTTTGGTGGCGAGCTCTTTTTTGAGGTCGATCGCGGAGGTGTTGAGGTATTCCAAGAAATCTTTTTCCCAGGCTTGGACGAGGTCTTTGGAGAAGGCGTCGAGGTAGCCTTGGGAGGCGGCGTAGATGACGACGACTTGATCGACGACGTCCATGGGTTGGTATTGGGGTTGTTTGAGGAGTTCGACCATGCGTGCGCCGCGGTCGAGTTGGCGTTGGGTGGCGGGTTCGAGTTCAGTGCCGAGCTGTGCGAAGGCTTCGAGTTCGCGGTAGGCGGCGAGGTCGAGTCGGAGCGAGGCTGCTACTTTTCGGTGTTTCATGGCTTTGACCTGGGCGGAGCCACCGACGCGGCTGACGGAGATGCCGACGTTGATGGCGGGGCGTATGCCTGCGGCGAAGAGGTCGGGCTCGAGGTAGATTTGTCCGTCGGTGATGGAGATGACGTTAGTGGGGATGTAGGCGGAGACTTCGCCTACCTGGGTTTCGATGACGGGGAGAGCGGTGAGGGAGCCGCCGCCGTTGTCGTTGGAGAGTTTGCAGGCGCGTTCGAGGAGTCGTGAGTGGAGGTAGAAGACGTCGCCGGGGTAAGCTTCGCGGCCGGGTGGGCGTCGGAGGAGGAGGGAAAGTTGGCGGTAGGCTTGTGCTTGTTTGGAGAGATCGTCGTAGACGCAGAGGACGTGCTTGCCTTGCCACATGAAGTATTCGCCCATGGCGCAGCCGGCGTAGGGGGCGATGTATTGGAGAGGAGCGGGGTCTGCGGCGGAGGCGGAAACGACGATGGTGTAGTCCATGGCGCCGGATTGACGGAGCTGGTCGACGACGCCGGCGACGGTGGATTCTTTGGTGCCGACGGCGACGTAGATGCAGATGACGGCGTCGGTGCCTTTTCCGCCTTCCCAGAATTTTTTCTGGTTGATGATGGTGTCGATGGCGATGGCGGTTTTACCGGTTTTGCGGTCGCCGATGATGAGTTCACGCTGGCCACGTCCGATGGGGATCATGGCGTCGATGGCTTTGATGCCTGTTTGGAGGGGTTGCTTGACGGGTTGTCGGTCAGCGATGCCGGGTGCGATGATGTCGACTTTTCGGAGTTCGGAGGTTTGGATGGAAGGTCCGCCGTCGAGTGGTTGGCCGAGGGGATTGACGACGCGTCCGAGGAGTTGCGGTCCGACGGGGACGGAGAGGAGTTCTCCGGTGGTGCGTACGGTGTCGCCTTCTTTAATTTGTTTGTAGTTTCCGAGGATGACGGCTCCGACGGTTTCTTCTTCGAGGTTGAAGACCTGTCCGAAGACTTGGTTTGGGAATTCGAGCATTTCGCCGGCCATGGCGCCGCGAAGGCCGTAGATGCGTGCGATGCCGTCGCCGACTTCGATGACCTTTCCGACCTGGGTGACGTCGAGCTGGTTTTTGTACTGGGAGATTTCCTGCTGGATGACGGAGGTGATTTCGTCGATTCTGAACTTCATTGGTTTTCCTCTTGTGGACCACCCCGCAAAGCGGGGTCGCTACGTGGTTACGCTTTCCAGGTTTAACTTTCCGATGGCGTGGGTTTTTAGTTGGTCTTCGATTTTTGCGAGTTGTGTGACGACGGAGCCGTCGATGAGGGTGTCGCCGATGCGAAGGGTCATGCCGCCGATGAGGGAAGGGTTGATGGTGGTGTGGATGACGGTTTGTTGGCCGAGGTTTTGGCTGACTACTTGTTGGATGCGGGTGAGTGATTCCGGGGGGAGTTCGAAGGAGGAGGTGAGCTGGACGTCGATGAGGCCGCTCATTTTTTTGAGGATGTCCTCGAAGCCTTCGAGGAAACCGCGTAGGAACATGAGTCGGTCGCGGCGAGAGAGTGCTTTGAGGGTGTTGAGAGTGAGAGGGTGGATGCGGTTTTGGAAGATTTTGTCGAGTGTGGCGAGTCGTTCTTCTTCGCCGATGGTGAGGGCGGCGGTGAAGGAGGCGAAGAGTGGGTTTGTTTTGAGGAGGGTGGCGATGCCGCGGATGTCTTCGGTGACTTCCGGGAGTGTCCCCTCCCCTTGCTTCTGCGCTTCGTTGATGAGCGCTTGAGCGTAAACGGAGCCGATGGATTCTATTTGGAATTCGTTGTCTGCCATTTTTTGTTCAGTTCTTTTTTGCTAACTCTGCCAGTGATTCGTCAACGAGGCGTTGTTGATCGTTTGTGTTGACTTCGCGTTGGAGGATTTTTTTGGCGACGGTTGTGCCGAGCGTTGCGGCGTGTGCGTTGATTTCTGTGAGGGCCTGCTGCTTGGCGGAATTGATTTCGCGGATGGTGCGGTCCTTGAGGGCGGCGGATTCGGATTCGGCCTGTGCGCGGATGGTGTCGGCCATTTTGAGGGCGTCGGCTTTGGCCAGGGCTAATTGCTGGGCGGCCTGGCGTTGGACTTCGGCCATTTTTGCTTCGAGGTCGTGGGTGGTTTGATCGGCGGCGACTTTGGCGCGTTGGGCGGCTTCGATGGAGTCGCGGATGGCCTGTTCGCGGCTCTGGAGGCCGGCCATGATGGGCTTCCAGGCGGTGAGGCGCAGGACGATCAGGAGGCAGACGAAGACGGCGATGGTTGCGATCAATGTGGGGAGATGGACTTCCGTCAAGCCCGGACCACCTTCGCCACTTTCCGCCAGAATATTCAGAAGACTTAGATACATCATTATTCCCGTCATCATTCGATTCGCGATTGACCAGAGATAATTGGAAGGTTGTGGATGCTAAACTGAAACATCGGATTCGGCAATACGCGTTAACCCCCGGGATGGGAGATGAACCAAGAGGAGAGGCAAGCCCCGCATTGCCATGCGGGGCTCCTGGGGATTAGCGTGTGGGATTATTTGAGGTAACCGCCGACGATGGCGATCAGGCCGATGATGAGTGCGAAGAAGGTGAATCCTTCGATGAGAGCGGCGGAGATGATCATGTTGGTGCCGATGGAGCCTTTTGCTTCGGGTTGGCGGGCGATGGCTTCGACGGCGGAGCCGCCGATGTTTCCGATGCCTCGTGCTGCGCCTGCGATGCCGATGCCAGCGCCGATCATGATGCCGGCGATGCCGAGGCCGATGCCGACGTTACCGCTACCGACCGCTGTGGTGACCGCGTGGGGCAACGCTGTGGAGGCGGCCTCCGTTGCCTGAGCGAGCAAACCAATGAACATGAAACACTCCTGCCCTTGCGGGCGAATAATAGATCCGACATTCAAACAAGGGGCTTAGGCGTCGGGTACCGGCCCAAAATCGGGTGGCGAGTTTCGCGTTCTCGCCTTTTATTTTAATGCTCCGGCGCTACGGCGGAGGCGATAAAGAGCGTTGTCAAGAACGTAAAGATGTACGCTTGTAGAAACGCCACGAATAATTCGAGGAGGCTCAGGGCGGTGCAGCCGGCGACGACCACGACGCCGACGGCGGTTTGGCCGATGGTGTTGCTGACGATGAGGATCATGCCGACAAGGGCGGCGAGGACCAGGTGGCCGGCGAGCATGTTGGCGAATAAGCGTACGCAGAGTGCGAAGGGCTTGACGAAGGCACCGATGATTTCCAAGACCAGGAGCGCGGCCCATAGCCCCAGGTCCAGGACTTTTAAGCCGAGCTGCGGATGGGGGGCGAAATTCCAGATGTAAGCGGCGGTTCCTGTGACTATTGCGATCGGCAAGGGTTGGCCGTGGGAGTGAGCCGTGTCATGATGATGGTGTGTGTCTAGATTGGGATTCATTTTGATTCGTATTGCCTGGATGACGCCAGAGACGTGGATGGCGACGAAGGCGATGAGTGCGAGGCCCAGGGTGACGGAGATGTTGGCGGTGGCGGCGCCCCAGAGTTCGACGGGCCGGCGGCGTGCGAGGCCGAGGATTTCGTTCATGGGGATCATGGCGAGCAGGTTGCAGAAGAGGATGAAGAAGAAGAGTGTCCATAAGAATGGTGTGAAGCGGTCGGCGTTGTCGCCCAAGGCGGGCCGGAAGACTTCGGTACGAAGGAAGCTGAGCATGGCTTCGAAGAAGTTGTGGACGCCGGTGGGGACCATATTTTTGCGGGCGCGTGTTCCGACATAAGTGAAGATGATGAACGTCAGGAGAGCGGCCAGGACGATCATGATCATGTGATTTGTGACGGGGAGCAACCTGAGCCGAAAGAGCTCGTGGGGCAAGACGTGCGGGAGAAGATCTTCCCCCAAAATCCCGCCGGTGAACAAATGAGTCAGATGGGTCATGTCCAAGCAATCCGCATTAAGCGTGTAAGAGGATTATTGTCTGCCAATCGCGTTCGGCGTCAAGTGCTCACACACGAACTTTGTGAGTCAGCCAGGCGGCGGTAGTGGCTTCCACGGCTAATAAGGGGAAATAACAGGCTAAAGTCCAGGAGATCAGGGGCATTTTTGAGAGAGCCCATCCTGAGCCACTGGCGACAAACAATCCGAATAAAATGACTCCCACGCGTATAGCGGTGCCCGCCATCCAGGCGCGCACGATCGCATCCGCACCGCGGGTCATCCAAAAGACTAATGGGAGAGCCGCGAGAAGGCCGCCGAGGGCGTTGATGGTTCCGGCGGCGATCATCTCGGGCAGGTGCAGTGGGCAAGCAAACGATGTCAGGATCAGCCCGCCTATCAACATCGTTAGCAGCACCGTTACCGGGGCTGCGAGCAGTGTGATCATCCTTTGCCATACGAGGGTCATACACTTTTCCTATCTTCCGATGACGTGTTGTGTGGAGGAACACGCTCAAGCGTGAACTCCGTTTACTTTTTCTTCGCGGAAGAGTTGTTTTCCTTTAGCGATTCCTTGATCAATAAGTATAAATTGCCAACGACTGCGATGAGGACCATTGAGACGACGCCCCAGGGCGACCAGTTTAGTTTCTGGTCCAAGATGTGTCCGAAGAGTGTGAAGAGGGCAATGGTGATGGCAAATTGGAGTCCCAGTCCGGCAACTTTCCAGGCATCTGGGTCTCCGTTTTCGCGGGTTGGCGTCGTGTCGGCGGGCAGGCCGGTGGAGCGTTTTGCTAACCCGCGGAGGCCCCCCCCCCCCTTACCCTCCGGCTTTTTTGGCGGTTCAGTTTCGTGGGGCATGTCAAATCCTCAGTACGCCATATTATAGGGGGTGGGCATTTTTCGTAGCAAATTGTCATATGCGAGGCGAGGTTCGCGGCGCTGCAAGCGGTTTCGGTGCGTTTTGGCGAGGTCAATGCAAAGCCCCGCATTGCCATGCGGGGCTCCATTCCGGGCAACGGGGGCGCTACTTAGGCGTTGAGTTTTTTTTCCAGGAGATCGCCGACGAGTTTGGGGTCGGCTTTTCCGCCGGAGGCTTTCATGACGGCGCCTCGTAGGAAGCCGAGGCTGGCTTGCTTCTTTTTGGGATTGTTTTTGTAGGAATCGACGGCGTTGGGATTGGCGGCGAGTGCTTCGTCGACCCACTTTTCGGTGGTGGCGGTGTCGCGGACCAGGATTAAGCCTTTTGTTTGGGCGATGGTTTTCGGATCGCCGGCGGGATCGGCGAGGAGAGCTTCGAAAACAGAGGAGGCGGCGGAGGCGGAAATGGTGCCATCGTCGGCGAGCTTGGCGAGCTTGGCGTAGGTGGCGGCGGGGATGCCGAGGTCGGGGAGCAGGGCGCCGCGTTCGTTGGCGGTTTTGCTGGCGATGCCTAAGAGGATGTTGGTCAGTCGTCGCGGCGATGCCCCCCCCCCATTTTTCCCTCCATTTCCCCCTCCATCGGCGGCGAGGGCGGCTTCGAAAAGCTCGGCGTTTTGGCGTTCCTCGACAAGCACCATCGACTCCTTCGCGGTCAGGCCGAGCTGTTTTTCGTAACGTTGGCGACGCTGGATCGGCAGTTCGACGACGTATTTTCTTACTTCGTTCCGCCATTCGTCGGAAACGGTGACCGGGACGAGATCGGGGTCTGGGAAGTAGCGGTAATCCTCGGCGTCTTCTTTGGAGCGCTGGACGACGGAGACGTTTTTGTCGTCGTCCCAGCCGCGGGTGAACTTGGCGACTTTTTTGGGGATGGGTTGATTGGCGGCGCCATTGGCGTGCCACTCGGCGAGTTGGCGTTGGATTTCGTAGGCGCAGGCGCGTTCGACGCTGCGGAAGCTGTTGAGGTTTTTGAGTTCGCTGATGCTGGTTTTCCAGGTTTGGCCGTTCGCGGAGATATGGAGATTGATATTCGGTTCGAATCGCATATGTCCGAGTTGCATGATGCCTTGCGAGGCGCCCAGGTATCGGCAGATGCGGCGGAGCTCTTCGCCGAAGATGCGTGCCTCTTCAGGAGAGCTCAGGTCGGGCTCGGTGACGACCTCCAGCAGGGGTACCCCGGCGCGATTGAGATCGACCTGCGAAAAGGATTCCCCGCCGTCGTGGAGGAGTTTGCCTGCGTCTTCTTCCAAATGAGCGCGGCGGATACGGACCTTCTTATACTTCCCGTCAGCGAGTGGAATCTCGATGGCGCCCTGAGCGCACAGAGGGAGGTCATATTGAGATATTTGGTAGTTTTTGGGGAGATCGGGGTAGAAGTAGGACTTGCGATCCCACTTGGTAAAGGAGGGTATTTCGCAGCCCAGCGCCATGCCGACCATCATGGCCATTTCGACGGCGCGTTTGTTCATGATGGGCAGAGAACCGGGCAGGCCGAGAATGACGGGGTCGACGAGCGTGTTGGGCGGGGCGTTGGAATGGTCGGGATGAGCGCCGTTGGCGACGGAGGAGAACATTTTGGTGCGAGTGGCGAGTTGGACATGGATTTCCATGCCGATGAGGACTTTGTAGTCGACGGCGTTGGTAGAGGGGGAAGAAGAAGGCATTGGGTTCACCAGTTTAGAAGGAGATACAGACAGACTACGGACAAGGTAGATTAACGAGAAACGATGGGAGTTGCACGTAAGTGTGACAGGGTAATTGTCGCGACAGCGCCGCGACAATTGAGTGGCCGGGGGTATATTCAATGGTCTCTACGGGACCGATGTTTGTGGTCGAGATGCCCGCCTCATGCGCAAACCGACGGCTTCCTTGTTACCCAGTTGTGGGCGGATTCGTAGTGGTGGGCGGTTTGGAGGAGGAGAGGTTCGGAGAATGTTGGGCCGAGGAGTTGTAGGCCGATGGGGAGGTTGGAGGAGGAGAGGCCGCAGGGGAGGGAGATGGCTGGGATGCCGGCGATGTTGCAGGTGACGGTGAAAACGTCGCAAAGATACATGGCGAGGAGGTTGTCGGATTTGGAGCCGAAGGGGAAGGCGACGGTCGGGGAGGTGGGGCCGGCGATGAGGTCGCAGAGTTGGAAGGCGTTGTCGAAGTCCTGTTTGATGAGGGAGCGGACCTTGAGGGCCATGAGGTAGTAGCGGTCGTCGTATTCGGAGGAGAGGGCGTAGGTGCCGAGCATGATGCGGCGTTTGACTTCGGGACCGAAGCCTTCGCCGCGTGAGGCGGCGTAGAGGTCGATGAGGTCCTGGGGTTTAGGGGTGCGGTGGCCGTAGTGGATGCCGTCGAAACGGGCGAGGTTGGAGGAGGCTTCGGCGGGAGCGATGATGTAGTAGGCGGCGATGCCGTACTGGGTGTAGGGAAGGGAAATATCGACAAGTGTAGCGTCCTGGGATTTGTACCAGTCGAGGGCTTTGAGGACGGCGGCCTTGACTTCGGGCTCGGAGCCTTCGACGTCGAAGAATTCCTTGGGCAGTCCGATGCGGAGGCCGGGTTTGATGGGGGATTTGAGGGTGGTGAGGTAATCGGGGACCGGAGCGGGCCAGGAGGTGGAATCGTGGGGGTCGTGGCCGGCGATCACTTGGAGGAACAGGGCGGCGTCTTCGACGGAGCGTGTCATGGGGCCGATTTGGTCGAGTGAGGAGGCGAAAGCGACAAGACCGTAGCGGGAGACGAGGCCGTAGGTGGGTTTGAGACCGACGATTCCGCAGAGGGATGCGGGTTGTCGGATGGAGCCGCCGGTGTCGGAGCCGAGCCCGCCGAAGCCGAGTCGAGCGGCACATGCGGAGGCGGCGCCGCCGGAGGAACCGCCGGGGACGCAGGAGGTGTTCCATGGGTTCTTGGCGGGTCCGAATGCGGAGTTTTCGGTGGAGGAGCCCATGGCGAATTCGTCGAGGTTGGTTTTTCCGAGGATGACGGCGCCGGCGGCTTCGAGTTTTTCGACGACGGTGGCGTTGTAGGGTGCGTGGAAGTTCTGGAGGATTTTGGAGGAGCAGGTGGTTCGGCCGAAGGAGGAGCACATGTTGTCTTTGATGGCGATGGGGACGCCGTTGAGGAGACCAGTTTTACCGTTTTTGCGAGCGGCGTCGGCGGTGTCGGCTTGCTTGAGAGAGCGATCGTGAAAGACGGAGTTGTAAGCGTTGAGGTGGGGGTTGAGCTTGTCGATGGCGTCGAGACAGGCTTGGGTGGCTTGGCGGCTGGAGATTTGGCCGGAGGCGATCTGGGCGGCAAGCTCGGCGGCGGTGAGAGAGGAGAGAGAGGGCATCGGGAGTTCCTTAGCTATTAGTATATTAGTGTATTAGTTATTAGGGTGTTGAGTGGGTGGGATTCGGGGTCCAGGTGAGGGAGCTGAGGATTTCGAGGGCGAGGGAGCGTTGGTAGTCGGTGGTGGCGATGGCGATGGCGCGGCATTGGTCGCGGCCTCCTGTGCCGGGTTTGGTGAGGATGAGTTCGTTGAAGGCGGCGCCGGTGTTGGTGTGGCCGGTGGATTCCTGGGCGATGTTGCCGTTGAGAACGTATCGACGCATGGAGGAGACTTGGTAAGTGCCGGGGTCGGCGGCGGTGAGGGAGCGGGTTATGGTGGTAGTGGTGGCGGGGACGGTGATGACGAGGAAGGGGGTGTCGGAGGGGGCGGGACAGCCCCCTTGGCCTTCGTAGATGAAGAACTGGTGGAAATCAGCGGTTTTGCGTTCGAGGGTGGTGGTGGTGGGCGGGGCGGTGAAGGTCCAGGTGCCGGTGATGAGGGGCTCGACGAGAATGGTGGCGGGTTCTCTGGCGGAGGGGTCGGGATGAATGATGTGGATGTGCGATGTGGGTGGGGAGGGGAAGTCGGGACCGGGATTAGGAAGAGTGGTGGCGGTGAAGTCGGGGCGTGCGGGTTCGTAGGCGCGTTCCAAGGGGTCGGTGGAAGAGCAGCCGGCGAGGAGGAAGAGGGACAGGGTGACAAGGTGACAAGGTGACAAGGTGACAGGGAAGGAGTTGATGCATGTGCGGATCATGGGGTTCTTTCGGTGAAAAGGTCAACTGCCGCCGAGGGCGGTGTCGAGGACTTTGGGGACGGTGAAGTAAGGGCCGTCCTTGGCGGGGGCGTTGGCGAGGACTTGATCGACGGAGAGAGCGGGGGTTGGGATGTCGTTTCGCATGGCGTTTCGGAGGGGGAGAGGATGGGACATGGGCTCGACGCCGGTGACGTTGACGGTTTTGAGCTGGGCGACGTAGTCGAGGATGGAGCTGAGCTGCTGTGCGTAACGAGGGACGTCGTCGGGTGCGAGCTTGAGGCATGCGAGCTTGGCGATGTGGCGAATTTGGGATTCGTCAAGTGTTGGGGAAGCGTTTGGTGGGGTATTGGGGGGAGGGGACATGGGGACCTCTAGCGAGTGAAAAAACGGGGTATGGATTGGTGGTTCGTTTTACGCTGGAAAGCGATTTTGGTCAATGGCCGCGAGTTCTGGGGCAGAGTCGTTAAGTCGTCAAGTCGTTAAATCGACTTAACGACTTGACGACTTATTGCCTTTGCATCCATCATCTTGGCCTGTGTCGTCGCGCGCAGTATCATGCGGTGATCGCGCCGATTTTGGCGAGCACTTTAGAAAGGAGCATGAGATGCCACGTCCTGTTACGCTGTTCACCGGTCAATGGGCGGACCTTCCCTTTGAGATCATCTGCCAGAAGGCGAAGTCGTTTGGTTACGACGGTTTGGAACTGGCCTGCTGGGGGGATCATTTTGAGATTCATAAGGTGCTTGATGCCAAGTCTGGCGGCGCGTATGTCAAGAACAAGTGGGCGACGCTGCAGAAATATGGGCTGAAGTGTTTTGCGGTTTCGTCGCATCTCGTTGGGCAGGGGGTTTGCGACAACATCGACGTTCGCCATAAGCAGATTTTGCCGGAAGCGATTTACGGGGACGGGAATCCGGAAGGTGTTCGTCAGCGTGCGGCGGAGGAACTTAAGAGTACCGCGATTGCTGCTCGCAGGTTCTTCGATGCGGCTCCGCAGAATAACCCCATCAAGCGGACCGTTGTCAATGGTTTTACCGGGTCGTCTATCTGGCATTTGGTTTACTCGTTCCCGCCGGTGCTGCCCAGCCAGCTTGAAGAGGGCTATAAGGATTTTGCCAAGCGATTCAATCCGATTCTCGACGTGTTCGACAAACATAACGTTTTCTTCGCGTTGGAAGTGCATCCCACGGAGATTGCATTCGATATTGTTTCGGCACAGCGAGCTCTGAAAGCCTTGAATAACCGCAAGGCTTTCGGCTTCAATTACGATCCGTCGCACTTTGTCTACCAGGGCGTCGATTACGTGCAGTTTATCCGCGAATTCAGCGATCGCATCTACCATGTACATATGAAGGATTCATGGTTCAGTCCGGCGCCTCGCCGTTCCGGCGTTTTTGGTGGGCATCTGCCTTTCGGCGATCCGGAACGTTACTGGGAGTTCCGTTCGCTCGGGCACGGGTCGGTCGATTTTGAGGAAATTATTCGTGCGTTGAACTTTATCAAGTACGACGGGCCGTTGTCTGTGGAATGGGAAGATCAGAACATGGACCGCGAACATGGTGCTACCGAGGCGGCGGCGTTCGTCAAGAAGGCGGACTTCGCTCCGAGCGATATCGTGTTCGACGCACAGTTTGATCGGTGATCCGCTCTTTTCATGGACCTGCAATCTCTCGATGCACTTGTTCCTCAGGCGATGCTCCGCGATCAGTGGAACTTTCGGCGTCGGCTTGCGCCGTTGCGTCAACGCCGACTGCCTGCTCCACCCGCTTTGATTCGCCAGATTCAAGCTTCCGTCGCACTTCGTACTCACCGCGAGCGGTTTCGTCCGCGACCTACCTTTCCGCCGGAGTTGCCCGTCTCGGAGAAACGTGACGAAATTGCTCGTGCGATCATGCAGAATCAGGTGGTCGTTATTTGTGGCGAAACCGGGTCGGGTAAGACGACGCAGCTTCCGAAGATTTGTCTTGAGCTTGGCCGGGGCATTGCGGGCATGATCGGGCATACGCAGCCTCGCCGGATTGCCGCGCGCTCCGTGTGCGCACGCATCGCACAGGAACTCCATACCCGCGTCGGACATGGGGGGGGGCACGTTGCTTACAAAATCCGATTCTCCGATACGGTTTCCGATCACACCAATATCAAGCTCATGACCGACGGCATTCTCCTGGCTGAAACCCAAAATGACCGATTCCTCAATCAATACGACACCCTGATTCTCGACGAAGCTCACGAACGGTCGCTGAATATCGACTTTCTCCTGGGGTACCTCAAACAACTGCTTCCCAGGCGTCCGGATCTCAAGCTCATTATCACTTCAGCCACGATTGATCCTGTCAGTTTTTCTAAACATTTTGAGAATGCACCAATTGTGATGGTTTCCGGGCGTACTTATCCCGTTGAGCTTCGTTATCGCGAGCCATACGACCAAATGATTGCAGGTGACGATCCGAGCCGCGACCGTGAGGGAGGGACAGGCACCGTCCCCCCCCCCCCTTCATTGTCGCACGGTCGCTCCCTTACGGTCGCGGCACAGAAATGTTCCGATCCGCAGGACTTCGACGAAGAAGAACCCGATTTCCTCCAAGCGCTGATTGCTGCTGTCGATGAGGTCGTTGCTGAAGGGCCCGGTGATGTTCTTGTTTTTCTTTCCGGCGAGCGTGAAATCCGCGAAGCTGCAAGCGAACTTGAAAGTCATCTTCGGAAAGGACGCGGTGTGAGGGTTGATATTCTGCCGTTGTTTGCCCGGCTTTCCGCGGCGGAGCAGCAACGTATTTTCGAGCCGTCCGGGCGTCGCCGGATTATTCTCGCCACGAACATTGCCGAGACGTCTCTGACTGTTCCCGGCATCCGTTATGTCATTGATCCCGGTCTTGCCCGCATTTCCCGCTACGCTCCGCGCAGCCAGGTCCAACGTCTGCCTATTGAGCCGATTTCGCAGGCATCGGCGAATCAGCGGATGGGGCGTTGCGGGCGTGTTTCCGCCGGCGTGTGCATTCGGCTCTATTCCGAAGAGAATTTTTTGGCACGTCCCCTGTTTACCGAACCGGAAATTCTTCGCACCAATCTTGCGGCCGTGATTTTGCAGATGAAAGCTCTGCGCCTGGGGTCCATTGAGGCATTTCCATTTATCGACAGGCCCGGCGCCAAGCTCATCGCGGACGGCTACCAGACCCTCCTGGAACTCGGAGCTATTAACAAGCAACTGGAACTCACGGCGCTGGGCGGAAAGCTTGCGCGTCTTCCCATTGATCCTCGTCTTGCGCGGATGATCGTTGCCGCGGCGGATGAAGGGGTGGAGAAAGAAGTGTTGATTATCGCGGCGGCACTTTCGGTTCAGGATCCGCGTGAGCGGCCTCTTGAGCAGCAGCAGGCGGCCGATGCCGCTCATATGGAGTTTCGCGATGAGGACTCGGATTTTCTCAGCTACCTCAAACTCTGGGAGTGGTACCATCGGCAGGCAAAGAGTCTCTCCAGCAGCAAGCTTCGCCGTGCTTGCCGCGAGCATTTTTTTTCCTATACCCGTCTGCGCGAATGGCAGGATATTCATCAGCAACTTCAGGAATTGCTGCAAGAGCAATAACGCATTCTCCGAGCCCCGCATTGCCATGCGGGGCTCCACCCCGCAAAGCGGGGTCGCTACCGATGATTCGGATAGGCTCTTGGGGGACGGCGGCGATTATTCTGCGGCTTCATCCTTGGGCTTGTAAGCTGCGACAATTCTTGCCTGTACTTGCGGCGGCACCACATCATAATGGCTGAATTCCATGATGAAGCTTCCTTGGCCGCTGGTGACGGAGCGGAGCTGATTGTTGTAGGTCATGACTTCGGCCAATGGGGCGACGGCGCGGATGAGCGTCATGCCGCCCGGGAGGGTATCGACGCCGTTGATGCGTCCGCGTCTGCCGTTGAGATCGCCGGTGATATCGCCGACGTATTTTTCAGGGACGGTGATTTCCATATTAACAATCGGCTCGAGGAGAGAAGGCCGGGCCTTGGTGATCGCGTCCTTGAGGGCGTATTTGCCGGCGGTGCGGAAGGCGATGTCTTTGGAATCGACGGGGTGATACTTGCCGTCGTAGACGACGACGCGGAGGTCCTGGACGGGGTATCCCGCAATGGCGCCGCCGGTGAGGACATCGTGGACGCCTTTTTCGACGGAGGGGATGTACTGGCTGGGGATGGTTCCGCCGAAGATATCGTTGACGAATTCGAAGCCGGCGCCGCGTTCGAGCGGTTCGATGCGGAGATAGACTTCGCCGAACTGGCCAGCACCGCCGGTCTGCTTCTTATGACGGTAATGCCCTTCCGCCTTGGCCGTGATGGTTTCGCGGTAGGCGATCTTGGGCGGCTTGGTGATGACCTCCAGATTGAAGCGATTTTTCATTTTTTCCAGCACGATGCGAAGGTGGAGATCGCCCAGCCCGTGGACGACGATCTCGTGAGTCTGCGAATCGTGCGAGTGCTTGAAGGTGGGGTCTTCTTCGGCGAGTTTCTGGAGTGCGCCGGAGATTTTGACTTCGTCGCCGCGGCTCTTGGGCTCGATGGCCAGCGAGAACATCGGCGTCGGATATTTCGGAGGAACGGGCTTCCATTCGCTGGCGGCTGACGGATCATGGATGATCGCATCGACACGAAGGTCTTCCACTTTCGCCAGCGCGACGATATCGCCGGCGTAAGCGGTGCCGGTGAGTTCCGGATGATCGCGTCCTTCGACCTTGAGGACGTGTCCTGCCTTGTGCGCTTTTTTCTCGCCGGCCGAGATGAACATGGTGTTCGCATCCATCTTGCCCTGCAGGATTCGCAGCATCGCCAGTTTGCCGACGTAAGGATCGGTCGTGACTTTAAAGACGTGCGCCAGGAGGGGCTTTTCTTCGTCGCACGGGATCTCGACGCTCTGAGCCGCGTCGCCTTCGCCTTTCGTGAGACTCTTCATTTTGGCATTGGCGGGGCTGGGGACGTTCTCGACGAGAATGTGCAGGAGGCTGTCGATTCCGACCTGGTTCTTGGCAGCGGTGAAGAGAATGGGAACGACATGCCCGGCATTCATGGCCTTGATGAAGCACTGGCGGAGATCGTCGGGTGAGATCGTTTCGCCGGAGAGATATTTTTCCATTTGAGCGTCATCGACTTCGACGATAGCTTCGACCAATTCCTGGTGGGCAGCATTGACATCGCCGAAATCCGCCGTCCCCCCCCCTCCCCCTTGATCCTGTTCGAAGCAGTCCACGACATCACTGCCGTTGTCTTTAGGGAGGTTGACGCAGTGGAGTTCTGAGCCAAAAGTTTCCTTGAGAGCGGCGACGAGTTCTTCGAGCCTGTCCGCCGCCTTGTCGATTTTGTTGACGACGATCATACGGGTGAGCCCCATTTCCCCGGCCGCGTGGTAGAGCCGCCGCGTATTGACTTCAATTCCGGTTTCCGCGTTGACCACGATGACGGCGGTTTCCACAGCCGGCAGCGCCGCGAGCGCCTGGCCGACAAAGTCCGGATAGCCCGGCGTATCAATCAGGTTGATCTGCTTGCCTTGATGCGTCGCGTAGAGCAGGGTGGCACTGGTGGAATGCTTGTGCAGCTTCGCTTCCGGCTCGAAATCGGAAGCCGTATTGGCTTCCTCAACGGAGCCCATGCGTGTAATGACAGCGCACTTGTAGAGTATGGCTTCCGCGAGCGTCGTTTTCCCGGCCCCACCGTGTCCGGCAAGAACAATATTGCGGATGTCGGAGGGCCGGTAGGATCCTGCAGCGGGCATAAGGGGTTCCTTTCGGAGAAAACAAGCGAGTCACGAATCAACTTAAGCAGTATAGACGGTCTGGCGAATGTGTGAAACCCCGCGTGGCAATCTTACCCGAAGATCGCGGTTCCGATACGGATCATTGTTGCTCCTTCTTCGATAGCGACCTTGTAGTCGCCGGACATTCCCATGGAGAGGTGTTTGAACTTTTCGCCGCCGATTTTGCGGAAACGGATTTCCTCGAAGATTTCGCGTAGTCGGACGAAGTAGGGTCGGGCGCGTTCCGGATCGGCGGAGTAGGGGGCCATGCACATAAGCCCGACGAGTTGCACTTCGTCCATCGAGTCGATCTGCTCCGCCAGGTGCAGGGCCGCCCCGACAGCAACACCGAACTTGCTCGATTCTTCCGCGACATTGACTTCCAGCAGGCAGGCCATCGGCCGCTTGGTGCGCTCCGCTTCGCCCTGAATTTCCTCAGCCAGTCGGAGTGAATCCACGCTGTGGATGAGCTGACAGAGCTGCATGACAGATCGGACCTTATTTCGCTGCAGGTGTCCGACCATGTGCCAGCGGAGGCTGCCGGGCGGGGGGAGCGGGGAAGGGGACTTGTCATTTTTTCCCTGCTGTCGGGCGAGCCATTCGTCGAGTTGAGCGGCGCGTTGTTGAAGCTGCTGCACGCGGCTCTCCGCCAGATCACTCTGCCCCCATTCCACCAGTTGCCTGATCTGCTCGGGCGTTCCGTTCTTGGTGACAGCGATGAGCGTAATCGTCGCCGGATCGCGTCGCGACTTGGCCGCCGCGATAGCGATCTGCTCCTTGACTTTCTTGTACCGATCCTGAAGGTTCATGAGACCTCGTGTTGGTTGACGCCGATATTATGCGCGAAGAAGAGGGAGTCGTTAAGTCGTCAAATCGTTAAATCGTCAAGTCGTTGGTAACGACTTGACGACTTGACGATTTAGAGCCTATCCGAATAAGTCGGCGAGCGTTGATCTTCGATCAACGGCTATTGACTCCAACATAAGTAATGTTCTTCGGAAGGTATAGCCGATACAGTGATATGAGACCACTGCGACTTTAAAAAAGAACATTACTTATGTTGGAGTCAATAAACTGCCTCTGCCCAAAAAGCCCCGCATTACCATGCGGGGCTCCACCCCGCAAAGCGGGGTCGCTAGCGATTATGCGGATAGGCTCTTAACGGCTGGACGATTTAACGATTCAAGAAAATCCTGCAAAACTCGTTCGAAGTCCGCGGCGGTATTGATCTGCCGCATGGGATCACGTAGACGCCGGCACGGCCCCATGTTCCTCGCGTACCAACTGATCCGCTTGCGAAATTCGCACACCGCGATCCATTCATTGCGAAAGCGACAAATATGGTAGAAGTGATCGCGAATCATCTGGCAGCGTTCCTGAATGGACGGCGTCGGCGGAATAACGCCGGTGGTAAGGTATGACCAGATGTGCTGGAAAATCCAGGGGCGCCCGAGCGCTCCGCGTCCGATCATGACCCCGTGGCATTTGGTCATCTCCAGCATGCGCTTGGCATCTTGCGGCGTCTTGATATCGCCGTTGCCGATGACGGGAATTTTTTTCACGGCAGCCACAACCTCGGCAATCCCCTCGAGCCGTGCCTGGCCGGCAAATCGCATGTCCGTCGTTCGCCCGTGGATGGTGATCAGTGCAATGCCGACCTCTTCGAGGCGCTTGGCAAGGTAAGGCGCAACGATGGAATCGTCATCCCATCCCAGACGCAGCTTCGCGGTCAGCGGTGTGCGAAGGAGGCATGCCTTGATTTTTTCGACCATTCGGAGCGTGTTATCGGGATTGCAGAGCAGTTTGGAACCGCCATCGCGTTTGGTGACCTTATCGACCGGGCAGCCCATATTGATATCGATGACATGTGCCCCGCGATCCTCCGCCCACATCGCTGCCTCACAGAGCCGATCGACATCTCCCCCATAAAGCTGCATACAAATCGGCGAATCTTCCGGACAGGTAGCCGCCAGTTCCATGGACCGCTTATTCTCCCGAAGCACGCCTTCCGGACAAAGCAGATCCGTGCAAGCCAATCCTACGCCTCCCTGGGCCCGGCAGACCAGCCGAAAGGAAACATCGCAATAGCCCGCGATAGGCGCCAGCAGCAGCGGCGTCGCCAACTGGAGGTTCCCGATTTTTACAGGAGCAATGTGCATTGAGAGTAGTTTAACAAAACGTCGCGTGGACATCTTGCCCGTACCCCAGCCGCGAAGCCACGGTTGTGGCCATCTTTTGTAGCAAATGGTCATATGCAAGGCGAAGTCCGCGACGCCGCACGCGTTTTCGGTGCCATTTTGCGAGATCAACGCAAAGCCCCGCATGGCAATCTTGCTGTTACCTGCTCTGTCTCAATCCTCTGATAGAGGATTGAGACAGAGCAGGTAACAGCAAGATGGTAATGCGGGGCTCCAGATGTCCTAATTCGGAAAATGGGAGAGATCACTTCCGTGACGACGTCTTTTCTCGAAACTTTTGATCCGTGATTTCCTGCACTGCTGCCAGTACGTCGCGGCCGGACAAATCCAGTGCGGCCGCCGTCGCCCAATCCAGAGATACCCCTGCCTTTTTCGCCGCGACCACCGCTTGCACTGTCTCGAGCACATGCCCACCTGCGAGAGAATGAGCCTCCAGCATGTCGAGCGTTATTTCTTTCACTCCGCCCTGGGACGCGTGGATCATTGCTTTCACGATCAGCCGGGCGTTGAGTTTGCGGAAGCGCATGCCCAGGATACGCATGAAGCCCACGTCCACATTCGCCATGCGGGCCATCAGCCACAGCGTGAATATTCGCTGCATGAGCACCAGTTGGATAAGCACGATGATACAGAAAATCACCAGCATCGCCGCGAAGACCGGATGCACTGGACCGTCCGATTGTGGTTGTGTGCCCGCTGTTGCCAAAAAGTATTGCACGGTCAGCTCTCCTTATGAAAGTCGATCCCGGCTAAAGCCGGGGCTATATGGGAGGTTACAGGTTGGCGAGCCGGTCTTTGCGGTCCTGGAGTTGGATGGCTTCGATGAGAGGAGCCAAGGCGCCGGTGAGAATGGGGGCGAGCGAAAAGTTTTCGTTGAGACGGTGGTCGGTGCAGCGGTTTTGAGGGAAGGAGTAAGTGCGGATGCGGGCGTTGCGGTCGCCGGAGCCGATCATTTCTTTGCGGGTGGTGGCACGTTGGGCGCGGCGTTGGGTGTCGAAGTGTTCGAAGACACGGGACCGCAGAAGTCGCCACGCTTTTTCGCGGTTCTTGTGTTGGGAGCGTTCTTCTCGCATGCGCACGACGATGCCGGTGGGGAGGTGCGTGAGTTGGACGGCCGATTCGATTTTATTGACGCCCTGGCCGCCGGGACCGCCGGAACGGGAGACGTCTTCGCGGACGTCAGCGGGATTGATATTGATGGCAGATTCGTCCGGTTCTGGAAGCACGGCGACGGTGGCGGCGGAGGTGTGAATGCGGCCCTGCGTTTCGGTCTTGGGCACTCGCTGCACACGATGCCCGCCGCCTTCGTAAGCGAGAGCACGATAGGCGCCTTCGCCTTTGATCGAGACGATGATGTCGCGGAATCCGCCGGCATCGCCGGGCGAAAAATCGAGCACTTCCCATTTCCATTTATTGTTCTCGGCGAATCGGCGGTACATTTCAGCAAGATCGCCTGCAAAGAGAGCAGCTTCGTCGCCG
Source organism: Phycisphaerales bacterium (assembly GCA_009781185.1). Taxonomy (GTDB): domain Bacteria; phylum Planctomycetota; class Phycisphaerae; order WQYP01; family WQYP01; genus WQYP01. Next base: position 5,042 of record WQYP01000037.1, on the reverse strand, counting down.
CCGGTGCCGGCGCGGATTTCAAGAATCAGCGAATCCACAGAAAGCTGATCGGCTGCAAGATAGTCGGAAACGATCGATTCAAGAGCTGCATCACGGGTGGCGATGAGGGCGGGAAGTTCGGACTCGGCGAGTTTTTTCATCTCCGGGTCGCCGATGCTGTTGATGGCGAGCGATTCGGTTTCTTCGAGAGTCTTTTGTGCGGAGAGAAAGGCACGGTACTTCATGAGTTGGCGGTTGAGCTTGCCGTGCTCCTTGGCAAGTTCGATCATGCGAGCGGGCGTCGGCGGAGACTCGTGGTTGTTGAGTTCCTGTTCAATGGTGTGGAAGCGGGACTGCTCGGCGTCGAGCTTCTGGAGGATCGGCTGATATTCAGATGGGATGGGCATGTGGTTCGTAAAAAATGTTGTTTACGAGACGGGGCTGTCGACGTCGATGGAGGTGATGTGAGAGATGGCGATTGTTGTCCAGCGATCCTTTTTGGGATAGGCGTAGAACACATCGCCCCGCAGCACCACAACGAGACGTGGGTTGTTGACCGGATACGCCTTACCGCTGCTGGTGACGATGTTGAAAGGTCGGAAGGGTTCTTTGTCGAGAAGTTCCTGGATCGCTTTCTGTTCAATGGCCATAGTAGCTCCTCTTTAATGAATTATATCAATAAAAAATAGGTTCTCACAGAGAACGCCTGAGGATACAGGGTTTTTTATTTCCTCTGTGTCCTCTGCGTGTGTGAGAACCCCTCCCGACTAAAGCCGGGCTATGTGCTCTACTTCTTGGCTTCGACGGCGCCACCGACGCCGCCGGCCTGGGCCGTGGCGAACTTGGCGTATTTCTTCTGGAAGCGTTCAACGCGGCCGGCGGTATCGACGAATTTCTGTTTGCCGGTGTAGAAGGGGTGGCATACGCCGCAGATTTCGACTTCGACATGTTTCAATGTCGAGCCGGTTTCGAAGGTGTTGCCACAGGCACAACGTACCTTGGCAAAATGATACTGAGGATGGATCTTCTCTTTCATGGGAACCTCAAACTTTCAAATTCCAAAGGCAAATGCAACAAGCTGCGGGGCGATGGTGCCTTTGTGCCGTATGCGTCCGCGAACTTGCCCACTCCGCAGGAGGAATGAGCTAAAGATAAGTAAGCATAGCAGATTCGCGGCCGTGCATCAATTCGGCGGTAACTGTTGACGTGGGAGCGTGATATGTTTTGTGCGGTCGCCCATATCGCATCCAAGGCGAACGAGCGTTGATCTTTGATCAACGGCTATGGTCCGCGACGCCGCAAGCGTTTGCGGAGCCCTGTTGCGAGAACGGTGCACGAACGGCATGCATGCATGCCGGTTAAATAGATGTTTTCAACACGGCACATTACCATGACGCGCTGAAGCGTGAACTCCGGGTTATTTTGCGTAGGCGAGGTAGAGGGTGAGGAGGTCGCGGCAGGCATGGAGGTCGTCGAGGTTCAACATTCCGGTGATGATGTGAATGTAGCGGACTGGGCAGGAGAGGGTAAGGTCGCGGATGCGGTGCTCGTGGCCGGGGATGCCGGGGGTTTGGCAGAGTTGCTGGAGAAGCTGCATGGTCGCTCCGATTGAAAAGAGAATTAGACACGACGCGATAACGATACCACGAAGACGCACGAAAGACGGGTTCTCACAAGGACACAAAGAACACAGAGAGGTTTCGAATTTCGAGTTTCGAATTTACTCTGTGTCCTCGGTGAGAACCCGTCTGTGGGGTTGTTAGAGCCAGAGTTTCATGCGTATCCAGTTGACGAGGCGGTGGGTCCAGATCCAGCCGTATTTGGCTTTGTCGACTTCGACTTTGGCGATGCCTTCCACGCCGGGCTTCATCCAGGATTTGGCGTTTTTTGAGTTGATGAGGGCGCGGACTTTGAAGACGTTGTGTCCGCCGGAGACGACGGCGACGGGGAAGACGCGTTCGACGGTGAAGTCGATTTTCTGGTCGGGGAAGCTTGTGGCGGCGAGCTTGCCGGTCTGATTGACGGAGATGTAGGCGATCTGGTCTTCGGGGACGGAGAGTTCGGCGCGGATTTGGTGTTGGCCGACCTGGAAGAGTTCGTCGCCGAGCTTGATGGGGGCACCGATTTTGGTTTTGAGGTCTCCGGAGAGGACGATGCCGTCGAGGGGGGCTTTGATGGTGGCCTGCTCGATCTGGCTGGCGTAGAGATCGGCGTCGGCCTGTGCGTGTTTGGCCTGGGCGTCGGCGGTCTGGGCGTCGGCTTCCTTGCCCTGAGCACGATAGTTCATCGCCTGACGGATGTAACTCTGCTGCTCGCTTTGGGCGCGCAAGAGGGTCTTTTCCAACTGGTAGGTGTCCAGTTTTGCGAGCACGGTGGCGGGCTTGCGGAAGGGGAGCATGGGGATCAGCGGGGAGGCGGCGTTCATGGCGTCGATTTGTGCGGCGGTGGATTCGGTGACGACGTAATCGCCGGCGGTGGCGCCGACGGAGAGGAGAGGGGCTTCCACGGGAGCGGAGAGAATCTGGCGTTCGATGGCTTCGAGTGTGAAGGGAGCTTCGACTTTGTGTGTGCCGGGGACGAAGATGGCGAAGGCGAGCAGGGCGCAAACGGCGATCGCGGCGACCTTGGGCCATGTGTTTTTGGGGCCGACGACCCATGCGGCGGCTTTGCGGGATTCGCGCAGGAGCTTGGAGCCGAGCCAACGGTCCTGTTCGTACAGGTCCACCAGGCGGGCGGTGAAGAGGTCGGAGGTCAGGCGAAGCGTTTCGATTTCTTCGAGCGTGAAGGGTTTGTCCAGTGTGCGTTCGAGCGTCAGGACGGCGACGACGTCGCTTTCGAAAGCGCGATCGGCTTTTTTGGCGAGGGCGACTTTGCGGCGGAGCGGGAGGCTGCAGATGGCGTTCTGGCCGTGATGAAGCGATAAGGTGTTCGTGGCACGGTAGACGTAACTGGCTTCCTTGGTGGCGGGAACGATGACTTCCACGTCCTGGTCAAGGCATTCTTCCATGGCGGATTCGATGTCCTGGACCAGTTGCATGTGACGCGTGATTTTTTCGGTGTGGGAGAGAGCTTTGAGGCGGATGTAGCGGCCTTTGAGGAAGCCGATGCCGACGCGTTCGGCTTTGTAGCGGGAAGCGAGTTCGTTGCAGAGGGCCATGGCGGAGGCGAGGAAGCGTGCGGGGGCGTTGACGGCGGCGAGGATTTCGAAGGAGGCTTTGAGGCGTTCGAGCTCCAGGGCGCGGCGGGCGAACTCGCTTTGCAGCTTGGCGAGTTGCTGCTCGTCGATGAGGACCTGCTGGCGACTGGTGGAAATGGGGGAGGAAAAGGTCATGGAGAGTCCTGATGGGAAGTTAAAGTTAAAAGTTACAAAGTTACAAAGTTAAAAGGGAAAAGGGGGAAGTTATTTGGTTGTGGAGGCGGTGGGGGATTTTTTGGGGAAGGAGACGGTGACTTTTTCGCCGGCGGGGGTTTTGGCGGCGTTTTCGACTTCGACACGGACGAGCAGGGTTTGGCTGGCGGCGTCGGCGACGGTGGAGACGTGGATGATTTTGCTGGTGCGGATTTCTCCGTTGGAGAATTTGACGGAGGTGCTGTCGTTTTCCTTGAGCTCGCGGGCGGCGGCAAAGGGGACGGGGACGTTGATCCAGAGCGGGTCGATGTTGACGATTCGTATGATTTTGAGGTTCTGCTGATCGACGCTTTCGCCGACTTTGATCATGGTTTGCTCGACGGTGCCGTCGATGGGGGAGATGACGCGGGTCTTGTCGAAGGAGGCCTGGTCCTTGTCGCGTTTGAGTGCGTCCATGGCGTGCTCGGATCTGGTCAGAGCAACGTTGGCCTCATAGACTTCCCAATCGGTCTTGGCTTCGTCGAGTTCGGAAGCGGTGGTGACGCCGGATTCCAGTTTGCGTTTGTAGGTTTTTTCTTTCAGGTCCCGCATTTTTTCGTTGGCAACGATGCGGGTTTCGTCTTTGGCCTGTGCCGCGGAGACGGCGAGGATGGCGGCTTCCTCGGCGTCGTCCTGTTTGGCGACGATCTGGCCGGCTTTGACCTTGTCGCCTTCTTTGACCGGCATGTCCACGACACGGCCGGGACGGACGAAGGATAAGGTGACGTCGTTGCTGGGAATCGTGTAGGCATCCACCGTCGTTACCGACTCCCCCCCCACCGGTCCCGCGGACTGACCCGCTAAGACCGTCAACAGCAACGCGAAACAGATCGGAATAGAAATTCTCATGAAGGCTCCTGCTTAAACTGTTGGGTCCACACAGGCGTGTTCGCTCAGTATCTTGAAAGTCGCGGGAAATAACAAGCTCAACGGGAGGTCAACAACGCAAGGGGGGGCGTGGCATGTTTAGCAGAACGAGCGTAGATCTTCGATCAACGGCTAAACTTGTGCGGACAAGCAGCACCGCCACCCCGCAAAGCGGGGTCGCTACATGCATTTCGTGTCACATACCCAGGCATGATCGTGACCGGGTGACAAGGAGCAGCGCGTGGTAACGCGGTGGCGGTTGGGAATGCGAGGACAAACCACCGTGTTACCACACGGTGCTCCTCCTCCACGAATTTTACGAATTTTACGAAGGGGAGTACAATCGGTGTATGAATAGCAAAACACCCCCCCCCTCGGCCATTCCTCAGCAACAGACGGTTGCGATCCTGGACTTTGGGACGCAATATGCACAGCTCATTGCGCGGCGTGTGCGAGAGGCGGGGGTGTACTCGATGCTGGTACGGCCGGATGTTTCTATTGATGAGTTGCGGAAATGGAATCTGGTTGGGCTGATTTTGTCGGGAGGGCCGGCGTCGGTGTATGAGAAGGGGGCGCCACGTTGCGATCCGCGGATTTTCGAGTTGGGGGTGCCGATCCTTGGGATTTGTTATGGGATGCAGATTGCTACGCAGTTGTTGGGCGGGGATGTGAAGCCGGCGGTGGCTCGGGAATATGGGCGGGTGAAGCTGGTTGTTGCGGCGGCGGCTGGGGGGGGGGATGGCTTTTTTCGCGGGGTACCGGCCGTGACAGGCCGGCGAATGCGTCGTGGGGTCCGGTGCAGGGCGCT
>WQYP01000036.1 GCA_009781185.1 Phycisphaerales bacterium | reverse complement strand
GCCGCGACCGTAAGGGAGCGATCCGTGCGACAATGCGGAAATAACGCCTGTCGCTCCCTGACGGTCGCGGCTCTGATTTTCCGGGGCAATCGTCTGATTGGCCATAAAAAATGGCCACACCCGCGTTGCCACGCAAGGCTATTGCCGATTGATTTTGCAACTCGCCCCGGGTACGGTTGACCCGGAGACATGAATCATGAGCAACGCGTCTGAAAAGCATCTTTTCGCGAATCTCGATGCCATTGCTGATCGCGCCACCGAAATCAGGCACGACCTGCATCGGCATCCGGAGATCGGATACGAAGAAGTCCGCACCTGTGGCGTAATCTGTAACGAATTGTCAAAACTGGGGATAGAACACACCAAAGGCTGGGGAGGAGGCACCGGCGTGGTTGGGCTGATCCGCGGCAAAGCCCAGGGATTGCAATCCTTGGGCTTGAACCGTGACACACCATGCGTCGCACTTCGAGCGGATATTGATGCTCTTCCCATTGTTGAGGAAAGCAGCGTATCTTACGCTTCGGCGATTCCCGGGAAGATGCACGCCTGCGGTCATGATGGGCACGCTGCCGTGCTTTTGGGGGCCGCCGCGGTTCTTCAGGAAAACACGCACCGTTTCGGCGGCATCGTCAAGCTGATTTTTCAGCCCGCCGAGGAAGGGCTTTTGGGGGCGGAGAAAATGGTCCAGGAAGGCTGCCTTGAGAATCCGAAAGTCGGAGCGATTTTCGGTCTTCACGGCTTGCCGGGCCTCAAGGTCGGAGCGATTGCCACACGACCCGGCGCGATGTGCGCTTCGATCGACGGCTTCACGATCGTCATTTCCGGCAAGGGCGGCCACGCCGCGGCTCCGCATGAAACTTTCGATCCTGTTGTCTGTGCGGCGGCGATGGTGCAATCCATGCAGACGATCGTCAGCCGAGAGGCCGACCCGACCGATCCGTGCGTTGTGACCGTTGCCAGTATCCAGACCGGGTCGGCATTCAATGTCATTCCCGATAAAGCGGAACTCAAAGGTGCCATTCGTGCCCTCTCGCAATCCCGTCGAGCAGCGGCCATTGCATCGCTGCAACGCATCGCCAAAAATGTCGCCGAGGCCCATCGCTGTCAGGTTTCGTTTCAGTTCAACGGCTCGACGCCCTACGTGCATAACAATGCGGAAATGGCGGAACTGGTGCATCAGACCGCGGTCGCGGCATTGGGCGAGCAATCCTTCGAATGGACCCCAAAACCGCAGATGTGGAGCGAAGATTTCTCGTTTTATCTCGAAAAAGTACCCGGTTGTTTCTTCATTGTCGGCGTTTGTCCACATTCCTGCGATCATTATCCCATGTTGCACAACCCCAAGTATGATTTCACCGACCTTGCAGTGCCTGTCGGCATTCGTATGATGACCGAACTAGCGATTCGCTATCTCGAACCGGAGTTCACGCTTTAGCGTGTCTCCCGCACCTCCCCCGTGACACGCTGAAGCGTGAACTCCGGGGCCTTTCCATCACAGGAGTTTTTAGGGTGTCTTATTTTGCTTTGCCGTCTCGTTCTGTTACGACTTTTCTTGCTGCCGCTGTTTGTCTGGCCGCGAGTACTTTCGCTGCGCGTCCGGCCGCGGCGCTGGAACCGGCGGAAGTTGCGGTGATTTACAATTCCGCCAGCGAGCAATCGCTGCAACTGGCGAAATATTATATGAAGGTTCGCAACATTCCCGAGAACAACCTGATTGCTATTAACTACATGGTCAGGAAATCTTTTCCTGAAGTGATTCCGGAGTCGGAATACCGCAAGAACATTGTGCCGCAGATTCGGCGGGTGATGGCGGAGAAGAAGTTCGATCAGGCCGGCGGGGTGAAGTGCCTGGTGACGATGTATGATGTGCCGCTGAAGATCGGTCCTTGGCAGGGGAACGCGGAAGAGCAAAAGATGCTGGCGTTCTACAACGATGAAAAGACCAAGACCCTCGACGCACTCGAGAATCAGATCGCCGCGTATGATCGAGTAGCCGCCCCACCTCCTCCCGCGGCAACGACCGAGGCAGCGACATCTCAGGCAGCGACATCGCCAGCTTCGCAACCGGCAACGACGGCGGCGACAAAGCCAGCGAGAAAGGGCAACTGGGCGGACGCCCTGCCGAAGAAGCTCGAGAATGCGGCGACGGAGGCAGCCAAGCGTATCGAAAAACTGCCCGTCGAGCAGCGTACCGAGGCCGCGGCCGAACTGATACGGGTCCACCTGAAAACCGCCGGCCTCTCCGGCATGCTTGGCATCCAGGTGCAGGGCGATGGGCCAGCCGCCGACGCCAATCGCGCCGAGCGGGAAAAGATCCAAACGACCATTGAATCCGCCCGAGTTCGGGCTTCGGAGTTGGCCGGGCATCTCGATCAGCCGGCAGCCAGGCGGGAACTGCTCGACCTGTGCACGCAATGTTACGGCTTGTTCGGCAGAGCGGAACAACTCGAGCAGTTCATGGCCCCCTTCGCGGAGACGGAGGCCTGTTTCGACAATGAACTGGCCCTGGTGCTGGCGGATCAGAACTATAGCCGCGGACGATGGATTATCAATCCGCGGAACGTGGCGGTTTATCCGGCAACGCTGGGAAGGAATGGGGCGGTGAAAGAAGGCGTTCTGCGGACGATCATGGTTTGCCGGATCGACGGCGAGACCATGGAAAAAGCCCAGGAAATGATCGACCGGACGCTGGAGATCGAGAAAAAAGGACTGGAAGGGAAGATGTACCTCGATGCGCGCGGGATCAAGGCCGGCGGGTATGCGTCGATGGATATTCAAATGCGTCAGCTTAATGCGTGGATGAAAACGCATTCCACGATGGAGTGCTTTTTGGATGACAAGCCGGCGTTGTTGCAGGCCAAGGATTGTCCGGACGCGGCGTTGTATTGTGGATGGTATTCGCTGGGGACATATGTGGATTCGTGCCAGTGGCTGCCCGGGGCGGTGGGATATCATGTGGCCAGCGGCGAGATGGGGTCGCTGCACAAAAAGAACAATACCCAGTGGGTGGTGAACCTGTTGAATCGCGGTTTTTGCGGAACGATGGGGCCCACGTCGGAACCTTATCTGACGGCGTTTGCCAATCCGGCGCACTTCTTCCCGCTGCTCCTGTGCGGCGAGTTTACCCAGGGCGAGGTCTGGGAAGTGACCGCACCGTGGCTGTCGTGGCGAGTGGGGTTCGTCGGAGACCCCCTGTACAACCCATTCAAAGCACATCCGAAAGCGAAGGTCGAAGATATTCAGAAGGACCCGGTTTTACGCAATGCTTTCCTGATGCTGCGCCCGGAAATGAAGCTGCCTGCGGCGGAAAAAAGCCAGCAGCCGAGCGAATAACGACATTCACGTCGGTTGCGGGCAAGATGCCCGCGTTACGTTACGGTCAGTTCCACGGCTGAAACGGAGGCGGCGGGGAATGTGTGCACAGCATTCCTGACAACGACTGTTTCCTTGGGTTCGAGGGCGGATTCGTTTTGCTGCCAAATTTCCAATCCGGGATCGGCGGCGATGGTGAAGGCTTTGCCGTTGGTGATGGCGTGGTCGGGGATGGCAAGTTGGACTTGCACAGAACGCGTACGGTGGGTGTTGACGACGTGGAGGAAGAAGCGGTTGCCGGTGCGGCTGGCGGTGACGTCTAGGTCGCTGGGGGATTTTGAAATCGAGACGGCTTTTTTGCCGACGTGGTGGCGGAAGAGAGCCATGACGCGGGCGGTGGGCATCATGAAGGTGTTGCCGGTGCCGACGGGGGCAGGGATGATGAGGGCGTTGACCATCCAGCGTGTGCCGCAGAAATCGGCGAGGGTGGCGATTTTGAGCAGATCGCCGTGACGGGCGTGGGTGTTGAGCGTGCGAGCGTTGGAGACGCCGGCGGCCCAGGTGGAGAGGACTTCGCAACGGTTGCGGCCGGGGATGGAAAAGTGCGATTCGGTCATGGCCAGCGGAATGTTGTACCCGGCGAGGCTGTCGCGGACTTTGCGAATGCGTTCGTCGGTGAGTTTCCAGGATTGCATCAGATGGTCCCAGGTGCGGGCGGGATCGGTGCGGTAGTCCATGGCTTGGAGTGGGGAGTTGGGATCGGCGGCGGTGGGCTTGAACATGTTGTGGAAGGCGAGGTAGTTGAGATGTTCGCCGGCGATGTCGAGCATGCGTTTGGCCCAGTTGTCGTCGCCCCAGCCGATGAGCTGGATGGAAGGGTCGCGTTTTCGCATGGCTTTGGCGAAGACGACGGTACGCTGGGCGGCTTTTTCGAGCTTGTAGCCGCGGGGGTCGTAGCTGGTTTCGTTGCCGATTTGCCAGAGGCGGACGTTGTAGGGGGTTTTGATGCCGTGGGAGCGGCGGAGCTTGCTGTCGGGGTTGTTGCAGTAGTCGACCCAATCGGCGGCTTCTTCGGGGGAGCCGGAGCGATTGCCGCCTTTGAGCGGTTTTGCCCAGTGTTGGCGACCGTCGGATTCGAAGTTGACGGAGAGAAGTGGGTCGGCGTGGACCTGGCGGCAGAAATCGACGAATTCATGTGTGCCGATCTGGCTGGATTCGACGCCGCCCCAGAGGATGTTGAGCATGGGCGTGCGTTTGAGGCGTGGGCCGACGGCCTCTTTCCACTTGTAAAAACTGCTCAGACAGCCGCCCCAGCGGATGAGGGTGGGAGCGAGTTGGCGGGTGGCGCGGATGAGGTCCGGCCGCCAGCGGTCTCGCAGATGGTCCCAGCCGGCTTCGACGGAACTGTCGGTGGTGCCTAAGGGCTCCATGAACTGCATGTAAAGATACGGGGAAAGAGCGAAACGCGGGGTTGGGTCGATAGTGAGAGATAAGGGTGTGGGCATGGGGGACTCCGGGAAGCGTAGTAAATTAAACGACGGGCAGCCATTATCTTGCTGTTTGTCAGGGATGTCTATCAGAAGGCACTGTCATCCTCTCCGGTAATGACAATACAATCGGCAACTACCTCAACGGCAACACTCTTTCTGTCGGGGTCGCTGGGAAGTCTGATGCCACACTCGGTGGCAATACCACAATCACACTCAAGGGAGCAGGTGGATCCATCTCAATCTATGGTCACATCGCTCCGGGCCTTGTTACTGCCGACCCGAACTCGAAATTGGACCCCATCGGAACACTCACCATCCAAGCTGCCAGCGGCACAGGCCAGGGTATTCGAGCCCACTTCTACGAAGGCTCCTCACTCGACCTTAACCTGAAAAATCCGGACAATTACGACGAAAATGATAAGTTCGCCAGTTTCAGCGGGGGGCACGATGTTCTCAACCTTATTAACAACAGTTGGGACAACACGGTCCTCACCTTCGACGATGGCGCCACCATCAACCTTAATGCCGTTGATGGCTACTTCAACGAAGGCGTCTATCGCATCATCACCCTCACCAACTTTGCCAGCGGCAACGCGAACTCTTTCGTGTATGACGACGGTACCTTACCGTTGACGGACTACCTGAACAGTGGCGACGGCTTTAACATTGAGGGGCTAGAATACGGCTTGACCACAAATGACTACGAGTTCGTGTTTAGCACCCTCACCTCCGGCAACGAAGTCTACCTCGACCTTACAATCAATTACATCGGCAGCGGCGTTAACGGCCCCGGCCATCAAGGCCCCCTTACTCCCGAACCCGCCTCACTCGGCCTCCTGGGCTTGGGCGCAGGACTGCTGCTGCTTCGCAGAAAGCGCTGATCGTGATTCATACATGGGCGAGTTGATAACTCAATTGGCGGCGGCTCTCGTAAGAGCCGCCGCTTTGTTGGGTGTGGCCATTTTTTATGGCCACACCCGTTTTGTTTAACGAACTCACGTGGGGTAGTAAGTTAAACGCAGAGTCGTTATGATTTTGAGGTTCGTTGGGAATGTTCGCGTTGCAGGTGGGCGTTCCGCAGGAAGGAATGATGCATGCCACAGGCTCGGAGCACGTCGGGACACCGTAAGGCGCAGATACGGGATAATTTGCTGTTTTTTTCGAAGTTCTTCCGGCACGGGACGACGATCGCGTCGATCTGGCCGTCGTCGAAGGCACTCTCGAATGCGACGATCAAAGAGATTGACTGGCACAGCGCGAAGGTGATCGTGGAACTTGGGGCGGGGACGGGGCCGATCACGGAAGCGATCATCAAGAAACTTCAGCCGCAGACGATGTTTATCGCGATCGAGCGTGACCGGGATTTTGCGAGGATTTTGCAGGAACGCTTTGCGGGATTGAAGAATGTGCATATTGTGCAGGCGGATGTGCGGGATCTGGATGGGGTGCTCAAGTCGCATGATGTGAAGCATGTGGATGCGTTTGTGTCGGGATTGGCGACGCCGAGTTTACCGTTATCGGTGCGGAAGCGGATGCTTGTGTCGGTGCGGCGGTACCTGGTGGAGGATGGGGTGTTTTCGAACATTACGGAGGTGCCGTTCCTTTACTGGCGGTATTATAAGAAGATATTTAAGGATGTTTCGTTTGATTTCGTGGCGATCAATATGCCGCCGGGCGGGGTGTATCACTGCCGGGCGTGCAGGTGAATTGTAAGTTTCGAGGTTCAAGTTTCGAGTTTCGAGCATGAGTTCGTCGCTGGAAGAACGTGTGCGGGCGGTGATTGACTGGATGCGGCCGATTGTGCAGTCGGATGGCGGAGATGTGGAATTGGTGGAGGTGTCGGCGGAGGGTGTGGTGCGGATTCGGTTTCATGGAGCGTGCGTCGGATGTCCGTCTTCGCCGCTGACGCTGAAAGAGGGGTTGGAGCGGATTTTGAAGGAGAAGATGCCGGAGGTGCGGGAAGTGGTGGCGATCATTTGAACCTCGTCCTCGGATCGCTTATCTTCTTTCTCTTGGAATTTCTGATTTTGGAGCTTCATGATGAATAAGATGCGTCTTTACACGCCGGGGCCGACGAGTGTGCCGGAAGAAGTGCTGCTGGAGATGGCCAAGCCGATCTTCCATCACCGGACACAGCAGTACAAGGATCTTTTTGCCAAGTGCAATGAGATGCTCAAGTATGTGTTTCAGACGAAGAATCCGGTGTTGACGATCGCGGGGTCGGGGACGGCCGGGGCTGAGATGGCGATGATCAATACGATCCCGGCAAACGGGAATGTGCTGTACCTGAGCAATGGGAAATTCGCGGAACGATGGGTGAAAATCGGGGAGAGGAATAAGTGGAATGCGACGGTGCTCAAGGCGGAGTACGGGACGGCGACGCCGGTGCAGCAGGTGGCCGATACGCTCAAGACCAAACACTTTGACGCGGTGGTGCTGGTGCATTCGGAAACTTCCGCTTGCACGGTGACGGATTTGCAGGGGATCGCGGCATTGACTCGCAACACGGAAACAGTGTTGATTTCGGATGGGATTACGGCGGTGGGAGCGCTGCCGGTGAAGACGGATGAATGGGGCGTGGATATCGTGATTACGGGGTCGCAGAAGGCGTTGATGCTGCCGCCGGGACTGGCGTTTATCAGCGTTTCGGAGAAGGCGCAGAAGAAGGCGGCGGGGGTCAAGCAGCCGAATCTGTATTTGGATTTGGGGAGTTATTTGAAGAGTTACAATGAGAACGATGTGCCGTGGACGCCGGCGATTAGTTTGGTACGCGGGCTGTACGTGGCGTTGACGATGATCCAGACGGAGACGCTGGAGAAGGTTTGGAAGAACACGGCAGTATTCGCGGCGGCGACACGGGCGGCAGCGATTGCCCTGAACCTGGGCGTCTTCTCGAAGAGTCCGTCGGATTCGGTGACGGGCATTTGCTATCCCGCGGGCTTTACGGATAAGGAGTTCCGCGGGGCGTTGCGGAAGCAGATCAATATGAACGTGGCTGCTGGACAGGGCTCGATGGAAGGGAAAATCTTCCGCGTTTCGCACATGGGCTACGTCGACCAGACCGATACGCTCGGCGTGATCGCGGGAATCGAGATCATCCTGCGGCAACAAGGCTACAAAAACTTCGAATTCGGCGCCGGCGTGGCGGCGGCACACAAAGAACTGGCAAAACTACAGGACGGTAAGTAAGGATCGAAAGAAACTTCCCTTGTGGCATGGTCGTTCTGTATAATGGCATTGTTTCAGATCCAGAGCAGTTATATGCCCATCGATAAAACTACCGTTAAGCCTCTTGAGCAAGTCGTCCATGAGTGTGGGCGGTATCCGCTCGAGGCTTTTGAATTCGTACGCCGCGGGCTCTCGCATACCGTCGAACAAGTTCACGGGAAGCGCAAGTCGCACGATCCGGACGATCAAAGCTATCACGTTTCGGGACAACAACTCTGTTGGGGCCTGCGGAGCTACGCCTTGGCCCGCTACGGTCAGATGGCCTATGCGGTGCTGCTGCACTGGAATATTTCCCGCACCAATGACTTTGGCAAGATCGTCTTCGCGATGATCGAATCGAAACTGATGGCCAAGACCGACGACGACAACATCCACGATTTCCACAACGTGTACGATTTCGCCACGGCGTTCAATCCGCCAACACGACCGCACGCCAGCACCCAGGCGATTTTCCATATCTGACGCTTGCGCGAAAGTTAAAAGTTACAAAGTTAAAAGTTAAAAGGAAGTTAAAAGGTAAAAGTTTAAAAGTTAAAAGCTTCTTTTTCTCCTTCCTCCTTTTAACTTTTTAACTTTTAACTTTGAAAAATACTGATCACCGCCGCACACATTTGCCGATACTCAACGGTTCATTTTTCACCCTACAATTCGGAGCGTCCCATGAGCGAGGCGAACGCCAAGTCCAATCGCATGATCGTTTCCCTCCAGATCGGCGGCTTTTTCTTCGCCCTGGCCAACATCATCTGCGTCGCCATCCTCGCCTGGACTTACCTGTCGGTGAAACTCGAACCTCGCACACTCGACGTGAAAGGCTCGGCCAAAAAGGCGATTACTTCCGATACCATCTCATGGACCGGCACGATCACGACGTATGACGCGAATCTGGCCAAGGCATACGAGAAGCTCAAGGCGGATGCCGATCGTGCGGCGGAATTCATCAAGCAAGCCGGCGTTCCGGACGCGGAAGTGACTTTTTCTTCCGTTCGGACTCGCAAGATCATGCAGAAGGAAGTCGTTCCCGCCGTCGCGCCTGCCGGTGGCATCCCTGCCGGGGCGCCGCTGCCGGTGCCGCAGACCGTCGAGACGAATAAGGTGGAAATGTTCGCCCTCTCCCAGAACATCACCATCGAAAGCCATTCCATGGACAAGGTCCCCGGCATCTCCCGCAACATCACCTCCTTGATTAAAGACGGCATCGAAATCGAGTCCGGCTCGCCCAGCTACACCTATTCCAAACTTTCAGAGCTGAAAATCGACATGCTCGCCGACGCCACCAAAGATGCCACCACCCGCGCCGAGCAGATCGTCAACAACGCCCACGGCAAGCTCGGCAAACTCGTCGAAGCTCACATGGGCGTTATGCAGATTAACCCCAAAGGCGTCAACGACGTTTCCGATACCGGCAACAATGATACCACCAGCCTCGAAAAAGAAATCCTCGCCGTCGTCTCCGTACGATTCCAGTTGGATTAAATCGATATGCGCCCCCGTACCCCGTCCATCCTCTGGCTCCCCTTCGTGTTCTCGATTGGCACCCTCTCGTGGGTGATGCTGTTGGCGGGATTGCTACTGCTGGCGAGCGTGGTGCTCGTCCCGGCCTACAAGGGAGTCTGTGACGCGAAAAACACACGTTATGACATTCAGGCAACAGTGGACCTGCTGGATCAGAAAATCGCGATGCAAAAGGAATTCATCGAGGCGGCAGGCAAGGAACCGATGCTGATGGAACGCCTCGCCTCGCGGCAACTGAATCTGTACCGCAAAGATCAGGAATTCTTGATCCTCGATCCGCAAACACTCTTGAAGGATCGTAGCGTCGATACGCTACTGGCGGAAAGCTTGACGCCAGTGACGCCTCAACAACCGAAAGCAATTCCGCATCCGTTTGACTTACTACTGAATCCGGCAATGCGGGTGAGCGTGACCGTGCTGGCGTGCGCCGCGATGGCGACCTCGTTTTTCCTGGGCGTCAAGTACGAGCGCCGATAGTGTACTAACATACTAATATACGAACTTCACGCTTTGGCCGCGGCGGTGTCTCGCTGGGCGGTCGATTTGGCGATTTCGTGGAGTTTGGCTTTCATCAAGCGGCCGACCTTGAACTTCACCGTTCGCTTGGCGGGCACTGGTACACGTTCCATGGTCTTGGGATTTTGCGCCACACGTGCCGCTCGCTGCTTGCATTCAAAGACACCGAAGTCGCGGAACTCCAGGCGATTGCCTCGGCCTAGTTCCAGGACAACCTCGTCGAGAAACTGCTGAGCGACTCGCTTCACGACCACGCGTTTGATGCCAAGTTTTTCCGCGATCCGATCCACGAGTTCTTTTTTCGTCACGGTTGCCATGCGTCGTCCTTTTCCTCTGCCCTGCAGCGTGGCCTGAACTGCGGTATCGGCAAGCGATTATCGCCCCAAGCGACTTACCGGACCCCCGGCAGATCAACTCGCTCGATACTCAATGACTGCATTCGAGTGCGTATCATGCCGCTTCGGCCCAGCGGCGTCAAGATGAGATGTGACAAATAGTTCCGTGCGGGAGGAGGATTCGTCAAGTCGTTAACGACTTGACGACTTAACGACTTCGAATGACCCGCTCACGGCGTGGACCAGTTCTGAACCGAATCGGTGATGCGCCAGCCTGAACCACGCGGGCTTGAAATTCGCTGCCAATCGTGCGTATAAACCGTGAAGACCCCGTATTGCATGTACACGGTTCCATAGGCGATTTTTTCCGCACGGACGATTGGGAATGCCACCGTCTCGCCCTCCGGCAACAGCGCGTACCAATCGATCCTGCTGCTGGACGGCTGCTCCTCTGCCCTCCCCTCCTTGCGATCCCATCCTCGATCCACCATCATGGTCGACGGTACGTAGAAGTTTCCCGGCAAGGCCGTCTCCACCTTCGACGTTGCCCCGCAACTCGCCACCACTGCCGTCACGATCACGAGTAATCCAATACGCAGCATAGCACTACCTCTGCTGCTTTCCTTTGCAAGCCTCATGCCGCAAGGACGTCCGAGAATGTCGGTCTTTACAGTTCTGCATCCCCATTTGGGAACATTTTTCCCTTGTCGATGATGTTCCTTCTCAACGTCCCTCCCGCCCAAACGTTGCTTTCTCGCAACACCTCGTTACAACCGAGAAGCCAGAAGTCAGAAGAAATGCGAATTGCGTCATTCGTCATTACTTCTGGCTACTGGCTTCTTCTTTATCCTGCCGCGCGATTCCTTCCTGATCGCGGCGGCCTGGGTGCGGTGACGAGCTTGGCGGTCTCGGCGAGCTTCGCTTTCTGTTCGGCTGTCAGCAGCGTGTCCATCCCACTGATGTACTTATCCACCAGTTTGCCCTCGTCTTTTTGTTGCTGATTGAGGAACTTTGCCGCGAAGTCCAGCACTTTGTGGGCGAGGGCGGCCTTGGCGGGGTCCTTCGTGGGATCGCCTTCTCGGGCCCTGTATTCGGCGAGTGCCCGCAGGACGTTGTCGTAGAGCTCCGGCAGATAGCTGCCCGTCTTGGCGCCCTGACGAATGCGATCGACCTGGTCGAGCAGGTCACGCTGGAGTTCTTTTTCGGTTTTCGCCTGTTCCCGATCCAGGCCGGAGCGAGCGATCACGCTGGCACCCAGGCCGACGCGTCCGTCGGCGAACCAGTAGGCGGCCGTCGTCAAGGTACGCTTGTAAGGGTCCTTGATGGCGTTGAGACGCTCGGTGGTCGTTCGGTAAATGTCATAGGATGTGCGGCGCAGGTCGGGTCGGAAGAGAATGATCGGCTTGGTGTCGGCATCGTCGGGGAATTCGGTGATTTCCAGGTGGCCGTCGTGACAGGCGAAAATGGTGAGCACGGAAGATTTAGCGGTATCGACAGGATTGGAGGTGCTCGGGGGCTTGCTGGGATCGATGCCGACGAGATGCTGCTGAGTCCAGGAGGTCACGGTCATGTCGAGCGTCTGGCGGTTGTTGCTGAAAATGAGGTATCCCGCGATGCTGAACATGAGCAGCACGAAGGCGAGTTGCAGTTTTTGTCCGAACGTCAGGTCGAGTCCCAACATGGTCAACCTCCAGCCGATCTTCTCCCGAACAGTCCCGATTTTGATACTTTCGGACGCTCGGGTGGATTACAATATCGGACGAACGCGGGGCAAGCCTTGCGGCACCACAAGACTAACGGAGAAAGGCCATGGACGTTGCATCGAGAAAACAGATTCTGTCACCCGCGTATGCCTGGGCGGTGATTCCTACGGAATGGGGGAGTTGCGGTGTGCTTTGGAAGCGAGCTTTCGCCCCCCCATCCTCCAGGGCAAACACCTTTGGCCATCAGAGCCGCGACCGTAAGGGAGCGACCCGTGTGATTCGCGCATTGTCGTACGGTCGCTCCCTTACGGTCGCGGCTCAGAACGTCAGGTGCGTTTGCCCTGCCCCACCCCTCCCACCCCCTACCGGGGCTACTCGTTCCTTGCTCTGCCGGATTATTTTGCCGGGGATGTCTGTGGACGAGCTGCGTCGCGATTTGCTCAGGAGATATCCGCTCTCGAGCGAGGTTTTCGGCGATGGCCGCGGTGGATTTCACCCGACAGTCACGCCCGATTGGCTCGCGGAACTGGTGCGGTTCCTGCAAGGCTATTACGCCAATTCGCCCCACAATTGCACAGTTTCGCTTCATCATTGTCTGGATTGGTCACAGGTTTCGCCGTTCTGCAGGCGGGTGCTTGAGGTCACGTGCAGGATCGAGCGTGGGCAGGTGCGAACTTATGGGGAAATTGCGAGGGAGTTGGGCAATGCCAATGCAAGCCGGGCTGTGGGGGCGGCGTTGGGCTCCAACCCGTGGCCACTGCTGGTGCCGTGCCACCGAGTCGTCGGAGCGAACGGCCAAATGACCGGCTTCTCCGCCCACGGCGGCGTAAAAACCAAACAGCGAATGCTGGCGATGGAAACGGACCAGAAGCTAGAAGATTGGAATAAGCCGCACACTTGAAACCTTCTGGCTTCTGGCTTCTTCACTCGCCTCGCGGAAATGCCGATAAGAATGTAGAAAAACAGGAGTCGATGGCATGGCGAACGAATTACTTGTGCAGAAATACAGAGATGTCACTGTGATCAATTTCCAGAATATCGCGGTGCTGGATTCGGCGAGCATCGAAACGCTGGGACGAAACCTGTTGGACCTGGTGGAGAAACAGGATCAGCGGAAAGTGGTGCTGGAATTCTCCGGCGTGAAGTTCATGTCTTCACAGGCGCTGGGGGTACTGCTGCAACTCAAGAAGGCGATGGACCCTGTGAAGGGGAGTATTGTGATCGTCGGGATTCGGCCGGAGCTTCACAAGGTTTTCAAAATCACCAGCCTGCACAAGCTCTTCACATTCCATAACGATCTGGACAAGGCGCTGGCGGGGTTCGGCGTGTTTATTCCGAAACAATGAGAGGGGAATTAGCCACGGACAGACCCGGCGCGGCAGAGCCGCAACTAAATCATGAAACGACTTGAGCACGAAGACACGAAGAAATGAAGAACACGAAAAAAAAACTTCGTGTTCTTCGTTTCTTCGTGTCTTCGTACTCAATTTTGTCAGGATAGAAAGAAGTTGCGCGATAGTAATACAGACAGTCACAGACATTTTTAAATTTTTGTCTGTGTCTGTTTGTGGTTAATTGAGCGGTTTCCTCGCGTGGGGCGGACCTCTATAATGATTCCATGAAAGCAAAGTCTAGAACTCGCAAGCCCGCGCCTGTTGAGGCGTCTGTGAAGAGAGCGGATCCGCCCTCCCCTGAGTCGTTGCAACTGGTGCTATATCCGCATCCGGCGTTGAAGAAGACCGCCAAGCCGGTGGAGCGATTTGACGACTGGCTGCGGACTGTTGTGGAGCGGATGAAGGATTTGATGGTGGAGCATAAAGGGGTGGGGCTGGCTGGGCCGCAGGTGGGGCTCTCGCTTCGTCTCTTCGTGGCGTCGCCGGAGGGGAAACGTGAGGAGGCGGTTGCTTATATCAATCCGGTGCTCTCCGATGAGCACGGGTCGGAGGAAGGGGAGGAGGGGTGCCTTTCGCTGCCGGATATCCGCGTGAAGGTCGAGCGGTTTCAGGCGGTTCGGGTCGAGGCGATGGACGTGACGGGACAGGCTTTCGTGGTTGATGCGGAAGACTTTCCGGCACGCGTGATTCAGCACGAAAACGATCACCTCGACGGAATCCTGCTGCTGGATCGGATGAGCCCGATGGCGAAGCTCGCGAATCGCAAAAAAATCAAAGAGCTCGAAGAAAGAAGTCAGAAGCCAGAAGCCAGAAGCCAGAAGTGAGAAGTCAGAAGAAATCCGAATGTCTTCTGGCTACTGGCTACTGGCTACTGGCTTCTCAAAGAGTGGGAGTTGCTCGCCGTGTTGGAGGGGGCGACGGAAATGGTCGGTGGTAATGGGGGAGTGCTTGTTCAGGCGGAGACGAGCGGTGTGGAGTCTGAAGAGTTGGCGGAATTGGTCGGCCCAGGGATCTTTGCGGTGCGTACCGCGACGGTCGTTAAGCGAGTCGCCGCGGAGGGAACGGAGGCGATTGAGGATTTTTTCTTTGCGGTCGGGGAAGTGCGTCTCGAGCCAATGCGTGAAGAGGTCCTTGACGCCGGGGGGGAGGCGGAGGGCATCGTAAGCGGCGAAATGGGCGCCGGCGGTCTCGGCGGCTTCGAGAATCCTGGGCAATTCGTGATCGGTCAGGGCGGGGATGATCGGGGCAACGAGTACGCCGACGGGGATACCGGCGGAAGTGAGTTTGCGGATGGCGTCCAGGCGGTAGGTGGGGGCGCTGGTGCGGGGTTCCATGATCTGCGCGAGACGCGGATCGAGAGTGGTCACAGAGATAAAAATGTGGACGCATTGGAATGCGTGAAGCTGCGTGAGAATATCAATGTCGCGGGTGATGAGGTGGTTCTTGGTGGTGATGTTCACAGGGTTGCGGAAATCGAGCAACACTTCGAGGCATCGACGAGTGAGCTGGAGTTTGCGTTCGATGGGTTGGTAGCAGTCGGTGACGCCGGAGCAACCGAGAACCTGCGGCTGCCATTTGGGCGAGGCGAGGGCTTTGCGGAGGAGTTCGGGAGCGTTGTGCTTGACGAGAATTTTAGATTCGAAATCAAGGCCGGCGGAGAGACTGAGGTATTCGTGCGTGGGACGTGCGAAGCAGTAAATACAGCCGTGCTCGCAGCCGCGGTAGGGGTTGATGGAGGCGGAGAAAGGAGCGAAGTTGGATTCGTTGGTGGCGATGATGTTTCGGGTGCGGTCGGGAAGAAATTGAGTGAGCGGATGTGGCTCGGGGGCGCCTGGATCGTAATCGAGGTCGTCGATCGCATGAGGAGATTGAGGGTCGGGGTCGGAGGCGTAATGAAAACGCTCAAAGCGATTTGGCAGATTCTGATCTGTGCTGTAGTTTGTCATCGTACTTTAGATTTTTTGCCACCTAGTTTAGACGAACATGGAGATTTAGTCAGCGCATACTTCAAGCCTACCATTTTGGCAGGCTTGTTTCATTGGACGTTCGACGCCTATTCGAACGTCACTTCAATTTTTCTCCCCCCTCCCCCCCTCATTCCCTGTTCCCTAGAACGTACTTAGAATCGACAGCGATCACGATCCAAGGCGCATTGGCGTTAGGTGGGGGACCAGTTTCAGCCCCGACACGGCCTGCTGTACCGGGGCCGCTGCTGGCTTGCCCACGCCTGAACGATTGGATGCAACGGGTGTGGCCATTTTTTATGGCCAATCAGACGATTGCCCCGGAAAATCAGAGCCGCGACCGTCAGGGAGCGACAGGCGTTATTTCCGCATTGTCGCACGGATCGCTCCCTTACAGTCGCGGCTCTGATCGCCCTGATTGGCCATAAAAAATGGCCACACCCTCTTCGATCAACGGCTAAACTTTTCATGGACTACGAATCCTTCAGGCGTTACCATAACGCACAGGAACTTGACTGGGAGAAATCAGATGAGATTCAATTGCATTGCGACGTTCATGATTGTAGTGGGATGTCTGCTCGGCGGATGCAGTCAGAGCCGGTCCGCAAGCGAGGTCGCGCTGGATCGCGTTTGGGGCATGAACGATCTGCGAGGTAAAGTGGTGCTGGTGCAGTTCGGCATGGTCGGCTGCCCAGTCAGCGACGCAGGCTTGAAACAGATGATTGCCATGCAGTCCTCCAGCAGTCGGGGCAACCTTCATTTCCTCCGAGTGGAGTGTGGTGTGGGCGGCGAGAACGAAGCTGCGGTCGCCAGCTATTACCAAACCACTGCGCCACCGTTCCCGGTGTATCGCGATCCGCAAGGCACTCTGGCACAGGCTGTCAAAGCGACGGCAGTGCCCTGTTGCATTCTGGTGGACAGCTTCGGGCACATACGCTACCGCGGGCGATTCCCCGAACAACAGCAGTTGGGCGAATGGGTGGCTCAATTAGCGGCCGAGAGGACTGACCCGGGTAGCGACGCGTCTCTGTTTGGGTCGCGGGCTTTGGAGGTATCCCAATTACTACGGCAGACGACTCTGCCGGAGGTGTCGCAATCCGCCCCCCCCACCGCCGCTCGTCCCCTGAACAACTATATGGGACAGGCGGGTCTGCTGGTGATTTTTGTTGATACGCATTGTCCCTTTAGCGCCGAGGCGATGCAGGATGTGCCCAAAATTACGCCGATCCTGGCATCCCTGAAAATCCCCACGGTGATGGTTAACCTCGACGATGACGCTCAGGATGTTCAGAAGCACTACGCTGCCCATGCCTACGGCGTCCCGGTGCTCTACGACACCACAACGAAAACGAAAGACAAATGGGGCATCGAATCCGTACCCACGCTGATCTACATCACCGCCAATGAGCAGGTCGGCTACAACGGCGTGGCCGTCTGGAAAGAGCTGGCGGATGCCGTTGAGAAAAACCTGAAAGTTCCTGCCGGGACCATTCAATTCGCCCCCAAGGGCACCGGCTTTGGCTGACAAAAGTGACCTCGGGCCTCCCGGGCGGAGGCCTCAAGAATGACGAATGGGACTTCTGATTGAGTGTATGACACTTTAGGTGGCCATTGCACGCGTAAAATCCGTAAAATTCGTTCAATTCGTAAAATTCGTGGAGGGAGGGGGCAAGGTTTACGAGCCCCGTTATCGCATGAAAAGGCTCTCCCTACGAATTTTACGAATTGAACGAATTTTACGCATGGAAAGGCATTGCCTAGCAAAACGGACACCCCCTTCGAATTTCGTCATTCCCCCCCTCCCCCCCCTTTTTTCTGTTCCGATAATATAAAATCGAAGAAATTTCACCTTTGCTTTTGATTTTATCGCCGGTTGAGGCATATTAGAGGTGGGGAGTCATTCGTGGGCTCCATTCCGAACAGGTTTCATTTTAATTTGGAGGTGAGAGAGGCTGGGAGGCTTCACATGTCCGTGCAACAACATTGTCGGCGAGGCAGGCAATTGGTAACGCCGTCGCTGGTGGCCGCGGGATTGGCGATGAGTGTCATGTCGGGGGGAACGGCGAGAGGGGTCGTCGTTTACGATATTCCCGGAGACGGGCAGAACACCGGCTTACCCGCTGATGGAGAGGGCGTTGAGTACGTGGGATGTGTCAGCAGTGCTGCCGGCGGCACTGTTGTCGCACCTAACGTGGTCATCACGGCCTCGCATGTGGCCCCAGGCCCCGGCGGCAAGTTCACCTTCCAAGGCGTCACTTACATTGTCGATTACGCAGAGCCGGTAGGTAACTCCGACCTCACCATTTTGCATCTGGCGCTTTCCACGGGCTCCACGGGGGCTCCGATCTACACAGGCGTCGTCTCGGATGTGCTCCAACAGCAGGACATGCCCGTGACCATGACCGGCTATGGCGGTCCGAAGGGAGCGGTCCTGACCAACAGCAGTACCGGGGTTGCCTACGGCTGGGCACGGACCGGTGCCGGGCCCACCCGGAGCTGGGGAAACAACACCGTCATCGGAATTGCCCCGAACGGCAACAATGGCGGATATTTGGCCATGCCGTTCATTGCTGCGCCGGGCAGTTGCGTCTACACCAATGGCGATTCCGGCGGCGGCGTGTTCGTCAACGTCAATGGCACGTACATGCTGGTGGGAGTGGCCTCCGGGACAGATGGGTACTGGACATACAATGCCATGAATGGCCAAGATCCCAATTCGCCGCCCAATGCGAACGTCACCCAGTCGATTTACAACCTCGCTGCCGTCAACCAAGGTCAAGCCGACCCGACAAAGCAGACTTATACAACGATCTACAACGAAACGACCCAGCAATGGTCATGGGCGCCGGTGGAATCATCACCGTATCCGATGCTCTCCTACGCTTCGCTGATCGATAACGATCCGACTTACACGATCAAGGGGCTCAATGGGCAGACGACCGCCGACTACTTGATCTCCCGCATCAATGCCCTGCAGAACGTGGCGACGACGTCGACGTGGGTGACCAAGGGGACGAGCAGCATCTGGTCGACGGCGAGCAACTGGGCGTCGAACGTGCCGATCACCACCGGGTCCACCGCTATCTTCGACGGCACCGGAACACAGCCCTCCGTCAAACTCGACTCGATCAAGTCCATCGGGAACATTCAGTTCGCCGGCAGCACGGCCTACACGCTCAGCGACTTTGTGGACAACGAGGGCAAACCTCGCAACAGCGCGCTCTACATGGACAATACCAACAGCGTTGGCAACGCCACGATCAGTTCCACCAGCAATGCGGTACAAACCGTGGCCATCCCAGTGATCACCACTGCCGCCAGTGACTTGGATATTTCCGTCTCTGGAACAGGATCGCTCGTCTTTTCCGGCGGCATTAACAACACTGCCGGCAAGACGGTGACGTTTGCCGCGGGGGCGGATGCTTCGCTGCAGGTTACCGCGGGGATCGTCAATAATGGCACGATGGTCATCACGGCCGGGACCTTGGCGCTCTCCGCCCCGATCACCGGATCGTCGAAACTCATCGTCGGCGATACCGCGGCAAACCACGATGCAAGGCTGGATGTCTCCGGTGTTCCGGGCGGTTTCCATGTCGCCACAGGACAGACGCTCGCAGGACACGGGACCGTCGTGGGGGCGGTGGCTTTTGATGCGGGCTCGCGCCTCGATCCGGGCAACTCCATCGGCAGACTGACCTTCGACGGCAGCCTGACCCTGACTGCCGGCACGATGCTCGATTATGACTTTAACGCGAGTTCCTGCGACTTGATCGCCCTCACCGGCGACGCCGCGACGATCTCCATGTCCGGTGTAGACGTCGTGTACCTCAACTTGGCCAGCGGTGGCGAGAACGTCGCCAACGGCATCTACCAGTTGATCAGCTACACCGGCACCGACGATATCAGCGGCTTCGTGAAAACCTTCGGCACCATCGGCGGCAGCGTCACCGATGGTACCATCGTCCTGGGCACCGGCTGGGATAGGTTCAACGGCGACGATATCTTCTTCTCGATCGTTAATGAAAACTCCGGCGTGTTCCTGCAGATCAGCGGGATCGTCCCTGAACCCGCCAGCCTCGCGCTGCTGGGACTGGGCGCCGTGGCGATGATGGCACGCCGGCGGAAATAAAGCCGCCGAAGAAACTCGAAACTCGAAATTCGAATGACGAATGTTCAAAACATTCGTAGCGACCCCGCTTTGCGGGGTGGTTTCAGTCATTTGAACATTTGAACATTTGGATTTGATTCGTCATTCGAATTTCGAGTTTCTTCCGCGGCTTGTTCGATGTCGGCGAGCATGGCGAAGGTTTCGCGGGCGGCTTGGGCGTCGAGCTTTTGAATGGCAAAACCGGCGTGGACGAGAACCCAGTCGCCAATGGCGGCGTCGGGGACCAGTTGGGTGCTCACGGTGACGCGATTGCCGTGCAGGTCGGCGACGGCTTTGCCGCGAGTGGTGGGGGACATTTCGACGATTTTGGCGGGGACTGCCAGACACATATATCACCTTGTAAGCCAATAAGTTAAGTGTTTTACCAAACGCCGAGCGGTGCGTTCGACCTGCGGGGTCAGGCCTTCGCCGAGCTCGAGGGAGCTAGCGCCGATGGCGATGACGGTCGCTGGCGGGGCGTGGCCGTACAAAGCCTCCACGAGCGTTAAGATCAGTTCCGGACTCACGTTATGGCCGACGCTGGGGTTGCTTGGCATTTTAGCATGGATGTGGCGGAATTTCACTCGGCCGGGCGCGACGGTGACGGAAGCATCAATGAAGATGACCCGGTGAGCGCGGCTCACCGGGTCAGCTAATTCGGGCAGAAGTTGATGGGCGTCCAGCAGTTGTATCCCCTCCCCTACCGACTCCCGCAACCACTGAACAATCATCGGTCCAACACCGTCATCGCGGCGGAGTGTGTTGCCGTAACCAATAATGAGCGTATGAATCGTTAGCCCCCTGATCTGCCTTAACTGCTGACTATTGTACCAGCCATCCTATCGAACAACTACATGAAACCTGCAAGTTCGCACGGATCTGCGAACTCGGAGAACGGGTTCAAATTTTAATACGTCCAAAAATGGACACCCCAAGAGAACCTTTAAAACTCGAACCACTGCTCCACATTCGCACGGGTATGGGACCGAGGTTGTCCCATGCCCGTGGCACCCGAAACCCCGACCACCCGCCCTGCTTCGCTATGGCGTTACTCGATCGAGAATAAGTGGATTCGGCTCCCATAGTATTATGGATGGTGGAGGACGCCATCGACGTGATAGCCCTCTTATTCCAACGTCATTTTGTCGAATATCACCATCAATGATGTCGGCGAAAATCGTGATCTCACTATTTGTCATAGTATTCCAGCGACGAATATGGCTAACACGGATCCGAGTACCAGCAGGAATCACATCTATATACCAAGGCCATTTCGCCGGATCTGCCCGGTATTCGGTAACCGTCGCAGGAGGAGGATTATTGTCCTTTATGTTGGGATTGGGAGCAATTAACGAAGCAGGGGCAACAAGTATACCTCCACTAGAACCATCTCCGTTCTTCCGCAGAAAAACTTCCGTCTTAAGCCGATATTCCTGCCCCGGCTCGTAACCTCCCCATTCAGTCCGGTCGGTCGTGACATCAGTCCATCCACTGCTAAAGAACCACTTCCCACATGCAGGAAAGGACGCTACAACAACCAAGAGGCCAATGATACGAGTCAACAAGAATGAATTCACAATCTTCATGATTCACCTCACTTTGTGCAAGCATGTTTTAAAACATGCATCGCGATGTTGCAGCCCTGACTGTGGCACACAAAAACATTATCTATCGAGGGATCCTTTTTCCAGCCATTGTAAATGTCGGTTGGATTCGGTGCTTGTGGGCTAGAGCATTTTTCACGTGGTCGTGGCGTGATGACATGCGCAGGAAGCGAGAGCCAAAGCCCCGCATTGCCATGCGGGGCTCCAAAACGCTACGGGCGAGTGAAAAATGCTCTAGTGCCGCGTCAACACTAAAATTTGGGATCACCATTTGCGTCAACCATCGTTTTTTTCCGTACATCCTCAACATCGCCATCCCAAGTTTTAGTGTTGACGCGGCACTAGATGGAATCTGCATGAATCCGGCGAAAGAATGAGGACGGGTGGCCGGGGTAGAGAGAGCATTCGAATTTGGATGCAGTCCACGGGTACCACGGGCCTGCGCAGTTCGCAGACCCGTGCGAACTCGGATCGCTGGTTCGAATTTTATGCGTCCAATGCCGTCGTTTAGTCGCGGCGGATTTCGTCGAGCAGTTCGCCGTTGGGGCCGCGGAGTTCGACGATCATGGGCATTTGGCCGAGGGCGTGGGTGGAACAGCTCAGGCAGGGGTCGAAGCAGCGAATGACGGCTTCGACGCGGTTGAGCATACCTTCGGTGAGTTTGTCGCCGTTGACGAAACGTTCGGCGACCTGTTTGACGCCGCGGTTCATGGCGAGGTTGTTGTTGCCTGTGGCGATGATCATGTTGGCCCAGCGCATCTGGCCCTGGTCGTCGATTTTGTAGTGGTGGATGAGCGTGCCGCGGGGGGCTTCGGAGATGCCGACGCCTTCGTTGCGGTTGGGACGGGCACGGGCGCGGACACGTGGGCTGAGGATGTCGGGGTCGTTCATGAGTTCGCCGATTTTTTCGATGGCGTGAAGGATTTCGATGAGGCGAGCCCAGTGGTAGTGGAAACTGCTGGCGGGGGCGCGGCCGAGTTTTTCGCGGAAACGTTTGAGTTCGGCATCGGCGAGGGGAGTACCGCATTTTTCGGCCAAAATGACGCGGGCGAGTGGGCCGACGCGGTAGATGCCGTCGGGGTAGCCTTTGGATTTGAAGAAAGGCGATTTGAGGAAGGAGAAGTTTTCTGTGGCTTCACTGATGTAATCGCGGTATTGATAAGGATTTGTGAATTCGGCGACAAGTTTTCCGGTGTTGTCGGCGAAGCGCAGGGCACCATCGTAGTGCTCGATGTTTCCCTGCGGGGTGACGAGGCCAGCGAACATGGTGGGGAAGTTGGCGAAGGCGGCTTCTTCGTTGGGGAATTTTTCGAAGGTGCTGTAAAGCCATGTAGCGGCACGCTTTGCGCGATCGAGGGCGTCGGGGATGCCGGCGATGATTTTTTCGCGACGTTCGGCGGTGAGAGGTTCGCTGACGCCGCCGGGGACGACCCAGGCGGGGTGGATTTTTTTACCGCCGAGGATTTGGATGATTTCCTGGCCAAATTTGCGGAGGAGGATGCCGTCTTTGGCGAATTCGGGGTGGGTATTGATCAGGCCGAAGATGTTGCGTGTGGCGGGATCGGCGTCAAAGCCGTAGAGGAGGTCGGGGGAGCTAAGATGGAAGAAAGAGAGGGCGTGGGATTGGACGAGTTGTGCTAAGTTCATGACACGTCGGAGGTTAGCGGCGGTCGGTGGGATTTCGACGGAGAGGAGTTCGTCGCAAGCTTTAGCGGAGGCCATGAGGTGGCTGACGGGGCAGATGCCGCAGATGCGAGCCATGACGGAGGGCATTTCGGTGAGAGGGCGGCCTTCGACGAATTTTTCGAAACCGCGGAATTGGGTGACGTGGAATTTGGCGTCGTGGACGCGGCCTTGGTCGTTGAGGTCGATGGTGATTCTTGCGTGGCCTTCGATGCGGGTGACGCCGTCAATTGTGATGGTTTTGGACATTTTGTTTGATCCTTTGGACCTGTTTTGCTCGGAGTTTTTTCTTGCTTTTTGCCACATTTTGGTTGCTTTTGTCTGTTTTTGTCTCGTTTTGTCTGTTTTTGTCTACTGAATGGTCGCTCCCTTACGGTCGCGGCTCTGATTTATTTGCCGAAACGGGTTACTTGGGTGATGTTTGGGGAGCGGCCGGCGAGGAATTCTGTTAGGACGTAGAAGATGGCGTCGGCGGGCGGGGGGCAGCCGGGGATGAAGAGATCGACTTTGATGATTTCGTGGAGCGGGCGTGCGATCCGTTCGTGCGGGGGGACGTTGAGGACGGGGAGGTTGGCTTTGCGTTTTTCCGGGGTGTCAGGATATTCGGCGTTCTCGATGTAGGCGCGGCGGAAAAGTTCTTCGACTTCCCAGAAGTTTCGCATGGCGGGGACGTTGCCTGTGACGGCACAGTCGCCGAGGGCTGCGACGACTTTGGAACGAGCACGGATTAATTTAGCTTTCTCCAAGTCATGATGGCTGCTGACGGCGCCTTCGACGAGGCAGAGGTCGACGTCGGGAGGGAATTCCTTGGGATCGACGACGGGGGAACAGACGATGTCGACTTTTTCGGCGAGGATGAAAAGGCGTTCGTCGAGGTCGAGGAAGGACATGTGGCAGCCGGAACAGCCGTCGAGCCAGACGGTGGCGACGCGGGGTTTTGCTGGCGTTATGCCACCCCGCAAAGCGGGGTCGCTACGGGTGGTGGTGGTGGATTGGGTCATGGTTAGTGCTCCCGCATGGAGGTGAGGTAAGGAAGAAACGCGCGGCGTTTGGCCATTTCGGAGACGGCGGTGCCGCGTTCGGTGAGTGCTCCGACGGGGCAGACGTGGACGCATTTTCCGCAGGTGGTGCAGGATTTGGCGTCTGCCCAGGGTTGATCGAGGTCGTTGATGACGAAGGTTTTGATGCCACGGCCTTTGAGGTCTTTGGTGTGAGCGCCTTCGATTTCGCCGCAGACACGGACGCAACGTGAGCAGAGGATGCAGCGGTTGTGGTCGAGGCGGAAGCGGTCCTGTGAGGAGTCGACGGTGAGTTTGGGGTAGCGGTATGGGAGGTGGATGTGCGTGACGCCGAGCTTTTGGGCCATGGATTGGAGTTCGCAATGGCCGTTGGAGACGCAGACGGCACAGATGTGGTTGCGTTCGGAGAAGAGCATTTCGAGGATCATGCGGCGGTAGTTGAGGAGACGGTCGGATTGAGTGGTGATGTTCATGCCTTCGGTGCATTGAGTGGCACAGGAGGCGAAGAGTTTGGAGGAGCCGGCGATTTCGACGAGGCAGAGTCTGCATCCGCCCCAGGTGGTGAGGCCGTCGAGCTGGCAGAGTGTGGGGATGTCGATGTCGTTTTCACGGGCGACGTCGAGGATGGTCTGGCCGGAGCGGCAGCTGACATCCTTGCCGTCGATGGTGAGGGTGAGGGATTCGGCGGGGGGTTTTGTGGTGGGGGACATGGTCATGAGTGTACCTCGGTATTTTCGATTTTGGATTTTGGATTTTGGATTTTTTGTGCTACGTGGAGCAGCGGCATGCAAGCATGCCGGCTAAATAGACGCGCAGAAGCGTGAACTCCGAATGTCATGGGAGCACCTCGGTGGTTGGGGTGGAGTGGATGAGGTTGGTGTATTCGTCTTTGAAGTAGCGGAGGGTGGAGAGGACGGGGTTTGGGGCGGTCTGGCCCAGGCCACAGAGGGAGGTGTTTTTGACCATGTCGCAGAGTTCCTGCAGGAGAGCGAGGTCTTGGGGGGTGCCCTGGCGATCGTAGATGCGTTGGAGGATTTCGTGCATGTGGTAGGTTCCGACGCGACAGGGGACGCATTTACCGCAGGATTCGCTCATGCAGAATTCCATGAAGAAGCGAGCGACGTCGACCATGTTGGAGGTTTCGTCCATGACGATGAGACCGCCGGAGCCCATGATGGAGCCGACGGACATGAGTGATTCGTAATCGACGGGGATGTCGAGTTGGGATTCTGGGATGCAACCGCCGGAGGGTCCGCCGGTTTGGACGGCCTTGAATTTTTTGCCGCCGGGGATGCCGCCGCCGATGTCGAAGATGATGTCACGGAGTGGGATGCCCATGGGGACTTCGATGAGGCCTGTGTTGTGGACTTTTCCGGAGATGGCGAAGATTTTGGTGCCTTTGGATTTGGCGGTGCCGATGGAGCTGAACCAGGCGGCAGATTTGTTGATGATGGTGGGGATGTTGGCGTAGGTTTCGACGTTGTTAATGAGAGTGGGTTTACCGAAGAGTCCTGAGTTGGCGGGGAATGGGGGACGTGGGCGGGGGAGGCCGCGTTGGCCTTCGATGGAGGAGAGGAGTGAGGTTTCTTCGCCGCAGACGAAGGCCCCGGCGCCGAGGCGGAGCTCGATTTCGAAGGCGAATTTGGTGTCGAAGATGCGAGAGCCGAGGAGGCCGGTGCGGGTGGCTTGATTGATGGCGCGAGTGAGTCGTTTGACGGCGAGAGGGTATTCGGCGCGGACGTAGATGAAACCGCGGTTGGCGCCAGTGGCGTAGGCGGCGATGGCCATGCCTTCGATGAGACGGTGGGGGTCGCCTTCCATCATGGAGCGGTCCATGAAGGCGCCAGGGTCGCCTTCGTCGCCGTTGCAGACGACGTATTTGGGGGTGGAGGGGTTTTTGGCGACGGTGGACCATTTGAGTCCAGTGGGGAAGCCTGCGCCGCCACGGCCGCGGAGGCCGCTGTTGGCGATTTCGGTGATGACTTCGGTGGGGGTCATTTCGGTGACGGCTTTTCGGAGTGCTTCGTAAGCTCCGACACGGATGGAGTCATCGAGGTCCTCGGGGTCGAAGTAGCCGGCGTGCTCGCGGACGACTTTGAGTTGGCGAGAGAAGAAGGGCTGTTTGCTGGAGAAGTCGAGGTGTTCGACGCGGCCGCCCTTATCAAGGGCGTCGAGCATAGCGGGAGCGTCGGCGGCGGTGACGGCTTTGTAGAGAGTGTCGCCTTTGTCGAGAGCGACCATGGGGCCCTGTGCGCAGGAGCAGAGGCATCCGACGCGTTTGATGCAGACGGTTTTCTGGAGGCCGCGTTTTTTGACTTCGGCTTCGAGAGCTTCCACGACGGCGGCGGAATTGCAGCTGACACAGCCGGATTCCATGCAGACGTTGAAGACGTGCTGGTAGTTGCCGTGCTTGGCTTGCTGTTTGAGGACGGTACCGTGTAGGTCTTCAGGAGTCACGTTGATATTTTCCTTTCGATAGACTGGTCCGCGACGCCGCGAAGCGTTTTCGGGAGTCGTTTTCGATATCGGTTCCCAACCACAACGCTACCGCGTAGTGCTTTGGGGGTTAAGTCACTTTGCCAGTTTCCTTTCGATGGTAGCGATGAGCTGGTCGGCGGAGCTTTTTCCAACGACTTCGCCGTCGATGACGGAGACGGGTGCGAGGCCGCAGGCACCTATGCAGCGGGCGCTGACGAGGGAGAGTTCGCCGTCGGGGGTGGTTTGGCCTTCCCTGATGCGGTATTTGGCGGAGAGTTGTTTGATGTTTTCGCCGTTGCCTTTGATGTAGCAGGCGGTGCCCATGCAGACGACACAGGTGTGTTTGCCTTGGGGTTTGAGCGTGAAGTGGTGGTAGAAGGTGACGACGCCGTAGACTTTGGAGAGAGGGACGCGGAGGCAGGAGGCGACGTACTTCATGGCGGTTTCGTCAACGTACCCGAAGGCCTGCTGGACGGCGTGGAGGGCTTCAATGAGGGAGTGTGGATCGAAGCCCTGGCGGCGCATGGTGACCTCGACGATCCGCCAACGTTTGTCGTCGGAGGGGGGTTTGGGGAGTTGGGTTTGTAGCATTATGGCTCCGTTTGTTAAGTCGTTGAGTCGTCAAGTCGTTAAATCGTTAAGTCGTCAGGTCAATCGTTGAGGGAATGGTTCGCGGCGTCGCCAGCGGTGGCGAGGAGCGAATACGTTAACATATTCTCGGTAATTGTTCTCCGTAAGGTTTATGAATTATGCGTCTGCCGCCTATTAAGGTGCGTAGTTCGCAGATGGCGTCGGGGGTGTGCTCCGCCTTGTCGATTTGGCCGATGATGGCGGAGTCGCGGCCGAGAGGGTGGGAGCGGAGGGTTTGGAGGACTTGTTGGGCGTGTTGGGGGTGGACGGTGAGGAGGATTTTGCCTTCGTTTGCGATTTCGAGGGGGTCTAGGCCGAGCATGTCGGCGGCGTGGCGTGCTTCGTGACGGATGGGGATGGCGGATTCGTCGAGGGTGATGTGGAGGCGGGTTTGGCGTGCGAGGTCGGCGCAGAGGCCAGCGAGTCCGCCGCGGGTGGGGTCTCGCATGAAAGTGATGGCGTTGGGGTGTTCGGTCATGAGGGTGTGGATAAGGTGGTTGAGAGGGGCGACGTCGCTTTGGAGGGTGGTGGTGACGTCGGGGAATTCACGGGCGAGCATGACGGCGAGGCCGTGGTCGGCGATGGGGCCGTTGAGGAGGAGAAGTTGGCCGGTGGTGATTTGGGAGGGGTGGAGGTTTGTGGAGTGGGGAATGGAGCCGAGGCCGGCGGTGGTGAGGTAGATGCCGTCGGCCTGGTTGTGAGCGACGACTTTGGTGTCGCCGGTGATGATGCGGACGTTGGCTTCTTTTGCAGTGGTGGCGATGGAGGCCATGACTGCGTCGAGGTGGGTGAGTTCAAAGCCCTCGGCGAGGATGATGGAGAGTGCGAGAGCGAGCGGGGTGGCGCCAGTGACGGCGAGGTCGTTGATGGTGCCGGAGACGGCGAGTCGACCGATGTCGCCGCCGGGGAATTTCCAAGGGGTGACGACGTAGCTGTCGATGGAGATGGCGAGGCGGTTGGTGGTGGTGGGGAGAATGCCGGAGTCGAGGAGGTCGTTGAGGATGGGGTTGCTGATGTGGGGGAGGATGTGGTTGTTGAGGAGCGAGTCGGTGAGCTGGCCGCCGCCGCCGTGGGCGAGGAGGACGCGGGGGAATTGGGAATTGGGAATGGTGAATGGTGAATGTTTTTTTTGAGGGGGGATGGTTTTGTCAAGCAACGTATGCATGAAAGCCTCCCTCCTTACTTGGAGCCTGTCGCTCCCTTACGGTCGCGGCTCTGATAGTCGTGTGCGAAAGGTGGCGGGCGTATTTGAAGTGGGCGGCACAGGTGCCTTCGGAACTGACCATGCAGGGGCCGATGGGGTGGATGGGGGTGCAGGCGGTGGCGAAGAGGGGACAGTTTTTGGGAGAGGCGGCGCCGAGGATGACTTTGCTGCAGAGGCAGTTAGGGATTTCGCGGTCGGGGAGGGTGGGGAGGTTGAATTTTTTGGTGGCGTCGAAGGCTGCAAATTTATTGCGGATCGTCAGACCGCTGGCAGGGATCTCGCCTAAGGCGCGCCAGCGGACGGAGGCGGGTTGGAAGACTTCGTGGATGAGGGCGAGGGCGGCGGGGTTGCCGTGGGGGGTGACGGCTTCTTTGTAGTTGTTGAGGAGTTGGGGTGTGCCGGTGGCGAGGATTTCGGCGAGTGTTGCGAGAGCGGCGGCCATGTGAGTTTCTTCGAAGCCGGCGATGACGCAGGGGAGGTGGTATTTTTCGACGAGGGTTTGGAAGATGGCAGAGCCGGTGATGGCGGAGACGTGTCCTGGGCAGAGGAGTCCGTCGATGTGGACTTCGCCGGAGTCGAGGAGAGCGGTCATGGCGGGGAGGACGCGTTTGTGGGAGGCGAGGACGGAGAAGTTTTTGAGGTTTGTGGAGTGGGCTTGGAGGATGGCGGCGGCGGTGGCGGGTGCGGTGGTTTCGAAGCCTACGGCGGCGAGGATGACTTCGCGGGTGGGGTTGTTTTGGGCGTAGGTGAGGGTGTCGAGTGTGCTGTAGATGACGCGGATGTCGGCGCCTTGGCTGCGGGCGGATTCGAGAGATTTTTGATTTTCGATTTTTGATTTTCGATTTTCCCCCCCCAGATTTTGTGTGGAGCCTGGGACACGGAGCATGTCGCCGTAGGTGCAGATGGTGGTGTTGGGGGTGGTGGCGAGGTTGAGGAGTTGGTCGATGTCGGATTGAGCGGTGACGCAGACGGGGCAGCCGGGGCCGCTGAGGAGTTTGATAGTGGGTGGGAGGAGGCTGTGGAGGCCTGTGCGGAAGGCGGTCATGGTGTGTGTGCCGCAGATTTCCATGAAGATGAGGTTGCGGGTTCTGCCCTCCCGCTTCGCTAAAGCGTCGGCGGCGCGATTCAGTTGCGTCAGGTAACCTCTCACTATTTCCGCAGCAGTCATTTGCGATGCATCCCATCAATCTGGAAAACAGATGGTACGATAAGTGTACTCTTTTATCGGTCGGACATCAAGAAATTTTTCACAAAGTTTTTGAGGGGGCGTGGCTATTTTTGGTGGCAGTTCGCGATGCCGCGAGCGTTTTCGGTGATTTTTGGCGAGATCAACGCAAAGCCCCGCATTACCATGCGGGGCTCCACCCCGCAAAGCGTGGTCGCTACTTTGGGTTGCATTTCGTGGTACGCACCCGCAATTGCCCTGCCCCTCAACTTGACATCGCGTCTTGCCTGCGATTCACTACAATGATCATGAGCGTCCAAACTGCTATCCTGCCCAAACGTCCTTCCTCTTCGCAAGAACTCGCGGAGCTGATCCGCGATGCGGCAGTCACTCATACTCAAATCCAACTTACGGGCTCCTCTGCACTCCCTCTCACTCGATTCGATCCCGATCGTCCGCTCCAGCAAATCTCTACGCTCCGGATGAACAGAATCTTGGAGCATGCTCCTGATGACATGACTGTCATCGTGCAAGCCGGCATCACGCTCGAAGCACTCCAGCAGCAGCTCGCCTGGCGCAATCAATGGCTTCCCATCGATCCGCCCTCCTATCGCAATATCCCTCCTGCCCGCCGTACTGTCGGCGGACTCATCGCTACTAATTCACTCGGTCCCCTGCGTTTTGGCGGGTGTGTGTGTGACTGGCGTCTTCTCATTATGGGCATGCAATGGGTCGATGCTGCCGGTACACTGATCAAAGGCGGTGGTCGTACCGTTAAAAATGTTGCGGGTTATTCCACGCCGCGTCTCATGATCGGCGCTTGCGGAACCTTGGGCGCTATCACTGAAATCGCGCTTCGTACTTTTGCCCGTCCCGCAGACGAACAAGCAGTCATTTTCTTTTGCGATTCGCCGCAGCGTGCTGAAGCTCTGCTTGCTGAAGCGCTCGTCGCGTCTCTATCTCCCGCCTACATGGAAGCTGTTGCCGCGAATACTTTCTCTGCCAATCCGCTTCAACTTCCCGCTCCCAAACGTGGCATCATCCTTGTGGTCGGTTTTCTTGATCGCCCGCAAAGTTGCCGCGATCAGATCGAAGCGCTTCGCGCCCTGCCCGCCGCGAAAGACGTCGATGCTATTTCACAATCCGCAGCCCAGTCCGGCCGGCTCCGCAACTGGCTCACAAGCGAACCGCAACTCACGGAACCTGCGGGGCTCGCGTTTCGCATCCACACCCTCTCCTCACAGGTCACCAGCATCCTTTCTCATCTTTCCTCCCCCACCGGCAGGAACATTTTTGCCGTGAGCGAAGCTGCTACCGGTATGATTCGCACCGTTCTGAACACCTCCGCCGCTGGCGCAATCCTTCGTGATCTTTTCGCTCAATTCCCCAACATGACTGCGGTCGTTACGCAAGGTTCGCTCCCCCCCCCCCCCCCAACCCCCCCCTCCCCCCTCCCCTCCCCCCCCCCCCCCTTCCCCATTTTCTTCCCCGCCTCCCGCGGGTCTCTCGGTGTCAGTGAGCACCTTCCCGTGTGGGACGGGGGCGCGGGC
>WQYP01000035.1 GCA_009781185.1 Phycisphaerales bacterium | reverse complement strand
GTTTGTTTGCGGCGGTTGTGGGGGGGGTGGGGGAGCACGAAAGGGGTGGGGGGGGGGGGGGGGGGGGGGCAGCGACGAAACGCGCACGCCGGAGAACACGGTCTATTTCAATACACGTGTCATGGCCCGGATCCCGGTAGTGATCTTAAACGGCTCTCCGTCGGCAAATCGCGCAGTGGATGGTGCATCCTTTTTGAGTTTAGCACTTTCTCCCAAGGGCAGCCCACCATTCGAAGTGAAGGTGATCGAAGCGAGCAAAGCCGACCCAGCAGACGTCAAGGACGCATCGGTCGTATTTCTGCCCGACGTCGACAAGCTGAAGCCGGGGATGCACCTGGCGCTTGCGGACCTCCTCCATCGCGGCGGCGGCGTGATGTTCTTGCCCGGCGAAAATGTCTCGGCAAACGTGTTCAACACGCAATTCGGCGGAAGCGGAACGGACGCTGCCAACGACCTGGCCCCCTGCCGTTTGAAGACGATCTTGCAGGCCCCGAAGGATGTGGGGGATGGTGGAGTATCGCTGTCGAAAATCGATTTTGGCCACGCCATTTTCCGCGAATTTGCCCAGCCACATCATGGCGATTTCTCCGGCGTACGCTTCTTCCGCTGGTGGGATGTCCGGGACTATCAGGGCGCAGTCAACGGCGCAGAGGCAGAGCGAACACGCGTACTGGCCCGTTTTGACGATGGCCGTCCGGCACTATTGGAACGCCAGATCAGCCGAGGAGAGTCGCTGTTATTCGCCAGTTCCACAGACTTACGCTGGACCAATTTCCCCGAAAAAGCCGCCGTCTTTCAGCCCTTCGTGCACCTCGCCGCAAAGTACCTCTCGATCCGCACAGAACCCAGAACCGCCTACACCGTCGGCGACGTCCTGCCCATCCCCGCAGGCTGCAACTTGAATGCCCCCGACGGCACAACACACACACACGCGAACACCGTCGCTCAATCCGCAGGCTTCTACACACTGCTCGACAACACCGGCAAAGAGCTCTTCTGTTACGCAGTAAACGTGGACCCCGCCGAAATGGACACCGCGACAGTCACCGCCGACGAGATCCTCTCCGCCATGCAACAGCCACGGAACGAAGAATCGGGCACCGCCTCGGATCAGGAATCCGCCCCCGAAAAAGACGGCAGCCGCACCTGGTGGTACATCACCCTGGCCGTAGCCGCTCTTTTCGCCATGGAACTGTTCGTAGCGAACCGAACGTTGCGGCACTGACCGCGGCCCGTCCTTATTTGGCCGGCAGGCTTGCCTGCCGCTCGTAGGAGGGCAACAGATCAATAGCGGCAGCGTTTAGAAAAACGTAGAGACCCCGCTTTGCGGGGTGACGGAGGAAAAGTTGAGCCGCGAGCCGATAGACGCACGCTCTTAGTGATGCGAAAGTCTGCAAAATATGTCACGCACCCGGTTCGCACCCCCCGGCAGAACCGGGGGCTAGACGAGGATACGATGAACGAATATTTCCAAGTTGCCCAACATCTAAGCTTGGTCCGGCGAGCATGGAAACGCGCCGCGGCACTCGCCGGCCTCGCGATCGTCTGCATGGAATCCCTTGGCATCCTCTCCGTCGCATTCTTGATCGATTGGGTCTATCAGCCGATGCCCGCCGTCCGAGTGGGACTCCTCTTCGTCGTCGTTGCCGTCTTCGCCGTCCTGCTGCTGCGGCACGTTGTCAGGCCCCTGCTCAAACGCATCTCCGACGACCAGTTAGCAATGTTCGTCGAAGAGCACAGCGATCAATTCGAAGGCGCTCTCATCACCGCGGCAGAACTCAATCACGGCAAGGGAGGAGGGGAATCACAAACGCCTCAGGCGATCGTCGATGCCGTCATGCGAGCCGCAATCGCACGAGCCGATCACGCCAACGTCCGATCGCTGGTCGACCTGCGCCGTCTGAAAAAATACGGCGTCGCCGCGGTACTCCTGCTGGCCGGCTACGGCCTGATGTGCATCGCATTCCCCGACGTAGGTCGCCACGCCAGTCGTGTACTCGTCCCCTGGCAGCGGACACGCGAAGACATGCGAAGAGTCGGCCCAAACGGACAGATGCTCTTGCCCGTCGAATTCACACTCTCCAAAGGCAACTCCAAAATCCTCCGACGAGAAAGCTTCGACCTGCAAGCAACCCTCTCTCGCACCAGCAACGACACCGTCCTCCTCTATTTCCGCCCCGCCGCCCAGGAAAATCAGCCCTGGCGCGCCATCCCAATGAAAGAAATCGAAAAGCTCAACACCTTCGCCGGCGCCCTGGCAGACGTGGACGAAGACACCGAGTTTTACGTCTCCACCGGCTCCGATCGCTCGCCAGTCCACAAACTCGCCGTCTACGACCCCCTGAAACTCCTCGGCTTCCAAATCACCACGCAGTATCCCCCCTATCTGCAACTCCCAAATCGCGTGGAAGTAGCCCCATCCGGCGAATTAATGGCCCCTGTAGGCTCGAAAATCACCCTCCGCATCCTCGCCAACGCCCAACTCACCAACGCCCAACTCACCTGGCAAAATGGCAAACAACAGCCGATGCAAATCGAAAACGCCGAAAAAGGTTCCGCCGTCGCAACGTTTGATGTAAACGAAAACACAACCTACACGTATACAGTATTCGATGGCAACGGCCAAAAGGAACAAAGCCCGATCGCCTGCTCCGTGCGGGCTCTGGTAGATCTGCCGCCGACGCTGGAAATGACCTTTCCGCTGGCCACGGTAACAGCAAATCCGCTGGGCGAAGTAACATTCGCTGCGGAAGCGTCTGATGACTTCGCAATCGCAGCCGTGGACCTGGTTTATCAGCGACAGATGGCGAGCGGTGGGATTATATCTGCGACGCGAGTGCCGTTGACGTTGAGCCGCGCTGCGGCGCCGAAAGATGCACCGGGCCCGGTCTTTCCGGATGTGGCCCAGGCAAACGTGCGTTTCGCCTTGGAAGACTTACAGCCGCCGCCGGCGCCCGAAGAGATCATTTCCTATTACCTCGAATGCACCGACCGTAAGGGGCAGGCCGTTCGGACGGACATTCAAATGATCGTGGTGGATCATTTCGACTCCTGGCCGCAATTCGAT
The DNA here is from genome assembly GCA_009781185.1 of Phycisphaerales bacterium. GTDB lineage: Bacteria > Planctomycetota > Phycisphaerae > WQYP01 > WQYP01 > WQYP01. The sequence goes on along the minus strand of WQYP01000035.1, from coordinate 28,198 downwards.
CCCAAGCCCCCACACGGCCCGACCTTCACCATCATCAAAAACATAACCGAATATCTGCAAGCGTCCTGGAAATTCGAACAGCAGCGGCCCACAATGAAACCCGAAGAATTCGCGTCGCAGACGAAGTCGCTGGCCGCCTCAATGATCGACCCGGAAACGACGCAGATGTATCCCTTTTACGAGCGGAAAAAAGTACCCCCGGAAAAAATCGCCCATGCCGACCGCGCAGACCAGTATTTAGAGAGCGGCTACCAGGCGCTGCTCAAAGCAGACACCGCCAAAGCCGTAGCCGATTTCCGCATCGTGCTCGCCGAGCTGACAATCCTGAAACTCGACAAGAGCGGCGTGGAGATGTTCGCCGCCGACTACGGCAAAAAAGGAATGCCTCAAGATTTCGAAAAAGAACTCAACAAACTCTTCGCCCAGGTGCAAGTGGAAGTGGACCGCGTTCAAACGCCGCCGGGCTGGGACCCGCCGGAAGCCAAAGCCGCCGAAAAACTCCAAAAAGCCGCGGAAGAACTCTCAAAAGAGCAGGACAAAATTGTCAAAAAAGCCGAGGAGATCACGCAAGCCTCCGGCACCACAAACAAGAAGCACGACGGAGCCAAGAACCAAGACAAGGACAAGGACCGTGCCCGCGAGCAGGCCGCCAAGGACGCCAAAGCCCTCGCCGCAGAGCAGGACATCGTCGCCGCCAAAACCCAAAAGAAAGCCTTGACCACGCCCACGGAAGCGAAGGACAAACAAGTCAAAACAATGGGCGAACGTCTTGCCGAGGCCGCCAAGGCGATGCGGGACGCCTCACGAAATATGCAGGAAAATAAAAGCGAACAAGCTCTGGCGGATGCGACGCGGGCTCAACTGGAACTTCGCCGCGTAGCCGAACGCCTCGACGCCGCACGTCAGGAAAAAGTCGCCGCCGCCGTGGCCGCCGCGGAAAACTCGGCCGCCAAACTGCTGCGAGAACAAAAAAAAATAACCCAGGACACTCAAGCCACCGCCAAAGACGCCAAATCCTCCGAAACGCAAAAAGAGACCAACTACAAAAAACTCACCTATCGTCAGGCCCAGTTGCAGGTGAAAACCGACCGCTTCAAAAAGGACGTGGAAGAACTCCGAAACATGGCCCAGCGTGACGCGAAAACGGAAACCGTCAAGCAACTGAATGACGCGCACCGGGAGATGGTCCGTGGCGAAGCGGACCAGAAAATGGTCAACGCCGTCGTCGAGTTAAAAGAAAAGCACGCCGACGCCGCAACAAAAGAACAAGCCCAGGCGGAAGAGGGCCTCGATAAAGTACTCAAATCCCTGCGAAAAACGGAAGAAAGCATGGCCGCCGACCGCGAATCGCAACTGGCCCGCGCCAAGGAAGAGGCCCGCCGAATCGACGAAGGACTGACAAAACTAAGCGAAAAAGAATCAACAACGCAGCCCGCAACAGAGAAAAAAGCCCTCGCCGACGATCTCTCCTACGAAATGGAACGTCTATCCCGGCACTTAGCCGACCGCGACTTCGCCGAAAAGCCCGACCGCGATTACCTCGCCAACGCCGCCCAAAATCCCACCTCGCTGACCGACGAAATGCTGAGCAACAGCAACAAACGCAACGAATTGGCCACGGTCGTCCGACGTGTCCGCGACAAACTCGAAGCCGAATACCAGACAACCCTCGATGCCAAACGCCTCCAGGACGCCCAGCGGGAAGACTGCCCCCCAAATTATCGACAAATGGTCAACAAGTATTACGAAGCCCTCGCGGAGACATCGAAATAAATGAGCCACAGCCAAACGCATGTAGCGACCCCGCTTTGCGGGGCGGGACGATATGAATGGCCACGCATATACACGAATGCACACGGATAATACGTAAATGATATTTGAATTTCTAAAATTTTCTTTTTTCAACTTTGTGTTCCCTGTGGCTTCTATTTTTGGCGGGGGGGGCGGCGGGCAAGATGCCCGCGTTACATTCCTTTCGCTGTTGCCGCGCGAGGTCTTCACGCTGCTCTTCCTCATCGGCGCCGTGCTGCTTTGGTGGATGTATCGCCGTGTCGCTGGCAAGGTAAGCCCGCGAGCCCGCTGGACGCTCCTCGGCCTGCGAATCGCGTTTCTAGCAGTGCTCGTCTTCATGCTCGCGGCACCCGCAATTGAAACCCCACGAACCCGCTCCGGCGGCCTCTTCACGGCCGTGGTCGTCGACGCTTCTCAATCCATGTCCATCGACGACGTCGTCTTCGCCCATGAAAAAATGCCACGCATCGACGCAGCCAATCGCCTCCTCCTCGGCAAGCAAGGGGCGGGCGGCAACGAGGCGGCGGGCCTGCTCGAAAAACTCCGCAACCTCTCGCAGGTCGTGGTCTTTTCCTTCGACAACGATTTGCATCGCCTCGCCCCCTCCCCTCACAACGCCGACATCCACGCCACAGGTCCTTATACAAATATCTATCGTTCTCTCAAGCAGCTGGACACCGAACTTCGCGGCGTGCAACTGGCTTCCGTCGTCATGCTGACCGACGGCAACATCCGCAAAGCCGAGAGAGGGGAAGGGGGAGGGGACGCCACCGCCGGCACCGCCGACGATGCCGCCGAAATCCTCAAAGCCCGCGGCGTACCTCTCCATGTGATCGGCCTGGGCAACCCGCATCCCCAAAAAGATTTCGAAGTCGTCAAAGTTTTCGCCCCTCGCAAAGTACGCCGAAACAGCGAAGTCGAAATCTTCGCCACCGTTCGCAGCACCGATTTCCACGAGCCCTTCGAAGTCAAAGTCCTACGCGGCGATGAGACGATCGTCTCCAAAACCGTTCAGCCCATCGACGGCACCGACCTGCAACGTATCAGCCTGAAACTCACCCCCGATCACGACGGTGTAGCAACATATAAAGTAATGATCCCACCTTCGCCCCAGGAAACGATCACCGCGAACAACTCAAAAGAATTCACACTGGAAATCCGCGACGATCGCCTGCCGGTGCTTTACGTCGAAGGCAGCCCACGCCTCGAATACCGCTTCCTCAGACGCGTCATGTTCAGCGACCCCGATTTCCGCGTCGTCGGCCTGCTTCGACTGGCAAAAGATCGCTTCTACGTCCAGGGCGCCAACGACAGCGAACAATACCTGCAAAAAGGCTTCCCCGACACCGCCGACAAACTCTTCGCATTCCAGACCGTCATCCTCGGCGACATCGAAGCCTCCTATTTCACACCCGCACAGCTTGATCTGCTCGAATCCTTCGTGCGCGAACGCGGCGGAGGCCTGCTCATGCTCGGCGGTGTCAATTCCTTCGGCCTCGGCAAATACGCCGGTACCGCCGTCGCCAAAATGCTGCCCCTGGAAATCACCAACTACGACCCGCCATATGTCAATGAACGCTATAACGCCCACATCACCGAGGAAGGACGCAAGCATCCCGTGATGCGACTGAGTGCGGACGCCGAAGCAAACCGCCATCTCTGGGACGCCGCCCCGCAGTTAATGGGTATCACGCCGGTAAAAGGCGCCAAACTCGGCGGACAGGTGCTCTTAACCGACGAAACCACCGACCAGCCCGTGCTCGCCGTCGCCAACTACGGCCAGGGACGCGTCGCCGCCTTCACCTCCGGCGGTTCCTGGTACTGGCGTATGTCCATGCCCGCCACCGATGAATTCCACGGAAAATTCTGGAAACAACTCATCCGCTGGCTCGTCGTCGGCGCCAAGGAACAACTCACACTGCAAACAGATCAAGATGTCTATGCAAAACGTGAGCCCGTCATGATCACCGCCACCGTCTGCGGCAAAGACCTCAAACCGCTCAACAACGCCACAGTAATCGCCACCGTAACCGACCCGCTTGGCAATAAGCAAGATATGTCACTGGACCAGGTCCTCTCGCAGGAGGGCACTTACCAGGTAAAATATGTCCCGGAGGAGGAAGGCAGTTACGCCGTGGCGTTGCGAGTGGAAGGGTGGCCTGCGGAAGCAGGAGAGAGCAAGCCGCCGCAGACAGAGTTCCGCGTATCCGAGCCGTTGGTGGAGTTCAACGACGCCGGACTGAAGGAAGACGTTCTCAAAGGCATGGTCCACATCGCGGGCGGACGCTACTACACAGTTGATGAAGCGGATCAGTTGCCCAACGAAGTGAAAAACTCGCTGCAAGCAACGCGTCTGACCGGCATGGAGACGGACCGCAAACCGATCTGGGATTCACCATGGCTCTTCGCTCTGCTGCTGGCGATCGGCGCAACAGAATGGAGCCTCCGACGGAAAGTAGGGTTAGCCTAATGAAATCGAAAATCAAAAATCAAAAATCGAAAATAAAGATCATTCATCGGCTAAACGATCACGATGATCGCCGATTCGCCGACGAACTCACCGACGCAACCGAGCGAATCGCATCGTTGGCAAACCTGCGCTCTCGCCGCCAGATACTCAAAACCGGCGCTGCCGCATTCGCCGCCGCACTCCTCGCCCCAGTCCTTGGCAACCTGCTGCAACGCAACGCCCGCGCCGACACCGCCGTCAAAACCGGAAAGTTCGTCTTCCCTCGCCTCAAATTCTCCGTCATGGACGAAACCCACGACATCTGGAACACCGGCCCCATCGGCGACGCAAACCTCCGAAAACACCTCCGTGACCTCACCAACATCAACGCCAGCGAAGAGCCCAAAACCGTCCGACTCTCCGACTTCGACGATATGTGCCAAAACCCCTTTGTTTTCATGACCTCCGAAGGCCATTTCCGCCTCCCGGAAAACGAAGAAAAAAACCTCCGCGAATTCCTCGAACGCGGCGGCTTCATCCACGCCGACGATTGCATCTTCCCCTCCATCAAGCACCAAATCATCCCCAGCGACATAACCGATGGCATGATACGTCCTCGCGCCAAAATAGGTACGCCCGATGATGTAGACCGTTTCTTCCGCGATTACTGCTGCATGATCAACCGCCTTTTCCCCGAAAGTCCGATGCGAAAAGTCCCCCTGGACCACGAAATCTTCCACATCTATTTCGATTTCCCAAAAGGCTGCCCGCACATGCAGGGCGTCGATCACGGCATGTGGGCACAGTTCGAACCAGGCACCGGACGCCTCCGAACCGTCGCTACCCCCGGCGACCTCCACTGCGGGTGGATGTGCCAATATTTCGGCCCCGCAAACGATATGCAAGCCATCAAAATGGGCATCAACATCATCATTTACTTCCTGAGCCATTAGACGTGTAGCGACCCCGCTTCGCGGAGTGTCAGTATGCGAGATAGTTATATGCACAAACATCATTATCCGTTGTTTCTCGAATCGAGACACCCGGAGCACCGCATGGTAATGCGGTGGTTTGCTATCGGAATGGGATGGATCTGCTTGATCGCGATACTGCTGCTGCTTGCAATGGCGAACAATTTGCGGGCACAGAGCGCGGCGGCAACGCAACCTGCAGGAAAATGTCATGCTCTACTGATCGCCGGAACGCCGGGAACCCCAATCTACGACCGGCGCTTCCAGGACTGGCTCAAACGCTTCCACGCATACCTGGCAAACAACGGCGTTGCGAATGAAAACATCCTCACGCTCTCCGGCAAAAAACGCGAATCCATCCTCACCGCGATCGACGCCCTCTCCCAAAAAATACGCCCGCAAGACCAATTCATCCTCATCCTCATCGGCCACGGCAGCCGTAGCGACGCAAAACCCACACTCCTCCTCCCCGGCCCGGACCTCGACGCCGAAACCCTCGCCAAAGCTCTCACCCCCATCCAATCGCACAACCAGGTCATCCTGAATTTCACCAGCACCAGCGGCGACTTCCTCAAAGCCCTCACAAAAACCAACCGCGTCAACATCACCGCCACCATGCCGGAAGAAAACGCCGAGCCCGTCCTGGCAGAATTTTTCCTGCGAAAATTGGAAAAAGACCGCACGGTCACCCTGCTGGACGCCTACAACTGGTCCACGCACCAAACCGCCCTGTGGATCTCCCGCCAGGTCGCCCAGGAAGACGGTACCTGGACCGTCCACGGACGCGAATCCGTAGAAATATTTAAAAAACTCTTCGACGGCTGCCGCCAACTCGGCGCAGACTCGGACGCCAACAAGGAAGACGAGCCCGTACCGCTCGTGGTACCGCGGGACATCAAACCAGGTACCGCGTCCTACTGGGCAGGCCGTCGAATCATCAACGAGCACGCCCAGTTAGAGGATCACGGCACCGACAACAGCGTCACCGCCCTCACCGGCGAAGCCGGATACTCACCCATCACGCCAGACAAAGAAAACGCTGAAGGCAGCTTAGCCGCAAAAATAGTGCTCGGCCAAGCAGGTTTATCGACGGCACGAGGGGAGAAGTAAACGTGAAGAATGTACGAAAACGATGGCGACGAATCGGCACGGGGGCGATCACCGCGGCACTGGTATGCGGATTAACGCTGAACACTGCCGCCCAGCAGCGCCGCTCGCGACGAGGCCCGCCCCGCGAAACATCCACAAAACTCTTCGACAGCAATCCGCCTCGCCACATCGGCGAGTACCCGGCCTTCAACATCGTCTGGCAGACGGACGATCGCCTGCAAGATGTCCGGGCTGTCTTTCCCGCCCCACTTTCGCCGCAGTGGGTCGCCGTCGCCACCGGAACTGGCCTGCTGTTCAGCGACGACACCGCGAAAACCTGGACCCTCATCGCCGGCACATCGCCCGACGCCATCGGCGAAATCCGCCACATCGAATTCTCCACAAATAACGCTTTATACATGGCAACCGCCACCAAAGGCATCTGGCAAATCGACAATCTCGCCAACCTAACCCCCCCGAAGCAGCTCGCCTCCAAATCCACCGGCCTGCTCAGCGACGCCGTCACGCAACTCCGCATCGACACCAGCGACCCCTCCGGCCAAACCCTCCTCGCCGTCCACGGCTCCGACGCCGCCGGCATCTCCCGCAGCCTCGACGCCGGCCACACCTGGAAACCCATCCCCGCACTCGACGACTATTTCATCGACAAACTCCTCTGCGGCGGTCCCGGCACGCCTTGGATGTTCGCCTTGGCCTGCCAAAAGAACCCCACAGGCCCACGCCGCATTTTCTTCTCACTCGCCGTCGGAGACTTCTTCAAAGATTACGCCGGCGACATCCAGGCCACCGACGGCGCCCTGGAAACCTTCTTCGAACAACCCTTCGACAAAGCCAGCGACCTTTCCTACTGGTCCACCGCCGACGCCGGCCTCCTCCACATCGACCACAACGGCACCGACTCCCAACGCCTCGGACCACCCGAAATCGATAAATGGACAAGTATCGGCACAACCTACGGCCCCACCGCCGACTCACGCATCATCTACGCCTACGAACCCACCAAGCTCGGACTCGCCGTTTCACAGGACAACGGCAAAACCTTCACCTCCTTCTCACAGGGGCTTCCCACCGGCGGCTTCGTCAAACAAGGCGCTCACGTACGCGCCAACGCCGGCGGCTCCGTCTTCTTCGCCGCCATCAACAACCGCCTCTACATCGGCCGCCGTTACACCGGCGCAATCACCATCACCGACCTGCGTGTCACGCCGCAGGCGATAACCTACGCTCCAACGCGTTACGGCGAATCGCTCGACGCCTTGCATAACGAACTCAACAATTTCCGCAACGCCCGCACCGCCGCGGAAGACGCTCCCTACGTCATAAACGCCTACCACAACCTGACATCCGCCGCGAGCAACATCACCTTCACCATCACCGCGCGGATCAACAATCACGAGGATGCCGCCACAGGAGAGGGTGAATCGAAACCACCCATCGCCGTCACCGTCGACCTCAGCCGCATCGGCGGATCACCGGTCACGCCCATGTACGACGACGGCCTCCACGGCGACGGCGCCGCCAACGACGGCATCTACGGCGCTACCTCACTGCTCCGACCTGATCGCATCCGCAATCATTACGAAGACATCCGTCGTCCCTCGCCCGGACCGATCGCCCTGACCATCACCGCCATTTCACCGGAAGGCAAGCTCTCCAGCGCCGTTGGCGTCATCGGCCTCCTCGAACACGCCGAAACGCACGCCTACTGGGCTCGAAGCGATTGGATCACATCCACCGGCGATCTCACAACCTCGCAGGACGACTACCGCGCCGCCGGTGATCGAAAAGCCCTGAAATTCCAGACAAAAGGAAAACCCTGGACCCTCTCGCTGCTCAATTATTACGATCACAGCGTCGCGGGCTACGACTCACTCGCCTTCGACATCAAAACCGACGGCCCCTCTCCCAAAGAGCTTTACGTACAGCTTCAAGACGCTTCCCCTGACACCGTCTCCGCATTAACGGTGCGTGTCCCGGTGATCGAAGAGAAGCTCGTACAGGGGAGCGGTGGGGGGGTGATCGACAAAAATTTTCGCCGGGTAGTGGTCCCATTTTCGCGACTGCTCAAGGAGCCGCCAGACGATTCGCCACGGTTCCGCCCAACAATGTTGCACGCGGTAGTAATCTCCGCCGACAGCGACTCACAAAATTACTGGATCAGCCCGATCCTTTTTCAATCGCCAGGCGCAGACAGAGAACGTAGTAAATAGTAAGTAGCGACTCCGCTTTGCGGGGTGTCGGTATGAGCGACCTCGCTTTGCGAGGTGTCGGTATGCGAGATAGTCCTATGAATGAACCAAAAAAAGTTCATCCGGTCTTTCCAGGAAAAGTCTTTTTAGGAGAGGAGGGTGCCCCGCATGGTAATGCGGGGCTTCGCTCTTGGAATGAACCAGGTGTTGATCACGTGGAAGGGCACCGAAACCGCTTGCGGCATCGCGGCCCGTACCTTGCATGTTGCATATTCATCGCCTTGATAGCATCCGCGACGTTCGCCGCCGATCCGCCTCCCCCGGGCGCGCAAAACGCCCTTGCCACCGCCCGCCGACAGCGAGATCAGAAAAAATGGGAGGAATCCATCAAAACATGCGAACAGGTCCTCGCCATGCAGGCCGCCTGGCCGACGCAGAAAATCGAAGCCTGCGAAATCGAAATCGATGTCCAGCGCCGCCAGAAGAATCTGGAAGCAGCTCTGGCCACGGCGCTCCGGCTCGAAAAAGAACTGCCGCAATCTCCAGAAGCTCTAACGCGATCATCCATCCTCCAAGGCGAACTGAACCAGGAACTCAACAAAAAGGCCCTGGCTCTAGCCGCATACACAACCGCAATCCAGCAAACCAACGACCCACGCACAAAACAATACTGCAACTATCGCATCGGCTCGATTCACCTCTCCGAAGGCCGCGCCGACGACGCAATCGCCGCCTTCGACCACGTCTTCACCGACAGCTCCGGCTCCATGGATTACTGGTCCGAATCCCAACATGGCATCGTCGATGCCCTCCAAAAAGCCAACCGTTTCCCCGAAGCACTGGCCGCCGCCAAAATCTGCCTCAATACCGCCACCGACGCCAACAGCATCGCCGCCAACTCCCAACTCATCGCCACACTCTTCCAGAACCTCGACAAAAACGTCACTCGCGCCAACGCCTTCCTCGCCTATCAACAGTACGGCCCATCCGGCAAAAACGGCTCCCCTCTCACCAATCCCCTCGACGCCATCGCCTACCCCACCTATCCGCAACGCGAAAAAACTTTCGCCCAGCTACGCGATACCGCCGGCGACGATGCCGCCGCATCTCGTATCCGAGCATGGACCTACGTCTACACCGGCCATCCCACCGAAACGCTCGCACACTTCGCCGAATACTTCCGACGCAGCTACAACGAACCCTACCCAATGCTCGGCGTCATCAACGACCTCGTCGTCGTAGGTGTCCGCGGTGTCCGCGGACACGCCGTCAACCTCGAAAAATGCATCGACTTCATCCGCCTCGGCCCCGACGGCCCCGACGGCAAAACCGGCACACCTGACGACCTCCAAGATCCCTTCGCCGACATCGGCCTCAAACCGCATCCCCCCTCCCCCAACGGCGGCCTGGCCCCCCCATCCCCCGCAGCCCTCAAAGCTCTCATCGAAATGCGCGCCATGCTGGAAACACTGGCCGTCGCCGAACGCGAAGACTCCTATTTCCGCCGGGAAATCATCAGCTACCTCGACCGCGTGCACATGGCTCTATGCGATTGGGGCGCCCCCGGACAGGCCGACTGGTACCTCAAACTCCTCCGCGACGCCACCGCAAACGAATACGACTACTCCACCGTACTCCGCAGCGCACAGACCTCAGCCCGTGGCAGCGACCTGCACTACGGCAACGTTCGCAACCTCTGGCAAAAACTCGACGCCAACGACCCCTCCCCCACACTCCGCAACGCCGGACAGGTCAAAGCCGTTCGTGACAGTTTCAACAGCCTGATGCAACTCCTGGAAAAACCACAACCACTAGCCCCCTCACTCCCCCCCCTGAAGTAGCGACCCCGCTTTGCGGGGTGCTGGAAAGTATCCCTGGAGCCCCGCATGGCAATGCAGGGCTTTGGCTCTCGCTTCCTGCGCATATCATCACGCCAAGACCACATGAAAAATGCTCTAGCCGTTGATCGAAAATCAACGCTCGTTCTTCCCCCGCCACCGTTCATACTTATACGGCGAAATCATTGGCATCCCCGGATAATGCAGACGCCCACCCCGTACCCACCCACAATCGCGCCCCTCCAATTCCCGCGCCAACCGCCCACGCCACATCACAATCTCGTTTTCTCGCAACGGATCGTCTATCAAATCCTGACACTCCGTCGGATCACATTCCAGATCGAAAAACTGCTCACGTGATTCCACTGGGAACCAGATATATTTACGTCGTCCGTCGGTCACGTAGTGCATCTGCCCATGCTCGCCGTGGATATACTCGCGCCAAGCCTTCGGCCCGGCAACGCACTGGGTCAGCGGCGCCAGCGATTCCCCCTCCACCGTCGGCGGCCGTTCGACACCCGCATACTCCAACAGCGTCGGCATAATATCCATCAGACTCACAGGCTCATCCGCAACATGACGCAACGATTTCAATCCCTCCGGCGGCAGCAAAATCAGCGGCACCCTCACCGACCCCTCATATGGCTGACTTTTCCGCCAAAAATGATGATCCCCCTGCATATCCCCATGATCCGATGCAAACAAAAACACCGTATTCCCGCGAGCCTCAGGCTGATACCGCCGCAGAAACGTCATCAATCTCCCAATTTGCGCATCCACAAAACTGATCTCACCCCGATACCCCGACCTCGCCCGATGCACCTGGTACTCAGAGAGTTTCCCCTGCAAAGCATTCGGGTCCACCCCAAGCCCATGCTGAGCCGCGACCGTAGGGGAGGGGAGGGAGCGACCCGCCCATCCCCCAACCGACGGCGGCGGCACGGATATCGGACGATTGTAATACATGTCCCAATATGACCTCGGTGGCACATAGGGCGAATGCGGACGATCAAACGAAATGTTCAAAAAGAACGGCCTCTCCCGGTCCCGTCGCTGCAGAAAACCAATCGCACTCGTCATCGTCCACGCCGTCGGATGCAGATACTCCAGCAAATGCCATTCCCGCGCCACCCACGAATTAAAATCAACACCGTGATCGTCCGGCGTCACCCCCGCGGGAGCATGTTTTGCAAACCACGTACGGTAAGCATCCTTGAATCCCCCCTTTTCCACTCGCCCAGCTTCATCAACCTCAGTGCTCTGAAATCCCATCAACGCATCCTGTGGCGTAAAGTGCCCCTTCCCCGAAAGATGCGTCTGATACCCGACCTTAGTAAGTTCCCCAGCAAGCGTGTGCGGATAATCCGAAAACAGATCCGGCTGTTCAGCATTCATCGAGAGAATACCCGTATGCCACTGCGACATCCCCGTCCATAGCATCGCTCGTGCGGGAATGCACGACGGACAAGGCGTATAAGCATGTGTAAAGTTCGTCCCGCGCGCCGCCATGAAATTCAGGTTCGGCGTCTGAATCTCAGGATTGTTAATCGCATCACCACGAAATTGGTCAGCAAAAAGAAGAATAATGTTGGCATATCGGGGCATAAAACCCTCCAAAAGGCAGACAAATGGAGACGAATTTAGACGAATTTGGACAAATCATAACATATCGAGGCGCATAACGAAGCAGCAGATCTTGCGCCCTCAAATGCCGCCACTTGCGCGTTTCCTTGGTGCATCATGGCAGGAAAAGACCCGGGCAATCGCACCTAACATATTGGTACCAAGCGAGTTAGCGATCGCCGACAACCCCGCCGCAGTCGATGGCACAACGCTTGCTTTTCGTTCGCCCATGGACATCGATTTGGAGCTCATTTCTCAGCGGGTTTTGAAGCTCGCGGAGATCGCCCTCCTCGATCATTTGGATGCGATCGAGCGAAGCCAGGCAAATGGGCTGACGCAAGTGTTTGAACCAGGAGGGTTTACAAACAATGTTGTACGGCCTTTACCTCTCGGCGGCTGGACTCCAGGCTCAGGAACGGCGCCAGGATATGATCGCCAATAACATGGCCAACGCCCTGACCAACGGCTTCAAACGCGACCTCGCCATTGTTCAGTCGCGAAACAACGCCGCGCACGAAGACCCCGCCATGATCCCCTATAAAATCCCCGTGTTGGACGATCAGGGTGGCGGCGTCTTCCTCCAGGGCGGAGGCGTGGACCTGACGCAGGGATCGCTGAAAACGACCAACAACTTAAACGACTTGGCACTCGATGGTCGCGGCTTTTTCGCCCTCAAAGGAGACAATGACCAAACTGTCCTCACCCGTGACGGCAGTTTCACCGTCAACGATCAGGGAACCCTCGTGCACGCCGCCTCCGGACGAGCGGTCCTCGGAGAGGATGGCCAACCTATCACACTCGACCCTACGCTGGACATGATCAAGGTGGACAAACGCGGCCAATTGACGCAGTACGGAGGAGCGGGGGGAGGCGGAGACGCCACCACCCAGCTCAAACTTCTGGATGTGAAGGACCCGCGGCAACTGGTAAAGATGGGGCGCAACCTTCTGACCGTCAACGATCCCAGTGTTCTCACTCCGATGAAGGAAACCACTCAGGTGCTGCAGGGCAATCTCGAAATGAGTGGCGTCGATCCGATCGTCGAAATGGTCAACATGATGAGCGGGCAGCGAATCTTCGACGCCAATGCCAAAATGATCTCGCTGCAGGATACGACGTTACAGTCGACGAACGGCATCGGCCGCATCGCGTGATTGCATGGTTCAAATGATAGTTTTGAAATTCGAGTGAAATTAGGGACTTAGAATGGCCATCATAGCACTACATTCCGCTGCCACCGGCATGACGGCGCTCTCGACGCAGTTGGATGTGATTTCCAACAATATCGCCAACGCCAATAACAACGGATTCAAGGCGAGCCGGGCGACCTTTGAGGATTTGCTCTACCAGTATCAGCAGTTGCCCGGTGCGAAGAATGAGTTGGGTGACATTCAGCCGATAGGGGTTGCCGTGGGATACGGTACACGTGTGAATGGAACACAACTGGATATGTCGCAAGGTTCGATGATCCAGACGGGGCGCCAGTATGATGTATGCATTCAGGGAACGGGGTTCTTTCGTGTGAAAGTGATGCAGACGCAGGGGGACGGATTTGGATATACCCGGAGCGGGAATTTTTTCGTGAATACCGACGGCAAGTTGGTATGCAACAGTCAGGACGGTTATTTGTTGGACCCGCCGATCACTGTGCCGCAGGATTCTACCGGGATTACTATTTCGCAGGATGGACGAGTTTTTTCGACCAATGCGGGCTCGACGAATTCGCAGGAAATCGGGCAGATTCAAATCGCCAATTTCCGGAATCCGCAGGGCCTCATACAGATGGGCGGGAACTTTTTCCAACGCAGCGACGCGAGCGGCCCTGAAATCCTGCAAAACCCCGGCTTGAATGGCACCGGCGTCCTGCAACAGGCCGCTCTCGAAACAAGCAATGTCGATCCGGTCACCGAACTCGTGAATATGATCAAAACGCAGCGAACTTTCGAACTTAACAGCCAGAGCATCCAGGCCGCGGACCAGATGCTGCAACAGGTGAACAATCTGCGGCGATAACGGGAATTAGCCACGGACAGACACAGACCTGTTTTGAATAGAGAAATCATGAAACGAATAATTAATATATTGATGATGGTAGTGGCAGTGATGCTGGTTGGGCATTCTGCGTTCGGGCAGGTCATTCGGATTTCGAAGGAAGCGTCCGTCGCGGCGAGTCAGGATGTGCGGCTTGGCGATGTGGCTACCATCACGGGAACGGATGCCAAGACGGCAGAGCAACTGGCAAACCTCGTGATTCTGCCGAATTTACGCGAATCTCGAAACGTTCGGGCGGAATCGGTCCTGATGGCGGTGATCGCGCAGACCGGTCCGGGGCAATTGGCGGATCGGCTGAACGTGACAGGGGCGGCGAATTGCGAAGTTAAAATTGAATCGCCCGCTGCGAAGGCACCGGTGGTTGAACCTAAGGTTGTCGTTCGGACTGATGTGGCGCCGGTAGTTGTGGCGGTGAGAGGGGGGGCTGCTGTAAAGTCCGACACTCCGGTAAAGGAAGCATCGTCGGAAACGCTGGCGAAGTTGATTTCGACGAAGTTGGCAGAACTGCTTCGTGTCGGCGAGGAGGATTTGCGGATTAATTTTACCAGTTCACATCCGCTACTGGATTCGCCGGCACCTGCAGGTAAGGCATTTGTGTTGAAGCCGCTGACCCGGAGCTTCGTAGGATCGGTGCAGTTCGAAGTGCAGTACGTGGAAGGTTCTCGGATATTGCAGCGGTTCAATGTGCAGGTACAGGTGTTCAAGCGGGAGCGCGTGTTGATTGCTACTTCGGAACTATCCAAGGGGGACGTGGTACTCAGGTCGCATTTCCGCATCGATGATGCATGGCTGGATCGACAAATGCCGACACTTTTCAACGATGAGAAGAAAGTAGTGGGGATGGAGGCAGTGCGGTCGGTATCTGCGGGGAGTATGCTCGATCAGCGAGATTTTCGGCCGATGGAGATGGTCGGACGAGGTGAGGCTATCACAGTATTTTTCGTGCAGGGCAATCTGCGTGTGCAGATGGACGGAGTCGCCATGCAGAGCGGGAAGCTCCATGAGGCCATCCAGGTGAAAAAGAACTCGACGAATGAAACGTATCAGGCCACCTTAATAGGCAAACGCTTGGCGGTGGTTGGTTCTGTCAGTGATCAACTTGAAAAACAATTACGGGAGATAAGATGAGTACAAAACGATACATTTTGGCGGTGGCAATAATGGTGTTCACGAGCGGCATTGTGGAGGCGGAGCTGCCTGGTCTACCGCCGCCGGTCGTGACGCCGGCCGCGCCGGAAGCGCCCATCCGCCCCACGGAAAAGCCTGCGAACGTTGTAGTGCAGTCCACGGGTACGGTTCGCGGCAATCTATACAAACTTGCGGCCCAGACGCCGGTGCCCGTTGGCGCCGATGGGCAGCAGATAGGTCGTTCCTTGGTAGATTTCACGGCGGCCGGACCGGCCAGACCGCGGAAATTCCAGAAGAATGATCTGGTCACGATCATCGTGGCGGAGAATTCGGCGACATCGAGCGACAGCGAGAACAAGAACGAAAAGAAACAGGATTTTGACCTTGCGTTACAGCAGTTTCTGCAACTGAGCCACAGCGCCAGCGGGGTGCCGACGGTGGGCGTTGTGGGCCAGCCCAGCAAGCTGCCGGAAATCAAGTTCCATTATGACAACAACAAGGACTTCACGGCCTCCCACCAGCGGTCCGATACTTTCACCGATCGCTTTTCCGCCGTGGTCGTGGACATCAAGCCCAACGGCACGATGGTCATCGAAGCCGTCCGACAGATCACCGTGGATCGAAATGTGCAGGAATATCGCATGAGCGGCATCTGCAGAATCCAGGATGTCACCGGCGACAACACCGTGCTGAGCACGCAGCTTGCCAATCTGAACCTGAGCAAGAAGACCAAGGGCGATGTGCACGACGGGGTCAAAAACGGCTGGCTTAATAAACTGATTGATAAGTTCAATCTGCTGTGAGTGGAAGAAGCCAGAAGCCAGAAGCTGGAAGCCAAAAGGTTTCGAGCTTGTGGCTGATTCAGAACTTCTGAGTTCTTGGATAATAAGGACTTTCATGAGCATCTGCAAAAATAGTAACCGAACTACGCATAGAGCGGCTGTCGTCATGGCGGTCGTTATTGGAGCTTTATGCATTCCGGCACAGGCTTTGAAGATCCGTGACGTCGCGCGTCTGAAGAATGAATCGCCCAGTTCGATCATTGGTTATGGGCTGGTTGTGGGGCTTAAGGGGACCGGTGACGGCGGCGATAATGCGCTGACAATCACGAAATTGGCGGCGCTTGTTCGCAATCTCGGTGATGAGCGGACGCTCGAACGCGAACTGAAAAATAACAATAACGTCGCGGTCGTTCAGGTCACGGTGAATATTCCCGCCCAAGGCGCTCATGAGGGCGAATCGCTGGACGCTATCGTTTCGTCGGTCGGATCGGCGAAGAGTCTTCGCGGCGGACAGCTTTTCCTCACGCCCATGATCCTCTCCATGACCGATCGGACGAATATTTTTGCGATGGCGAGTGGCGAATGCCTGCTGGATGATGAACAACATCCGACGCGTGCGCGGGTTGTAGGCGGAGCGGTGATGATTAAAGACGCCTTGCCGGACGAAATCAAGGATGGGCGGTTTACGCTGGTTCTGCATCCGAACACCGCGAATCCGGAGACCGCGACCGCCGTTGCGGATCAGATCAACGAAGACGTGAAGGTGCAGACCGGCGGCAAAGCGGTCGCTTTTCCTGTCGATTCGACAAGTATTGACGTGATAATCCCACCGGAAGAATTGAAAAACGTGACGCAATTTATTTCGCGGGTTCGTAGTCTGCCGCTGCCGAATATTCCCGACCCGGCGAAAGTGGTGATCGATACCAAAACGAAAACGATTGTTTTCACACAGGAAGTGGAACTGGCTCCGACGACGATTATCCACGGCGGAATGATGATCGAAATCGTTCCACCCGTCCCTTCTTCTTCTTCTTCTTCGCCAGCGGGTTCCATGCCCCAAAACACCAAGCTCCGCAGCTTGATGGAAGCGTTTCGCTTGTACAATGTCAGTCCTGACGATCGCATCGCGATCGTTCGGAAATTGCATGATTCCAACGCGCTCAAGGCGGACCTGGTCATTCAATAATCGAAGAGGCGGGAGGATGGGGAGGAGGGGGACACGGGCGGGACGCCTGTGCCACGATGCATGATGCGAGGATCGCTATGGGTTCTGGTTTTAATTCGACAGAGTTTTTACAGGGAATGCAGGGGGTTGTGGGGGGTGGGCGGGCGGCGCGGAAAGGGCTGCACCTGGGCGCGGCGGCCGGAGCGGCGGCGAATCGTGGCTCCAGCGGTTCGGTCAGCGGCGCCTTTGCCCGGGCTTTCGATACCAAGTTAAAAGGGAATTTATCCGCGGCGGAACTTGCTCGCCGGACCAAGGCGGAGCAGGCCGCCGGCGATCTCACCGCCAACGCGCTGATTCTGCCGATGCTCAAGCAACTTCGGCGCTCCCCTTGGGGAAAAAACAGCGTTTTTTCGGGCGGAATCGGTGAAAAAACGTTTGGTCCGGAATTTGATAGACAGATTGCTGACCGCCTTGCGCAGAGTCCGAAAATGGGCATCAAGACGGCACTGGCAAACCGACTGATCAATAGAAACGCGGCCAGCCAGACGAACATAACGAATCCGACGAAATTGGATGTACATGGATAAGCTCGCAATAGAATTAGTGAACCTGCTCCGCGAAATGCTGCTGATGCAGCAGCGGATTCTGCAGATCGCGGCGTCGCGGCAGGAAGCGATGCGGACCTTCGACATCGAACGTCTGCAGGGTGTTGCAGAACAAGAGCGCTTGGAGATGCAACGAGCGGAGGAAATGGAAACGCGTCGGGCGGCCTTGATTCGGCGGCTTCGAGCGGCTCTGGGCAAGGGAATCGGGCCGACGGTTACGGAGGTTGCCAAGCATGTTGGCGAACCGGTGAAGTCGCAGTTGCTGGGGCTGGCCGGTCAGCTCAAGACGGTGGTCGAGCAGGTTGACCGCACGTCGCGAATCAATGCCAAGGTCGCGGAGACGGTGGTTAAAGGATTGGCGAAAGTATTGAAAGTTGTCACTGGCCTGGCGCAGCACGCCGGCTTATATATGCGAAATGGACGTAAAGCCGCGATGAAAGGGATTCATTTGCTTGATATCCCCGCGTAATGAGGGATCGAGAGCACGGCAGCCCGCGCCAACGGGGTCAGTGGGCTTTGATTGCGGCAGAGTCTGATATAGGAACATGATGTGAGTTTGTTTGGTGCACTTAATCTTGGTAAATCGAGTCTTGCGACGCAGCAGACGGCGCTGGAAGTTACCGGGAATAACATCGCCAACGCGGGCACTTCAGGCTATAGCCGCCAGGTCGCCAACATCACCACCAATCCGAGCGTTCCGACTGCCAGCGGCCAATACGTTGGCACCGGAGCTACCGTTGCTTCTATACAACGACAGGTGAGCCAGGCTCTCAATGACGGGCTTCGTCATGCTACCAGCGATCAGTATGCGGCCGATACGCTGAACACGCAGTTGACTCAGTTGCAGGCGGTTTTCGGGCCGCTCAACGATGGTGATCTGGCTTCCCAAATGACGGATTTTTTCAATAGTTTCTCGACGCTGGCGAACAATCCGGAGGATTCCGGCCAGCGTGCGGTGGTGATTCAGAATGGCATTTCGCTGAGCCAGAACCTGCAGTCACTGCGGTCGCAGTTGGGCACCATGCAGTCCAATATTCAGTCGCAGATCACGACGCAAGCGAGCACGGCGGATTCGTTGGCGAAGCAGATTGCGGAGTTGAACAAACAGATTTCTGCCGCGGGTTCGCCGGCCAGCGCGGCAAATGCCTTGATGGATCAGCGAGATGACGCGCTCTCGCAACTTTCACAGATCATGGATATTCGCGTGGTCGATCAGGGCGGTGGGGATTTGACGGTGCTTGTGGGGAGCGTGCCGTTGGTGAGTGGCACGACCACTCGCGGCGTGAGCACCAAGTTGGTGAGCGACTCGACGGGCGCCGTCAGCCTGCAAGTGGTCTTCGGCGATAATGGCGATCTGATGAATCCCACCGGCGGACAAATCGGCGGTCTGATCAATGCCCGCGATAACTATATTAATCCGGCTATCCAAACGGTGGATTCAGTCGCTGCCGGTTTGATTAACGCGGTCAATACGATTCATAGCCAGGGGCAGGGGCTTGCGGGATTTTCCTCGGTGACCGGTACGACGCAGGTGCTGAATTCCACGGTCGCTCTGAACGATCCTGCCGCGGGGATTGCGTTTCCGCCGAGCAATGGTTCGTTCAATTTGTATCTTACGGATGCGAGCACGGGGCTGATCACGACGCAGCAGATCAATGTCAATCTTTCCGGGCAGGGGACGCAGGATTCGCTGGATTCTCTTGTGGCGTCGATCAATAACGCCGGCGGCGGTGCGATTACGGCGAGCGTCAATGCCGCCGGGAACCTGGTGATTTCTTCGAATGACCAGAATATTACTTTCGGTTTCGGCGAGGATACGAGCGGTACTTTAGCGGCCCTGGGAATCAATACTTTCTTCACCGGTACCAATGCCGGCAATATCGATGTCAACCAGACACTGAAGGATAACTCTGATCTTCTTGCGACGGGCCGGGGTAATTTGGCGGGGTCGAATCAGAATGCCCAGGCGCTGGCGTTGGCCGGCGCGGCGTCCGTTTCGATTTTGGGCGGCAAGGGCATCAATGATTTCTATACAAGCTACATCGGCGCCCTGGCCTCCGCCGGTAAGACGGCCTCCGATGCCGCCACCACGCGACAAACGATCCACGACACGCTCTTCGCCCAGCAGCAATCCATCAGCGGCGTCTCCATGGATGAAGAGGCGATCAACCTCACCCAATACCAGCGGGCGTTCCAAGGCAGCGCCCGTTTTATCACCGTCGTTGACGAAATGTTGCAAACGATTCTTGGACTGATTAGCTAAGGATTGAGTTGTTAGATGAGTACGATGCCACTGCCAGTCGGACGCGTTTCTAATCAATTGCAAAGTGCAATGAGTTTGGGAACGCTCCAGTCGAACCAGCTCTCCCTGCTCAAGGTTCAGCAGCAGATCGCCACGGGCCAGCGACTCAGCCTGCCCAGCGACGATCCCGCCGCCACGGTCGGCATTATGGGGCTGAACCAGCAGATTGCGGCCAATACCCAGTACAACAATAACCTGACCTTCGCCAGCGGTTTCCTTGGCATGGCCGATTCGACATTGAGCAATATCTCCACGCTCGTCACGCAGGCACAGAGCATTGCCAATTCCATGGTCGGTTCCACCGCGACCGCGGATCAGCGAGCCGCTCAGGGACAGATCGTTAATTCCCTGCTGCAGCAACTCCAGGACTTGGCCAACACGCAATATCGCGGCCAGGCGGTCTTCGGCGGACAAAGCGGTTCGCAAAATCCCTTCATCGCCGCCGACGGTGGATATAAATATGTCGGCACACAGCAAGGACAAGGCATCCTCACGGCGTCCGGAGCCGTCATTCCCTACACCGTCAACGGCAGTCAGGTCTTCGGCGGTCAATCCGCGGAAGTCGCCGGCAGCCAGAATCTTACGCCGTCGCTCACGGCCACCACTCGGCTCGTGGATCTCACCGGCGCTTCGCTGAAAGGCATCTCGAGCGGCTCGATCGGTATCACGATCGGGTCCCCTCCCACTTCGACGTTGAACGTCGATCTATCGCGGGCCGCTAACGTCGGCGACGTGGTCAACATGGTCAATGCCGCGCTAGCCGCTGCCGGTTCCGATGCGACGCTGAGCACCAATGGCGGATCCTTCGTGCTCCAAGGCGATTCCACTCAGGCGATCACCATCGGCGATGTCGGCGGCGGCGGCAGCATGGCTTCGGACCTGGGGCTCACAGGCACGACAGCCGCCGGCGCTGTGACCACCGGCACGCCGCTGCAACCGAAAATCACCGCCACGACAACCATCGCTTCCCTGCGAAACGGCGCCGGCATCGACCCCACCGGATTCATCATCACCAACGGCTCCCAAAACGCCACGATCACCCTCGACGGCGTTACCACCGTTGGGGACCTGCTCAACAAAATCAACGGCTCAGGCACCAACGTTACCGCCGAAATCAATGCCGCGGGCAACGGCATCAATCTGTTCAATCCCGTTTCCGGTTGCTCGATGACGATCGGTGAAAACGGCGGCTCGACTGCCGACGATCTGGGCATCCGCTCCTTTACGACCTCCGTCCGGCTCAGCGATTTGAACCTCGGCGTCGGCGTGAGCACCTCCTCGCTCCCCGGACTTTCTGGTAGCATTGTCGTGACCCGCACCGATGGCTCGCAGTTCTCCGTCAAAACCGACGGCATCACCACGCCGGACCAACTCATCGCCGCCATCAATAACGCCGGCGGCGGCACCGTTACTGCGGCTCTCAATTCCACCGGCAACGGCATCACGCTCAGCGATACCTCCGGCGGCACGGGCAACCTCACCGTCACCGCCGGTAGCGATTTCATCAGCAATGGCTCCGATCTGGGAATCTTCCAGGTCGGCACCGACGGTACCCTCACCGGCGGAGACATCACCTTTTCCACCGATGATTTCCGCATCACTCGCCGCGATGGCACCAGCTTTACCGTCAACCTCGCGGGCGCTTCCACCATCCAGGACGTTCTGGACCGTATCAACAACGCGGACGGCAACAACGGCGCCAACGCGGTCACCGCGAGCCTCAATCCTACGGGCAACGGCATCGAGCTTTCCGACGCCTCCACCGGCTCGGGCTCCCTGAGCGTCACTTCGCTCAACGCCTCGCAGGCGGCGGAGCAACTGGGCATTCTCAAGTCCTCGACGACGGGAGTAATCGCCGGCGATGATGTGAATCCGGTGCAACCGCAGGGGCTCTTCAGCACGCTCTCGCAACTCCGCGATGCGCTGTTGAGCAACGATACCGCCGGCATCCAGCGTGCCGCGGCTCTCCTGGAAACGGATGGTCAACGCGTCATCACCGCCAACGGCGTCATCGGCGCACGCGAGCAGGACCTCCAGTCGCGGCAAAATAACCTCACCTCCGAACAAACGCAGCTCCAGAGCCTGCTGAGCCTGCTGCAAGACACCGACATGACCTCCGCAATCACGCAGTACCAACTGCTCACCGGCGTCTACCAGGCGGCACTGCAGGTCACGGCAAACAACCAAAGTTTAAGTTTACTGGATTTCTTACAATAACTTAAAATGACTAGATAATTTATTATGTCAATGGAGCAAAATAACCGATAACAACGCATGACACGCAGCGACCGCAAGTCGTGCTCAATGGCTCGCCCAGAACAGGGTCGTTCGGGATGCAACGAAAGAAGCCGAAAGGAAACACAGGTCGCCAAGGAGTTTCACATGGAAGTTCTCACCAGCCGATTCGGTCCCGTGGACGTGGACGCAAGCCGGATCATCGAGTTCCCACGAGGCATTCTGGGGTTCCCGAAGTATCGCGGGTACGTGCTGATTCAGCCGGAGGCGGACAGTTCGTTTTACTGGCTGCAGTCGGTGGAGGCTGCGGATCTCGCTTTCGTGGTAACCGATCCGCTGCTGTTCGTGCCGGATTATCAGGTTCCGCTCCGCGAGGAGATTCGCCAGGAGATCGGCCTTGCTGACCTGTCGGAAGCCAATGTCCTGGTGATCGTGAATAAGGTCGGCGACACGCTGACGGCCAATCTGCAGGGGCCGCTGGTGATCCATGCGACGACCCGCGTGGCCGCCCAGGTGGTGATCTCCGAGAAAAAATACCAGACCCGGCAGCCGATCGTGCAACTGGTCCGCCCCGGTAAGACCGCGGCGCCAACCGCACAGCCCGATAAGACGTACGTGAGCAAATCGGCTTGAGTAATGCTGGTAGAGCTGTGACTGGAAATAGCCATAGACAGACACAGACAGACGCGGATATGTTTTAATGTATGCGTTGGTTCCGAGCGGCGATTCGCTCCGGATTGTAAAGTGAATAGAAAATAGTCTGATGCCGCACGGAGGCGGCCAAGACTCCCGGATACGGCGCTGCAATGCTATGGAATGGCGTTGAGCTCTCGCGGACTTTGTTGGTCCGATGCGTTTGGGAGTTTTGCTAGAAACATCCCGCTGCCGAAAGCGGCGGGTTGGGAAGGAGCCCAACAGATGTTAGTACTCTCGCGACAACGCGACGAAACGATCATGATCGGCGACGACATCGAGATCACGATCGTCGACATACGAGGCGATAAGGTCCGCCTGGGCATCACGGCCCCTGCGACGGTCCCCGTGCACCGCAAAGAGGTGTATGAGGCGATCCAGCGGGAAAACCGTGAAGCCGCGAAAGTCAAGATGGAAGATTTGCCGAATATCTCCTCTGCCCCCTCATCTCCCTCCACGCCAGGTATCGGCAAGGCGGTTCCGAGCAAGGGGATTGGGCCGCGGATGCCCTTCACCAGGCCGCAGCAGGCCAGCGACGCCAAGAACGGCGGCATCTCGAGACCTGCCACGACAGCACCGCCCCACCCCCCATCCTCTCCCCCACAACCCAGCGACAGCGGAGCCAAATAAAGAAACCAAAAGTCAGGAATAAAAAATTAAGAAAGTTAGTATTCCGGGTTCAGAAGCCCAGGCCAATCACGGAGGATTGTCATGTCACGAATCAATACCAATGTCGGCGCACTAATTGCCAATACCAATTTGGCCAAAAGCCAAACATCATTGGATAAGTCGCTGGAACGTCTATCGAGCGGGGTACGGATCAACAGCGGGGCAGACGATCCCGCCGGCTTGATCATCAGCCAACAACTCAAGGGCGAAATCCAGGGTATTCAGACCGCGATGGATAACTCCACCCGCGCCTCCAACGTGATTTCCACTGCGGATGCGGCGCTGGGCGAAGTATCCAATCTGCTCGTTTCGATCAAAGGCCTCGTCGTGCAAGCTGCAAACACCGGCGGCATGTCCGCCGACGAAATCCAGGCCAACCAGATGCAGGTCGACTCAGCCATCGCGTCGATCACTCGCATCGCCAACTCCACCAGCTTCGGCGGCCAGCAACTCCTCAACGGCTCGCTCGGCTACGTCACCAGCGGCGTGGTCACCAGCGCCCTGCACGATGTCCAGATCAACAACGTCTCCTTCGGCACCGCCTCCACCATCCCCGTTTCCGTTAACGTTCTCCAGTCCGCCCAACCGGCGATGCTCCAGTTCAAGCAGTCCGCCGTGGCGACCTCCGTCACGATCGAACTCACCGGCTCGCAGGGCGTCCAGGAACTCAAGTTCATTTCCGGCACCCCGGTCTCCGCCATGGTCGCCTCCATCAATCGCCTGAGCGATTCCACCGGCGTTTCAGCCATGCTCACCTCCGCCACCGACCCCTCCTCCGGACTCACACTCACCTCGACTGGCTTTGGCTCCAAAAACTTCGTCTCCGTCTCCGTTCGCGGCGACGCTTCCTCCTTCGTCACCCAAACTACTTCCGGATCGATTCAGCAACGCGCCCAGGGACAGGACGCGATCGCCAGCATCAACGGCAGCATGGCCATCGGCAACGGCCTGCAACTGAGCCTCAATACCGCCACGCTCACCATGTCGCTGAACCTCGACCCGAACTTCGGCGTCGGAACGCAAAACTTCACCATCACCGGCGGCGGTGCAGTCTTCCAACTCGGCTCCCGTGTGCAGTCGAACCAGCAGGTCGGTATCGCCATCGATTCCGTTTCCGCCAGCCACCTGGGCAACGCGACCGACGGCTATCTCACCGATCTGCAAACCGGCGGCGCCGCAAGTCTCGATAGCAATCCCAATAAAGCATCAAGCATCCTCGATGCAGCCATCAATCAGGTCTCCATGCTTCGTGGCCGCCTGGGCGCCTTCGAACAAAATACCCTGCAAACCAACATCAACTCGTTGCAGGTAGCCCTTGAAAATGTCTCCTCGAGCGCATCGGACATTCAGGACACGAACTTCGCCACGGAAACCAGCAATCTCACGCGAAATCAGATCTTAGTCCAGGCCGGCGTCAGTGTGCTGGCCCAGGCAAACACCACGCCGCAAGCAGTGCTCAAGCTGCTGCAATAGCAGAAGTGATTAGCAGAAGTGATCGCCGTTCGTCTCGCCGTACAAATACCGGCGTGCCACCACTTCACGATCCAAATCGCTAAGCTTCAACAACGCCTCATCCAACACGCCGGCCAAGTCTCGCCGACACGCTTCATCTGCCATCGTTTCTCTCCGCATTTGTCCGGCCTGCCGTTCATGCAAAGTCCGCCGCCGCGCCGCCCGTCGCCGTTTGCGCATCGCCGCCCGTCTGCCGCTCCGCCGCCGCATAAATCAAATCCACAAAACGCTCCGCTTCCCACTGGGTTCGATCCGTCATAGATCAATCACTCCTTAACCCCTTATGTCCGCCGGCGGCCATGATTTGACCTCTTTTTTACATTTTTTAAGAGAGAGGCAAATAGCCTTGCGTGGCAACGCAAGGCTTCGATCGCCAGAGGCTCTCATGAAACTCATGGATAAGACGCGCGAGGAGGCGTTAAGCCTTGAGGCTATTTCCACGCAAGGCTATTTTGCAGTTCCTTCCTTTTCGCCTTACACTATGGCCTGTCTTTTTCAGAATAAGGAACGACATATGTTGCAAATTGCGGTCATTGGCGGAGACGGCACAGGTCCGGAAGTGGTGGCGGAAGGTTTGAAAGTCCTTAAAACCGTGGCGGCTAAAACGGGCGTGGAATACAAACTCACCCATTTCGATATTAATGGCGATCGCTACCTCGCCCGCGGCGGCGATCCGGCTCGCATGACCATCCCCGTCGTCGATGATGTGGAAGTCCAGCAGTTGAAGAAATTTGATGCGATTTACCTGGGGGCTGTCGGCCATCCCAAAATCGCCCCGGGCATCATTGAGAGAAATATGCTCTTGCGGATGCGTTTTGAGTTGGATCAGTACATCAATCTCCGCCCGGTGCGGCTCTATCCCGGCGTGGAAACGCCACTGAAAGACAAAAAGCCTGCGGATATCGACTTCATCGTCGTGCGGGAAAACACCGAAGGCCTTTACTCCGGCTCCGGCGGCTTTCAGTACAAAGGCTCGCCGCAGGAAGTCTCCACGCAGGTAAATATAACAACGCGTTTTGGCGCCGAGCGGGCGATTCGCTACGCTTTCGAACTGACCCGTCGCCGCAACAGTCCCAAAAAACAGCTCACCCTCATACACAAAACCAACGTCCTGACCTATGCGGGCGACACTTGGTGGCGGGCTTTCAACGAAATCGGCGACAAAGAATTCCCCGACATCAAACGCGATTACAATCACATCGACGCCGCCTGCATGTGGTTCGTCAAAAATCCCGAATTCTACGACGTCGTCGTCACCGACAACATTTTCGGCGACATCATCACGGACCTGGCGGCCGTGCTGCAGGGCGGCCTGGGCGTGGCCGCCGGCGGAAATATCAATCCCAAAGGTGTCTCCATGTATGAGCCGATGGGCGGCAGTGCCCCCAAATACACCGGCCAAAACGTGATCAATCCTGTCGCCGCGATTGCCGCGATGGGAATGCTGCTGCGTGAGACTGGCAATCACAAGGCCGACAAAAAGCTGGTGGATGCCGGCACACGCGTGGAGGCCGCAGTGATGGCCGTGACGCCAAAAATGAAATCGCAGGCCGCCGGCAAAATGGGCTTTTCCACCACGCAGATCGGCGACCTGGTCGCGGCTGCGATTTAACACCGGGGATTGCAGGATAGACCGGTTCCTGCTATCATGCATGGCTCGATTGAAGAAAGGCAGGCAATCCATGGCTCGTCCCGGCACTAACTATCGCCTCCGTTGGAGGTCCAAGAAGGCCAATAAAGGCCGTAAGCCCAGCAAGGGTCGTGTCAAGGGTTGGGGCGTGAAGAATTATCCCCATCTGTACGCCTGATCCTCATTATTTTTGATTTTTGATTTTGATTTGGCGGCCAAGGAAATTTGCCGTGGCCTTTGTGCATTCTCCTTCCCAGAAAAGTTACCAGCATTTGATTGCCGACCCTCACGGCCGTAAAAAGATTCGGCTGGTGGCGCTGGACTTGGACGGTACGCTGCTGACCTCGAAAAAATCGATTACGCCTTTCACGCGTACGCGGCTGCGCGATGCGATGGGGGCGGGGGTGAAGATTGTGCTGGCGACGGCGAGGCCACCGCGGTCGGTGCGGGATTATTTTCTGGCGCTCAAGCTCGATATGCCGACGATCAATTATAACGGTGCGTTGATTTGGGACGAGCGGCGTCGGCGGATCGTGCGGCACGTGCCGTTGGAGGCGGCGATTGCTCGGAAGGTGATCGCCTTTGCACGCAAAAAATATCCGGAGTTGCTGGTGAGCGTGGAGATTCTGGATAAGTGGTATACGGATCACTTTGACGAGGTGCCGGAGTATGTTGTGGAGACGGCGAAGAAGTTTACGCCGGATTTCATCGGGCCGCTGTCGGCGTTTTTGACGGTGCCGATTACGAAACTGCTACTGATTGGCAAGCCCGCGTGGATCACGGATCTGGAAACGAGCGTTCTGAAAAAGTTTGCGGGGAAAATCTCGCAGGTACGCTCGGATCTGCATTTGTTGCAGGTGATGAATCCGACGGTCAGCAAGGCATTGGCGCTGGCGGAAGTAGCTCAGCAACTGGGGGTGGATCGTAGCGAAGTGATGGCGATCGGCGATGCGCCCAATGACATGCATATGCTGCAATGGGCGGGCTTGTCGCTGGCGCCGGAGAATGCGTGGGACGCGGTGAAGCAGATGGTGCATGCGGTTTTGCCGTCGAACGATCACGATTGCGTGGGCGTGGCGCTGGAGCGGTATGTGTTGTCTGAGACGCCAGAAGCCAGTAGCCAGTAGCCAGAAGGAAATTCGAGGTTCGAAGTTTTGGTTGGGTCGTGCAAACTGGGTAGGATAGCGAGTAGAAAAGCGTTATGGAGGCTGTGCGATGAGTAGAGCATTTTTCACTCGCCCGTAGCGTTTTGGAGCCCCGCATGGCAATGCGGGGCTTTGGCTCTCGCTTCCTGCGCATGTCATCACGCCTCGACCACATGAAAAATGCTCTACCCCAAGTTCGCGAGTAAAAATAATTTTATTTTTTTTGTGGGCGTCGATCCTCGTTTTTGATGCGGGATTGAGGTTGAGGTTTCGGGATGTGGGCCAAACGGCTCAAAATGCGGTGTAGTG